>DATNGL010000001.1:0-11740 GCA_035605895.1 Rhodanobacter sp.
AAATGCTTGTCGGCCGCCGACAGGTCGAGTGCGGCCATCTGCTGCTCCAGGTCCCGGGCCTCGTCGGCTGCGCTGGAGCGCTGGTCGTTCGATCGGGTGATGGCGAGCATGGACGTATCCGGAATGCGATGGTTCATGCAATGCGATCAAGCAAGACACCTGCCAGCGCCGACGCACCCCGGCCGGCGCCGGGCCGGGATCGGCCGGAACGCGGCCAGCACGGGCCATAGCGGCCGATCAGGGCCTTTTCGCCGGCACGCGGTCGGTAATCGCGCAGCGACACCACAGGGTCCGTTGCTGACGCGCAGGGTCAATCGCGCGGAACAAGCCGGAACGAAGTCGCACGCTCACTGGTATTCGTGCAGTCGCCCGAAGATCCAGCCGTAATAGGAGTCGAGCAGGCCCGGCACGGCGCAATCGTCGTACAGCCCGTCACAGCGGTTGCGCAGCTCGCTCAGGGCGGCGAAATAGGGGTCCTGCGGCAGGCCGGCGGCCTGCAGCACCATGCTGGGCAGGAACGCGATGTCGAGCATCGGGTAGTGCGGCAGCGGCGGCCCGTCGAAGTTGCTCTTGATCATGTAATAGGTGAGGTAGTCGCGGTACGGCTGCAGCGCGGGCGGCAGGCGGCGCGGCAGGTCGCGGATCATGCCGTCGAAGGACGGCTGGTGGTCGCCGAAGTGCACCAGCACGGTCGGTTGCGTGCGCTCCAGGAAATCGCGCTCCAGCCCGCGCATGGCCAGGTCCGAATCGTGCAGGCGCGACAGGTAGGTATCGAAGTTCAGCGCCACCTCCGGCTTCAGCCCGCGCAGCAGATGGCGGAACGGTACGGGCAGACTGGACATCGGATCGTCGTCGTGCGGCCCGTGCTGGTTCAGGGTCAGGATCATCACGAACACCGGCTGGCCCGGCTTCTTCACCTTGCCGTAAACACGCTTCGCCGCGTCGAACATCTGCTTGTCGGTCTCCTCCCACTCGTCCAGGCCCAGCTCGCTGACGTCGTACATGTGGTCGAAGCCATAGGCCCGATAGGCGTTGCGTCCGTTGATGAAACTGCCGACGGTCGGGTAGATCGCGATGGTCAGGTAGCCGAGCCGGCGCAACATCTGCGGCAGCGCATCGTGCACGCGTGGTGCCAGCACGTACGGTGCATACATGCCGCCGGGCCCGAAGATGTCCTGCGGCATGCCGGTCAGCATGGCGAACTCGCTGACCCAGGTGCCGCCGCCGAAGGTATGCGTGCGCAGCACGCCGGTGCCGCGCGTGCGCGTGTCCGATGCAAACATGCTCGGCCGGCAGGCGGGCACGTTGCAGTCGGTGTAGATCGATGGGTCGAAGGTGCTCTCCTCCAGCACCTGCACGATGTCGGGATAGGGTGCCGGGCGGCTGCCCGGCCCGCTCTGCGCGGTCGCGCCCCAGGCCTGTTCGGCCACCGCGTCGCTGCTCATCGCCGGCAGCCGCACCGCGGCGTCGCGGAAGCTGACGAAGAAATTGGTCAGGTGCGCGTCGTCGGACAGCTTCTCCCAGGTATTGCGTGCGTGCACCAGGGCAAACGGGCCGCTCGGCAGCATGCACCACCAGAACGCCAGCACGCCGAGCGCCAGCCCGGCACCGCGCACGATCAGCGCCACGCGGAGGCGCAGCCCGGCCAGCACGCGCCAGTCCCAGCGCCAGGTCAGATACAGCAGCGGCGGCAACGCCACCACCAGGCCGATGCCCAGCAGATACAGATGCGGATAGTGACGCAAGGTATCGAGCAGGCTGCTGCGCACGTAATAAATGAAGTCCGCCGGCATCAGCTGCTCTTCGAGATAGCGCAGCTTCATGACCGCAATGAACTTCAGCGCGAGGAACAGGCCCCCACCGACCAGCAACGCGGTGGCAAGGCGCGCGAACAGGAACAGCAAGACGCCGACCGTGCACAACATCAGCGCCGCGATGAAACCGCGTTGCAGCGGCAACGGCTCCTGCCATGCCGTGAGTGCCAGGCAGACGACGAACACCGCCAGCGCCCCTGCACATGTTGCAGGTCCGCGCGCGCGGCGCCATGGGATTGGACGCATGAGCTGGAAAGTCCCCCTGCAGGACCGGATGTCACCGATGCGTCATCTTACGATCATGTGGCGGTCGCCGGCAGCTTTCCCGCCCGGTCGTTTCCCTGGCGTTGGGGATCCGCGCCGGTGCGCATGCGTGATATCCGGACGCCCCCGCGCGGCCATCATTCCGCGAAACCCGGCGGGCCGCGTGACCGTGGTTTCCGTACCGGTCAGCGCCATGCGGCCTCGATCTGCTAATTTTGATGGGCCGCTTGCGCAAGCCCACGGAACACCCATGTCCCCACGCCCGATCCCACGTGCTCTCCCGTTGCTGGCGCTCGGCGCCTTCCTGCTTGCCGGCTGCTCGGGCCTGCCGTGGAAGTCCGACAAGGCACCGGATGGCGCGCGCGCCAAGGTGGCGATCCTGGAAACCACCGACATCCATGCCAGCGTGCTCAGCTACGACTACTACAAGCTGAGACCCGATCCCACGGTGGGTTTCGAGCGCACCGCCACGCTGATCCGGCGCGCCCGCAAGGAGTTCCCCAACAACTTCCTGTTCGATGCCGGCGATACCATCCAGGGCAGCGTGCTGGCCGACTACCAGGCGCTGGTGAAACCGGTGGGCTGCGATCGGGAGCTGGCGGTCTACCAGGCGATGGACGCGGTCGGCTACGACGGCGGCACGATCGGCAACCACGAGTTCAACTATGGCCTGGGCTTCCTCTCGCAGGTCACCGGCACGCCGATGAACGTGGACGGCGGCCACGACAAGCGCTGCGCCGGCCCGCACTACCCGCTGGTGCTGGCGAACGTGTTCAGCGCGCGCGACGGCAAGCCGATCTTCAAACCGTGGGCGATCGTCAGCAAGAACATCCAGGCCTACACGCCCGACGGCAGCGCGATCAGCGTGCCGCTGCGCATCGGCATCATCGGCTTCGCGCCACCCCCGATCATGCAGTGGGACCAGCACAACCTGGCCGGCAAGGTCACCGTCAGCGGCGTGGTGGAGGCCGCGCAGAAATACCTGCCCGAGCTGCAGGCGCAGCACCCCGACCTGATCGTGGCGATCCTGCACGGCGGCCTCGACATCCATCCCTACACCAACACCATGGAGAACGGGGGCTGGTACCTCGCCGGCGTGCCGGGCATCGACGTGCTCCTGCTGGGCCACTCGCATGCCGAATTCCCCGGCCCGCGCTATGCCGGCATGAAGGACGTCGATGCCCGCCTCGGCTTCGTGCGCAACGTGCCGGCGGTGATGGGCGGCTTCTTCGGCAAGGACCTGGGCGTGATCGAGCTGGTGCTCAACCGCAGGAACGGCCGCTGGGTCGTCGACCTCGACAATACCCACAGCGAAGTCCGCCCGATCTGCAGCAAGCCAGGCGACCCTGGCAAGTCGGGTTCGCCACATGTCGAGTGCGTGCCAGCCGACCCCGCGATCGCACCGCTGGTCGACTCCGTGCACCAGGCGGCGATCGCCTACGTCAACACGCCGGTCGGCAGCAGCACCGTGCCCATGAGCAGCTATTTCGCCGACGAAGGCAACATGAGCGCGCTGGCGCCGGTCAACGCCGCGCAGATCGACTACGTGCGCAAAGAACTGCCCCGCGCGCACCCCGAACTCGCCAACGTACCGATACTTTCCGCGGCAGCCGCCTTCCGCACGGGCTTCGGTGGCCCCGACGACTACACCGACGTTGCCGCCGGCCCGCTCACCCTGCGCAGCGCCGCCGACCTGTACTTCTATCCGAACACGCTCGCCGCGGTGAAAACCGACGGCGCCGGCCTCAAGGCCTGGCTGGAGCAATCCGCCCAGCGCTTCAACCGCATCGATCCGGACAAGGCCGGCGCGCAGGCGCTGATCAACGGCCACTTCACCGGCTACAACTTCGACCAGATCCAGGGCGGCATCCATTACGTCATCGACGTGTCGAGGCCGGTCGGCCAGCGCATCACCTCGCTCAGCTACAAAGGCAAGCCGGTGACGCCCACGCAGCCGTTCATCATCGTCACCAACAACTACCGCGCCAGCGGCGGCGGCAACTTCCCCGGCCTCGACGGCGCCAACATCGTGCTGGCCGCGCCCGATGGCACGCGCGAGATCCTGGCGAGGTGGATCGAACGCAAGCGGCAGATCGGCGCGAGCGACCTGGAGCCCACGTCATGGACGTTTGCGCCGTTGAAGACGCGGGGCGCGGTGGTCTTCACGGGGCGGGCGGACAAGCTCGATGTGGCCAGGGCGGCCGGGCTGACAAACATCCAATGGGTGAAGGACAACGGGGACGGAACGGCGGTTTACCGGATTGACTTGTCGCATTGAGGCTGGCCGGTGGCTCATGCCTTGCCCAGGCTGCCAGGTGCACAATACGCGGCAAGCGCATCCACGCGCGACGCCGCAAGAAGAGACCGACATCCCATGGCCACCATCCTCGACATCCGCCGCACCGAGCTCGCCAACACCATCGAGCGACTGCGCGCACAACGCGCGCAGATCGACGAGAAGCTGCTCAAGCTGGAACGCGAGCTTGAATCCCTCAAGGAATTCGTGCCGGCGACCGACGCGGAATAGGCGCGTTCTCGCATGAACGCGCGCCTCTGTTCCACCGTTCCCCTCACCCTCCACCACCAGCCAGGTCGCCGTGTCCAAGTCCTCCCTGACACGCCTTTCGTGTCGACAAGTCCTCGCCTTCGCCCTTCTGCTCCTGCTGGCGCAGGTCGCCTGCGCGCAGCCGCCGCGCACGGTGCTGTTGCAGGACCTCACCTGGACCGAACTGCGCGACCGCATCCAGTCAGGCAGCACCACCATCATCATTCCCATCGGGGGCACCGAGCAGAGCGGACCCTATGTCGCGCTGGGCAAGCACAATGCGCGGGCGGCGTGGCTGTCGCAAAGAATTGCCGAGCAGCTGGGCAATGCGCTGGTGGCCCCGGTGGTGGCGTACGTGCCGGAGGGTGGCTATGCGCCGCCGACTTCGCACATGCGCTTCCCGGGCACGATCACGATCCCGGACACGGTGTTCGAGCAGATGCTGGTCTCGGTCGCGAACAGTTTTGCAGTGCATGGATTCAGGAACATCGTGTTCCTGGGTGACCACGGCGGCTACCAGAACGACCTGATACGGGTGGTGGCCAAACTCAACAAGTCCTGGGCGCCTGCCCGGGCGCGCGCGTTCTTGCCGCCGGCATACTACGAAACCAGTTCGACCGGCTACGCGCAGATCCTGCGCCAGCGCGGTTTCCGCGACGACGAGATCGGTACCCATGCCGGACTGGCCGACACCTCGCTGCAGCTGGCGGTCGCGCCGCAGATGGTCAGGCTGGATCAGCTGCATCACGCCACGAAACCCGGCGCCGCCGATGGGGTCTATGGTGGCGATCCACGTCGCTCCACGGCGCAGCTTGGTAAACTGGGCACCGATGCGATCGTGTCGCGTACGGTCGCGGCGATCCGCAAGGAAATCGCCGGGCACTGATCCACGCGCGTAGCGACCGATCGCCAACCGGCATTATTCGACAACACTCGACCACAGGACGCGCAAGTCATGCCCTTCCACCGTTTGATGCGCCGCGCCGCTTGCGCGAATCTGCTGTGGGCCGGCCTCGCTCTGGCCGGCGCCGCTGCCGCGGCGCCGGTTGTCACGGTCCCGGGCATGCCACCGGTGATCAATCCGGCGAATCTTTACAGCGAGTCCGGCGCCGACGCCTTCAGCCCGGCGGTGAAGGGCGCGCTGCAGCGGGTGTATGTGCCGAATATCCGTTCGGACGACGTCTACGTGATCGATCCCGCCACGTTCAAGGTGCTGTACAAGTTCAAGGTCGGGCGCAGCCCGCAGCACATCGTGCCTTCATGGGATCTCAAGACGCTGTGGGTGACCAACAACGCCGAAGGCCGCAACGACGGCAGCCTCACCCCGATCGACCCGATGACCGGCAAGGCGGGCATGGCGGTCGCCGTGGACGATCCCTACAACATGTACTTCACCCCGGATGGCAAGGAAGCGATCGTGGTGGCGGAGGCTTTCGCGCGGCTGGATTTTCGCGATGCGCACACGATGGCGCTGAAGAGCCGGCTCGAGGTGCCGGGTTGCAAGGGCATCAACCACGCCGACTTCTCGATCGACGGGCGCTACGCGATCTTCACCTGCGAGTTCGGCGGCAGGCTGGCCAAGATCGACATGGTGAACCGCAAGGTGCTCGGCTACCTGCAGCTGGACAAGCGCACCGGCATGCCGCAGGACGTGCGCGTCTCGCCCGACGGCAAGGTGTTCTACGTGGCGGACATGATGGCCGACGGCGTGTTCCTGATCGACGGCGACAGCTTCACGAAGATCGGCTTCATCCACACCGGCGCCGGCACCCACGGCCTGTATCCGAGCCGCGACGGCAGCCGGCTGTACGTCACCAACCGGGGATCGCACCGGATTCACGGCGCGCGGCGCGGCAAGGGCAGCGTCTCGGTGATCGACTACGCCACGCGCAAGGTCGTCGCGAACTGGCCGATTCCCGGCGGCGGCAGCCCCGACATGGGCAACGTCAACGCCGATGGCAGCGTGCTGTGGCTGTCGGGACGCTTCGACGACGTGGTCTATGCGATCAACACCAGCACCGGCAAGGTCAGGACGATCAAGGTCGGCATGGAGCCGCACGGCCTGACCGTGTGGCCGCAGCCGGGGCGCTATTCGCTGGGGCATACCGGGATCATGCGCTGAGCGGGAACGCGCTCCGGCCTTTCCGGACGCGCCCCGCACGCGCATCGATCCACAAGGGTGACATGAGCATCGACCCGCTCAGCGATGCGAAGATCGTCGATTCATGGAGCAGGAATGCCGCGCCATGGACGATCGCCGTGCGCGAGCGGCAGATCGAGAGCCGCCGGCTGGTCACCGACCAGGCGATCCTCGATGCCACGCTCGCCGGTTCGCCACATTCGGTGCTCGACATCGGTTGCGGCGAAGGCTGGCTGGCCCGTGCACTGTCTGCGCATGGCATCCAGGTGACCGGGATCGACGCCATTCCCGCATTGATCGATCAGGCACGGCAAGCCGGCGATGGCGATTTCCGCGCGATGTCGTACGAGGACGTCGCTGCGGGCAGGCTCGATGCGATGGTCGATGCGGTCGTCTGCAATTTTTCGCTGCTTGGCAACGAATCCGTGGGCGGCCTGCTTGGCGCCGTCCATTCCCTGCTCAACCCGGGCGGCCGCCTGCTGATCCAGACCCTGCATCCGCTCGTCGCCGGTGGCGACCATCCCTGTCAGGACGGCTGGCGCGAGGGTTCATGGACGGGTTTTGGCACCGGCTTCAGCGATCCGGCACCGTGGTATTTCCGCACCCTGGAAAGTTGGCTCCGACTGCTCGCCGACCGTGGGCTGCAACTGCGGGAGCTGCGCGAACCGCTGCATCCGCAGACCCGAAAACCGGCGTCGGTGATCTTCGTCGCACAGGTAGCGGATGGGTCGCTGCCGTCGCGCATATAGCCAGAAGTTGCAAATGAACCTGTTGACCGCATTGCAGCATCCGCTCTATGGTCGTTGCCATGTCGCCGCGTTCCACGCCAGCACGCCTGCATCCTGCCCCGGTTTCCGCCGGGCGCATGCCGTTGCCAGCCGGCGTCAACGCCCGCTCCATCGCCACCACGATTACGACCACCACCACGACTCGGTCGGGGTGGGTGTCCGTGCGCGAATAGGTTCTTCACTACGCAACGGCCCCGCCCTCGATGAGGCGGGCCGGTGCACTCCCCAGCACAAGCCGATCCGCCAGCGAGCACGGGCCTCAACCGGAGGTCATCGTGAACGTCTGTGTATCCGAACTTGCCGAACATCCGCAGCGATTCCTGCATCCATTGCCCGTGTCGGCAAACACCACCCGTCGGCGCGTGCTGGCAGTCGGCGTGATCGGCCCCGGCCGGGTCGGCAGCGCCCTGCTGGCTCAGTTGCGCGCCGCGCAACCACGACTGGTGCGCGACAGCGGACTGGAACTGAAGCTGTGCGGCGTGGTGGCCAGCAAGCGCATGTGGCTGGATTGCGACGATGCCGAGCTCAATGGCCGCCACGGCGGCGCGCAGGTGTGGCGACCGAACGATCTCGACGCCTTCGCCGAGCATGTGCGCGGAACGGACGGGCGGCATGCGCTGCTGATCGACTGCAGCGCGAACGACGAGGTGGCCTCGCACTATCCCCGCTGGCTGGCTGCCGGCATCCACGTGGTGACGCCGAACAAGCTGGCCGGCAGCGGTCCGCTGTCACGCTGGCAGGCGATCCGCGCCGCCTGCGCCCACGATGGCGCACGCTTCCGCTACGAGGCCACCGTCTGCGCCGGCCTGCCGGTGGTGCAGACGCTGCGCGACCTGCTCGACACCGGCGATGAACTGCTCGCGGTGGAAGGCATGTTTTCCGGCACGCTGGCCTGGCTGTGCAACCGCCACGACGGCACGCACCCGTTCTCGATGCTGGTGCGCGAAGCGCATGCGCTGGGCTACACCGAACCCGACCCGCGCGACGACCTGTCCGGCCTCGACGTGGCGCGCAAGCTGGTGATCCTGGCGCGCGAGGCAGGCTGGCCGCTGTCGCTGGAGGATGTCGACCTGCAAAGCCTGGTACCCGATGCGCTCGCCGGGCTGCCGCGCGAGCAGTTCATGGACCGGCTGCACGAACTGGACGTGGCGATGGCGGCCAGGCTCGCCGAGGCCCGCGCCGAAGGCGGCGTGCTGCGACATGTCGCCCATCTCGATCGCCACGGCCGCGCCAGCGTGCGGCTGGCGGTGCTGCCGGCCACGCACGCTTTCGCCCATTCGCGGCTGACCGACAACGTGGTGCAGTTCAGCACCCGCCGCTACTGCGATAATCCGCTGCTGGTGCAGGGCCCGGGCGCCGGGCCGGAAGTCACCGCGGCCGGCGTGTTCGCCGACCTGCTGCGCATCGCCGAGTCGCTGGCGGTGCGCGCATGAACATCTTGCTGCCGGAACCGTACATGTCGTCAGATCGCTCCATCGCTCCCCGCGTCGCACGCGCCTTCGCCCCGGCCAGCGTCGGCAATGTCGGCGTCGGCTTCGACCTGCTCGGTCACAGCCTGGCCGGCGCCGGCGATCACGCCGAAGTGCGCCGCATCGACGAACCGGTCGTGCGCATCGCAGCCATCCGCGGCTGCGTGGATGGCCTGCCGCTGGACCCGTTGCACAACACCGCCGGCACCGCGCTGCTGGCGCTGCAGCGTGCGCTCGCCCTGTCGCATGGCTTCGAGCTGGTGCTGCACAAGGGCATAGCGCTGGGCTCGGGCATGGGCGGCTCGGCGGCCTCCTGCGTGGCCGCGCTGGTCGCCGCCAACGCGTTGCTGGAACAACCGTTGCCACGCGAAGCACTCTACGGGTTCGCGCTCGACGGCGAGGCGGTGGCCAGCGGCAGCCGCCACGGCGACAACCTCGGCTCGATGCTGCTCGGCGGCCTGGTGCTGGCCACCCACGATCGCCTGTTGCGCATCCCGGTTCCCGCGGCATGGCATTGCGCCCTGGTCCATCCGCATCTGGTGCTGGAAACGCGCAAGGCGCGCGCCGCGCTGGCCGGTCACTACGACCTCGGCGCGTTCGTGGCGCAGAGTTCCAACCTCGCCCTGGTGCTTGCCGGCTGCTACCGCAGCGATGCCGCGCTGGTGCGCGAAGGCCTCAAGGACGTACTGGTCGAACCGCGTCGTGCGCCGCTGATTCCGCACTTCGCGCAGGTGAAGCAGGCCGCGCTCGATCATCGCGCCATGGGTGCCAGCATCTCCGGCGCCGGGCCCAGCGTATTCGGCTGGTACGAAAACCGCGCCGATGCCGAGGCCGCCGGCGCCGCCATGCGCGAGGCGTTCGCGGCGGCGGGACTGGATAGCGACACCTGGGTATCTCCAGTCGACGGGCCGGCTGCCGGCCTCGTCGAATCGATGCCGCCGGTCGCAGGAACCGACGCATGAGCGCCACGCAATCACTGCGTTACCTCAGCACCCGTGGCAAGAGCCCGGCCGTGCCGATCAGCCAGGCGATCGCCGCCGGATTGGCACCGGACGGCGGCCTGTACGTCCCCGAAGCGCTGCCCACCATCGCTCCGGACGCATTCGATCCGCACGGTTCACTGGCCGACACCGCCACCAGCCTGCTGGCGCCGTTCTTCGTCGGCGACGCGCTGGCCGACGAACTGCCGGCGATCTGCGCCGAGGCATTCACCTTCGACGCGCCGCTGCGCCCGTTGCCCGCACATCCGCACACACTGATGCTTGAGCTGTTCCACGGCCCCACTTCGGCGTTCAAGGATTTCGGCGCACGCTTCCTCGCCGCCTGCCTGCGCCGGCTGCCGCGTGCCGATGCGAGGACGCTGACGATCCTCGTTGCCACCTCGGGCGACACCGGTGCCGCGGTGGCGGCGGCGTTCCATCGCCAGCCCGGCGTGAGGGTAGTGATCCTGTACCCGGACGGCCTGGTCTCGCCACGCCAGGCCCACCAGCTCGGCTGCTTCGGCGACAACGTCACCGCGCTGCGCGTGACCGGTCGCTTCGATGACTGCCAGCGCATGGTGAAAGCCGCGCTCAACGACGCGGCGCTGCAGGCGCAGGTGCCGCTGTCCTCGGCCAACAGCATCAGCCTCGGTCGCCTGCTGCCGCAGATGAGCTACTACGTCCATGCCGCACTCGCATGGCGGCGCGAACACGACACGCCACTGAACTTCATCGTGCCCACCGGCAACCTCGGCAACGCCATGGCATGCCTGTGGGTGCGCGCGATGGGCTTGCCGATCGGCCAGGTGCGCCTGGCCTGCAACGCCAACGCCACCTTGCCCGACTACTTTGCCGGTGGCGAATACACACCTCGCGAAGCTCTCCCGACCTTGGCCAACGCGATGGATGTGGGTGCACCCAGCAACTTCGAGCGCCTGCGCTGGGCGTTTCCGGATGAAGCGCCGCTGCGCCGGACACTGTCCGCCAGCAGTGTCGACGACGCCACGATCCGCTACACCATCGCCCACCATGCGCGCGAGCACGGCGAAGTATTCTGTCCGCACACGGCGACCGCGATGCACTTGCACGACCGCCTACGCGAACAGGGCGAGCGCGGACCGTGGGCGGTGGTGGCCACCGCCCATCCAGCCAAGTTCGACAGCGTCGTGGAGCCGCTCATCAACGCGCCGATCGCCGTCCCGCAGCCACTGGCCACGATGCTTGCACGCCCATCCCGCGCCGCGTTGATCACGGCGACCGACACCGCCCTGCACGAGGTGCTGAGCGGCGCCGGCACGGCCTGACCGACGGGCCACGCGCCGGGCATAGTTCCCGCGTCGCGGGTCCGGTTCGCAAGTCGGCTGCGCCCATCGCGAGTTGTTGCGATGGTTTCATTTGTATCCATTTGGACACCTAGCCGTCCAAACGCCGTTCTGGCGGCTTAGAAGTTTTCGTCATAAAGATTTTTGTTGACAGAGACCATCGGCATCGCTTACGGTCGATCCATGTCGCAGCGCAACAGCCATTGCCGCACCGCCGAAATCAACCGTCTCGCGACGGTCGACGGCCTGCTGCAGCTCGGCGGCACGCTCCTTCTTGCCCTCGTACTCGTACTCCTTATTACCAACGGAGGTGCGGGCTGAGGGCATGTGTCCAGGTAGCTAGAAAAACCTGAAAACACCCAAAGAACCCCGCACCCGGTAACGGATGCGGGGTTTTTTTGTGCCTTCGGCGACGCCC
>DATNGL010000002.1:0-30636 GCA_035605895.1 Rhodanobacter sp.
TTTTCCTCCGACATCGACCTGGTATTCGCCTACCCGCAAGGTGGCCAGAGCGACGGCATGCGCGTGCTCGACAACAGCGAATATTTCGTGCGACTCGGTCGCCAGTTGGTGCGGCTGCTGAACGAGCCGACCATGGACGGCATCTGTGCCCGCGTCGACATGCGCCTGCGCCCGTTCGGCAACGCCGGCCGGCTGGCGCTGTCGTTCGCCGCGATGGAGCAGTACTACCAGAGCGAGGGGCGCGACTGGGAGCGCTATGCCTGGATCAAGGCGCGCCCGGTGGCCGGCGACCAGGCGGCCGGCAAGCAGTTGCAGGACCTGCTGCGCCCGTTCGTCTACCGCAAGTATCTCGATTACACCGCCTTCGCCGGACTGCGCGAGATGAAGGCGCTGATCGATGCCGAAGTGGCGCGCAAGGATCTGGCCGACAACCTCAAGCTCGGCCCCGGCGGCATCCGCGAGATCGAATTCGTCGTGCAACTGGTGCAGCTGATCCGCGGCGGGCGCGAGCCGTCGCTGCGCGTGCGCGGCCTGCTGCCGGCGCTCGCCGCCTGCGAGGCACGCGGGCACATAAGCGCCCAGCGCGCGCGGCGCCTGCGCGAGGCGTATGCATTGCTGCGCCGGGTCGAGAACCGCGTGCAGATGTTGCGCGATGCACAGACCCACGACATTCCGGACGACGCGCTCAGCCGCGAACGGATCGCGTTGGGCCTGGATCATGCGGACTGGGACATGCTGGACCGGGCACTTGCCACGCATCGCGCGATCGTCAGCGAGGAATTCGCCGCGGTGCTGATGCCGGAGCATGGCCGCGCGGTCAGCGCGCCCGCCGCGGACGTGCGCCTGTGGGAGCTGGCCTGCGACGAGGCGCTCGACGTGGCCACCCTGGAGGCGTCCGGCTTCGTGCCCGCGGCGGAATTGGTGGATGCCTTGCTGAAGCTGCCGCAAGCCGCAGCCGTGCGCGCGATGTCCGCGCGCTCGCGCGAGCGGCTGGACCGGCTGTTGCCGCGGCTGCTGGGCGCGGCGCGTGCCACCCCGGCGCCGGTGCCGAGTCTGCTGCGGCTGTGCCGCCTGATGCAGGCCGTGGCGCGGCGCTCCTCCTACCTGGCCTTGCTGGACGAGCAACCCGCCGCACGTCGCCGCCTGGTGCGCCTGTTCGCCGACAGCGCCTTCCTGGCCGAGCGCGTGATCGCGCAACCGCTGCTGCTGGACGACGTGCTCGATCCGCGCATCGACCAATTGCCGTTCAGGCGCGCCGACATCGCGGCCGAGATCGTCCGCGTGCTGGGCACGCTGGATGAGCGCGACGCCGAGGCCGAGCTGGAGCGGATCACCGAGTTCAGGTCATCCACCGCATTCCGGCTCGGGCTGGCTTTCAACGACGGCCGCGTCGATGCGGTAGCCACTTCACGCCGCCTGGCTGCACTGGCGGAGTCGGTGGTGGGCGCAGTGCTGGCGCTGGCCGAGCGCGACCTGATCGCCCGGCACGGGCGACTGCCGGGCTCCGGCTCCGGCTTTGCCGTGCTCGGCTACGGCAGCCTCGGCGGCGAAGAACTCGGCTTTGCTTCCGATCTGGATCTGGTCTTCGTCTACGATGGCCAGCGCGCGCGGGCGATCAGCGACGGCGAGCGGCCGCTGGAAGGTTTTCGCTGGTATCAGCGGCTGGCCCAGCGAGTGATGAACTGGCTGACCGTGCTGACTCGCGCGGGCCGCTTGTACGAGGTCGACACGCGCCTGCGGCCGGACGGATCCAAGGGCCTGCTGGTCAGCAGCGTCGATGCCTTCGTTGCCTATCAGCAGAGCCGCGCCTGGACCTGGGAGCACCAGGCCTTGCTGCGCGCGCGCCCGGTGGCTGGCGATCCGGCGCTGAACCGGGATTTGTCGAACGTGCGCCGGACCATTCTCTCCAGCTCGCGCGAGCATGCCACCGTGCTGGCGGAGGTCAGCAGCATGCGCCGGCGCTGGCGCACCGAGCGCGACCGCTCCGACGCCGGCCAGTTCGACCTGAAGCAGGGGCAGGGCGGTCTGCTCGATATCGAGTTTGCGCTGCAGGGACTGGCGCTGGCGCATGCGGCGCGTCATCCCGGCCTGCTCGGGGTCACCGCCAATGCCGGCCTGATCGAGGCATGTCGCAGCGCCGGCCTGCTCGACGACAGGCAGGCCGCGACCCTGGCCGCCGCCCATGCCGATCTGCTGCAGCGCGCGCTGGCCTGCACGCTTGACCTGCGTTCCCGGATCGCGCCACGCGATGCGTCACTGGAACAATTGTGCGATCGCGTACGCCAGATTACCGATGCGCTGGGTTTCCGGTTTGCTCCCGGCGACGGCCCCGCGACGCCATCGAGCTGAACCAGCCGCGTGGCGGCCGGCTGGTGGCGCTTGAACGCAGCCATGCCGACAGGCAAGATCGGACAAAGTCGGGGGACAGGGCGGCGGCAGCGGGATGACTTACCACGCGACAAGGAAGGGTTCGGCACGCGCCATGCTCAGGGTGGTGCTCGGGTTGATGGCGTGCCTGCTGGCCATGCCGGCGGCGGTCGCGATGAATCCGCAGCAGCCTTTTCACTCCTATCCTCTCGATCACTGGAGTGTCGAAGAGGGCCTGCCGCAGATCACCGTCCTCGACATGACCGAGGATCGGGCCGGGTTTCTCTGGATCAATACGCAGGCCGCGGTGGCCCGTTTCGACGGTGCGCGCTTTGTCACGTATGACCGGGCCGCCACCGGCGTCGACACCAGCATGCTCGCCGTGGCGTGGGCCGATCCCCGGGGCGGAGTCTGGTTCGGCGGTGCCCATGGCCTGTTGCACGAACGCGATGGCCGTTTCACGTTGCTGGGCGGCGCCGCGGTCAACGCGATCATCGACGCGGGCGACGGCACGCCCTTGCTGGCCACCTCGGACGGCTTGAAGCGCGTGCAGAACGGCAGGATCGTCGCGCTGGACGGCTATGCCGGGCCGGCTTTCAGCCTCCTGCGCGATGGCCCGATGTTGTGGATCGGCGGTATCGGGCGCGTTTGCCGGCGTGATGATGGGGCCCAGCCCGCGTCGATGACCTGCATCGATGCCAGCCAGGCGCAACACCAACGCATGATCGTCAGACACCTGGCCAGACAGGGTGGCCAGGTGTGGCTGGGCACCCAGGTCGGGTTGATGCGGGTGGACGGCGATCAGCTTGTGCCAGCCGGATTGGACGACGGATTGCGAGCCGTGTCGATCGAGAGCCTGCTCACCGACCGCCACGGCGCGCTGTGGATCGGTACCGTGGATGCGCTGTATCGACACTTGCCTGACGGCCGACTGGAACGGGTGGGCGACGAAGACATCACGCAACGCCCGTGGGTGCGGGCGCTGTTCGAGGATCGCGGTGGCAGCTTGTGGCTGGGCACGCACACGCACGGCCTGTACCGGGTCTGGAGTGGCTGGACGCAGCGCGTGTCGACGCGCGATGGAGTGGGCGATCCACTGGTGTGGAGCGTGCTGCGGGCGCCGGACGGGGCGATCGTGTTCGGCACCAATTCCGACGTGGAAGTCTTCGACGGCAGGAGCGTACACACGCTGGTCCCGGGGAGTGCGCTGCCCGACCCGTCGGCGTATGAGCTGTATTACGACCGGGAAAACCGGCTGTGGGTGGGCACGCGTGCGGGTATCGCGGTGTTCGACCAGGGCCGTGACGTCACCCCGAAGGCCTTGTCCGCGCTGAGCAGCTGGCGCATCGACGACATCCGCGAAGTCGCTGCCGGCGATTTCTGGATAGGCACGTCGGGCGGCTTGTACCGCTGGCGCCAGGGGACGTTGAGTCGTGCGGATCCGGATGCGTCGACGGCCGCGGCCATCATCCGCTCGATCCTGCCGCTGGCGCCGGATCACCTGTACCTGGGGACCGAGGATGGCGTGCGCGAGTTGCGCGATGGAAAGTTGACGGAGCCGGCGTGGGCGAAACCCCTGCGCGGGCATTTCGTGACCCGCGTGGCCATGTTGAAACCCGGTCTGCTCGGGGTGGCCACCAGCGATGCCGGCATCGGCGTCGTGGAGAACGGGCGCCTGCGCATGAGCAGCCAGGCGGATGGCCTGCCCAGCGACAACATATGGACCTTCGACGTACTCGGCGAGGAGCTCTATGCCAGTTCGGCGGCGGGCGCATGGCGGCTGCCGCTCGCCCAGCTGCCCTTGCCGGGGTCGCCCGCGCATGCCGTCTCGCCGCAACGGCTTGCCGGCGAGCAACGCGCCACCAGCGTGAACGGCCAGCGTTGCTGCAACGGCGGTGCCAGTGCGCGCAGCGCGATCGACGGCGATCTCATCTGGTACAGCACCACCGATGGCATCGTCGGGGTCGATACGCGCGCCCTCGGCGCCCTGCCGACGGCTCCGCCGGCCACCGTGGTGGCCGTCGAACACGATGGCAAGTCGTTCTTCGGGCGTTCGTTCGAGCTGGATCAGGGGACGCGCGACCTGACCATCCATTACACCGCGCCCCACCTGCGCATCGGCACGGTGCGGTTTCGTTACCAGTTGGAAGGCTATGACACCGGTTGGCAGAACGCGGACGTGCGGCGCGAGGCTTTCTACACCCATCTGCCGGCGGGTGACTATCGTTTTCGCGTCGCCGCCACCCTGCCGGGCGCTACCGGATACGGGACCGAGGCAACCGTCGTCATTCGGATCCTGCCGCGCTGGCATGAGCGCGTCGTCGTGCGTGCCGCAGGACTGGTGCTGCTGTGCCTGCTGCTCTTCTTGCTGGTTCGCTGGAGCATGCGCAGGCAGCGTCGGCGCAATGCGTGGCTGGAGGCGCAGGTCGAGCAGCGCACCGGGGAACTCTCGCGGGCGCTCGAACGCCTGCGCGTCACCAACCTTTCGCTGGCCGAGGAGAGCCATACCGACACACTGACGGCGCTGCACAACCGGCGCTACCTGATGGCGCAGTTGCCGGCGGTATTGTCAGGCGATGCCTGCATCGGCGTGCTGCAGATCGATATCGATCATTTCAAGCACGTCAACGATGAGTACGGCCATGCGGTAGGCGACTCGGTGCTGCGCGAGCTGGGCAGCGAGCTGGCGGCGTTGCGGCGCGACAGCGACGTCACCGTGCGCTGGGGTGGCGAGGAATTTCTGCTGCTGCTGCAGGATGTCGATGCGGCCGGCGTGCTGGTCATTGCCGAACGGCTGCGTTGCGACATCGCGGCAAAAACCTTCAGGGACGGTCGCGGCGGCGTTATCCGGCTTACCTGCTCGATCGGTTTCAGCATGCATCCCCTGGCCACCCGGGTCGACAAGGCTACCTTCGACGCAGCGCTCGAATTGGCCGACCTTGCGCTGTACAAGGCCAAGCATCTCGGACGCAACCAGTGCATGGGGTTGCTGGCCAGTGCGCCGCTGTCGGCCGACATCCTGCGTAGCCCGTTTGCGCCGCAACTGGATGCCTTGCTGGCCTCGGGCCAGCTGCGATGGATGCGGCCGGGTTCGTGAGTCGCCCGGGTCACCCGCATCGATGGATGAGGAATGGCCGAGGTCGGGATCGCGTCATTCGTCCACGCCACTCCGGGTAGCGGCGGCAAGGATCCTGGCGCGAACCAGCGTCGCGATTTGCGCGGTTTCGCGCAAGGGAGCCTGCGCAGCGAGGAGCGGCGAGTCGATATCGTGCAGCAGGCCTGCGTCCCGCAGTGCCCGATGGAAGCGCAGGATTTTTTCGGGCAGCGGTGCGTTCACGAAAGTCAGCACCGGGCAGCCGACGGCGCAGGCCTCGGACAGCATGTTCACCGAGTCGGCCGTGACCACCAGGCGGTCGGCCCAGCCGAGCACGCCAGGGTATGGGTTGGGGCCGTCGCCGCGACCGGTCCAGAGCAGGCCGGGAACACCCTTGAGCAGGGGACGGAAGGTCTCGATCAAGACAGCGGGCGTGCGCCGCGAGGTCAGTACCAGCAGGCTGCCGCCTTCGTTGCGCTGGCGTTCGAGCAGATGCGTGGCCAGGTCGCGGGCGTAGCCGGCATCGAGCGCGATGCCGTGGCGCGTGCCGCCGAGCAGCACGCCGACACGTGGCCGCGGCAGCTCGCCGAACTCGGGGCAGGCGTCGCGGCCGTCGGCCAGCCATTCGCGGTCCACCGGGTTCAGCGATCCGAGCGTTCGCAGCACATTGTTGCCTTCGAGGCCGTCGTGCCGCGGCGCAATCACGGTGTCCCACAACCCGGGATCGAGACGCGGATCGAGGATCTGCACGGTATGGCAGCGCCCTGCCGACAGCGGGCGCAGCATGCGGGTGAACAGGGCGGCGGCGCGACCGCAACCGATCGCCACGGCCGGCCATGGCGGCGCGAACCATGCGCGCTGGCTGGCGGGCAGGGCGAGTTGCCTGCCCAGGGTCAACCGCGGCGCCAGCCATGACCACGGGGCTCGCGGCTCCAGCAGCAGGTGGCGGCTTGGCATCCGCAGCTGTTCGGCCAGCGCCAGAGCCTGGCGCTGGTTGCCCGCCGAGGAGTCGGTGATCACCCAGCATTCACCACGCAGGGTCAGCATGGGCCATGCGTGCCGCGAGATTGTTTCGCCAGTCAACACACTGCGTTTCCCCACCTCGGAGGCCCCTGTGCGGGAGTCCGCTATACACTGCCACATCGTGATGTCGATGTCGGCACAAGGTTCGACGCAGGACACCGACGAACGACATGCCTCGCGGCGCCCGCGGTTCCGACGCGCCCGTTGCCTGCAGTGCGTGCCCGCCGAAGTTGCTTCGCTCAGGCAGTGGCCTGATGTTCGGCAACGCCCGGTTCCCATCCCCACAGAGGCCCCGTCATGTCCCCATTGAAATATCTCGCCCTTGCCGCCCTGCTGGCCGCCGCGACGTCGGTGCAGGCCGCACCGGTGACCTACAGGCTCGACCCCCACCACACGATGGTCCTGTTCAGCTGGAACCACTTTGGCTACTCCAATCCCACCGCCGACCTCGGCCTGGGCGAGGGTACGGTGGTGTTCGACGAGCAGCATCCGGCGCAGTCCAGTGTCGAGGTCACCTTGCCGCTGGCAAAACTCGACACCCACGTGCAGGCGCTGGACCAGCACCTGAAGGAGCCGGACTTTTTCGACGCCGCGAAATATCCGGTGGTCACGTTCAAGAGCCGCAAGGTGCAGCCACTGGGCGACCATAGGTTCAAGGTCACTGGCGATCTCAGCGTGCACGGCGTGACCCGGAGCATCGTGCTGGACGCCACCCTGAACAAGATCGGTCCGCATCCGATGAGCAAGGCGCAGTCGATCGGCTTCGATGCCACGGCGACGTTGAAGCGCTCGGACTTTGGCGTCGCTGCCTATGTGCCGAATGTCAGCGACGAAGTGCATGTCCGCATCACCACCGAGGGCTCGGTGCCCAAGGCGGATGCCGCGCGGTAGATGTCGCAAAAAAACCGCGCCGGTGGCGGCGCGGTTTTCATCGGCTTGAAAGGTTGCCCGATCGTGCTATTCGGATTTCACGCCGGCCTCTTTCATGGATTCCAGCTTGCCCAGGTCGATGCTGCCCACCGCCTGCTTCAACGCATCGATGCTGTCGGCGTTGCCGTTGGCCTTGACCGTGAAGCGCTTGCCGACGATCACGCTGTATTCGCCGGATTTGGACTGGCTGTCCCATTCCTCATGCACCAGGTTGCCGCCGGCGCTGTAGGTCTTCTCGTAGCCGTGGTCGGTCTGCTTCTCCTCTTCCGGCGCCATCGCGGCAGCCATCGCGATGAAGCCCTTGGCGCCGCCGGTATCGGCGACTTCCAGGGTGATCCTCTGGTTGTCGGTGCCGGCGTATTCGGCGCTGGCTTGAGACACTTGCATGCCCATGGCGCCATTGCGTTCGGCCGAGATGCTGGTGCGCTTGAGGCTGCCCAGGCTGTCCGGCAGGAACGCCTTGATCTGGTCGGGCGCCAGCGCCTCCACCGGGCCGTTGCTGCCCGACATCGCGCCCATCATCTTGCCCATCGCCGCCGATTGTGCGGCGCTGTCGCCCGATTTCTGCGCCGCCTCCAGTTCCTTGCTGGCCTGGTCGGCCTTCTGGCCCATCGCGGCAAGCTTGGCCAGGGCGCTGTTGCCGTCGATGGTCACGCTGTCGCCGCTGCTGCTGGTGACCTGCATGCCGCTGAGGGCGGCCCCGCCCATGGCTCCGACGAACAGAAGGCCGACAATCAGGCTGATCACCCAGCCGAGCACGATCGCGATGATCACGCTCACCGCGGTGTAGCCGGCCGCCTTTTCCGGCGGGCACTTCATGGTATGCGGCAGGCCCAGGTACAGCAGGTAGATGCTGTAGATGCCGCCGGCAAGCAGGATCAGGATGCCGAGCCAGGGCACGATCACGCCGATGCCGGCGATCCAGGCCGCGGTCCACGAATAGGCGACGGTCTTGAGCGCCTGCACCAGGTTCGCCTGTGCGCCGAAGGTTCCCGCCAGTGCATTGATGATCCATGCCATCGCATAGACCAGCACCAGCGACAGGATGTAGCTCAGGATCATCCGGCCGATGCCGGCGCCGATGGAACTGCGCACGGTGACGCCCAGGAAACTGGTTCCAATCAGGCTGCCCTTGATGAACTGGGCGATCACCGGCAACGCCGCCACGATCGCGATGTAGCCGGTATAGAGGCCACTGACCGTGGCCGGCTCGGCCGTCGCGACGGGCCACTCGGTCTTGGGTGTGCTCAGGATGTTTTTTGCGCGTGCAATGATGTTTGCGGAATCCATGGTCTGTTCCTCGATCGAATGCCGTGAATCCGGCGCAAGGCGCCGGGCCGTGGACGAGTTCCTCGTTGCATGACAAGCCTTGCGCCAATGCGTCGGCGGAACCTGCTGGCTGGTTTCCCCTCGCCCCGGTTCCGCTCCCCCGACAGCAGCCGCCAGCCTGCTACCATTCGCAGCCTGCTGTCCAGTCCGGAGTCCGCCGATGTCGTCCCCTCTTGCCGCGACGGTGCCCCTGGTGCCGGCAAATGCCGAAAATCGTTACGAAGTGACGCGGGACGACCTGCCGCTGTCCTGTCCGATGCCGGGCATGACACTGTGGAATTCGCATCCCAAGGTGTACCTGCCGATCGTCGACGATGGCGGCGAGTCAACCTGCGCCTACTGCGGCGCGCATTACGTTCTGCGCGACTGAGCGCAGGAGCGCCGCGGAGGTCGGGGTGGCACTTTTTTTGCTTTATCTTTGCCATGAAAGCCGCCAGTCCTGAGCTCATGTCCAGCATCGCCGCACCTGCCAAGCTGCTGACCGTGATCCAGCTGATCCCCGCGCTGCACTCCGGTGGCGCGGAGCGTTCCGCACTGGAGATCGCCCGGGCGCTGGTACAGGCCGGGCATCGCTCGGTGGTGATTTCCGCCGGTGGCCGCCTGGTCGAGCAACTGCTGGCCGAGGGCAGCGAGCACATCACGCTGGATCTGGGCGGCAAGTCGCTGCGCACGCTCGGCCGGATCGGCGCGCTGCGCCGGCTGTTGCGCGAGCTCAAGCCCGACATCGTGCATGCCCGCTCGCGCTTGCCGGCGTGGCTGGGCTGGTGGGCATTGAAGGGCATGCGGCCGCGGCCGCACTTCGTCACCACGGTGCACGGTTTCAATTCGCCGGGACGCTACAGTTCGATCATGTTGCGTGGCGAACGCGTCGTGGTGGTTTCACAGACCCTGCGCGATTACGTGCTGAGCCACTACCGCTGGCTGGAGCCGTCCCGGGTGCGGGTGATTCCGCGCGGCATCGATCCGGAGGCATTCCCCTACGGACACCGACCGGACGATGCCTGGCAGAAGGCCTTTTTCGCCGAGTTCCCTGCACTGAACGGCGCGCCGCTGCTGACCATGCCGGCACGCGGCACGCGGCTGAAGGGCCATCACGATGCGATCGAGTTGCTGGCCGACCTCAAGCGCCGTGGCATCGAGGCGCGCCTGTTGCTGCTTGGCGTGATCGAGCCCGGTCGGGAAGCCTACGTGGCCGAGCTGCAGGAACTGATCCGGCTGCGCGGCGTCACCTCGCAGGTCGTGTTGGCGCCGCCGCGTGACGACATCCGCGACATCTACGCGGTCTCGGCGCTGGTGTTGCAGCTGTCGAACAAACCCGAGTCGTTCGGACGCACGGTGGTCGAGGCGCTGTCGCTGTGCCGGCCGGTACTGGGCTATGCCCACGGCGGCGTCGGCGAGTTGCTGGCCGAGCTGTACCCCGCGGGTCGGGTACCACTTGGCGACCGCGAGCGGCTGGTGGAGCGTGCTGCCGAACTGCTGCGCGTCGCGCCGTCGATTGCACCGCTGCAGAGCTACCGTCTGAGCGACATGCAGCAGGCCACCCTCGGGCTGTACGAGGAAGTGAGCCAGCTTCCGGAATGAGGCGGTAGTCCGGCGAGTTCGCCCGGCTTCGCGCTCGCCTACAATGCTACGGACACCATCGCCTCGGTCCGTGCATGAATTCCCTCGCCGCCTCGTTCAAGGACGCGTTGCGTTCGCCCCTGCTGCCGTTCTGGCTGGTGATCGCGCTGCTGCCGTTCGGCCGCAGCGCCGAACTGGGCACCTTCCTGTGCCTGCTTGGCGTCATCATGCTGTTCGCGCGTGATCCGCATGCCCTGCGCCAGCACCCCGGTGCGCAATTGCTGTTGTGGCTGCTGGCGGCCTACGTGGCGGCGGCGTTGTTTTCCGCCGTCGACGCGATCCGGCCCGGCAAGAGCTGGAGTACGGTGGCCGCCCTGCTGCGCTATGTGCCGCTGGGGTTGTATGCGTGTTTCGCGATACGCCGGGAGCGCAAGCTGCATGCGCTGTACATGGCCGTGGCCGCGGTGCTCGCCCTGTGGTGCGCCGATGCGTGGCTGCAGGCGTTCACCGGCTTGAGTCTTGGCGGGCATCCCGACGCCGAGCGCGTTTCCGGCATCTTCGGCGCGCACAATCTGAAGCTGGGGCCGACCCTGGCGGTATTGTCGCCGTTCGCGCTGTGGGCAGCCCGGCAGCGCTGGGGGCGGTCCGGCCTGCTGCTGGCCAGCGCGCTGGCGCTGGGGCCGGTGCTGCTGGCCGGTTCGCGCTCGGCCTGGCTGTGTTACATGCTGGTGCTGCTGGGTTTCGCTTGGCGCGAAGCCCGTTCGACCTGGCGCTTCGTGCTCTGCTGCGTCGTGGTCGCGGCATTGCTTGTGCTGGCCGGCGGGATCGCCTGGAAAAGCTCGGCGCGATTCCAGGATCGGATGACGCGCACCCTGCTGGTGTTGCAGGGCACCGGTCAATCGGTGGATACGGCGCTCAGCGGAAGGCTCGATATCTGGCACGCCAGCGTCAGGATGATCGCGGCGCATCCGGTCAATGGCGTCGGCGTGCGCGATTTCCGCTACGCGTATCCCCGTTATGCGCCGGCAAACGACCACTTCGTCGTTTCCGACGAGGCCTGCGGCGTGGGCGAAGGGGCCTGTCATCCGCATCAGCTGGTGCTGGAGATCCTCACCGGAACCGGCGCGCTCGGGCTGCTGCTGTGGCTGGTCGCGGTGGCCTGGGCCTGGCGGGCGTGGCGACGCGTGGGCGAGGCGGCACGGTCACGCGCCTTCCCCGTCACGCTGGCGCTGGGTGTGATGCTGTTTCCGCTGAATTCGCACCTGGCGTTCTACTCGGCGTGGTGGGGCCTGCTGTTTGCGTGGCTGCTCGGCCTGTGGTGCGCCAGTCTATTTGTGGCCGGCGTCCCTGCCGGCACAGCAGAAACCGGCATCCCTGCCGGACTCCTCAAAGAAGCATCCCTCCGCGAGGCGCGTGATGGCGCCTGAACCGCTGTCGGTGGTGGTGACCACGTTCAACAGCGCCGACACGCTCGACGCCTGTCTGCGCAGCGTGGCCTGGGCCGACGAACTGGTGGTGCTGGACTCCGGTTCGACCGATGCGACGCTCGCCATCGCGGCGCACTACCGCGCGAGCATCCATGCGCAGCCATTCGCCGGCTACAGCGCGCAGAAGCAGGCAGCGATCGACCTGGCCAGCCATCGCTGGGTGCTGCTGCTGGATTCGGACGAGTCGCTGCCGGCAGGTGCGGCCACGCTGCTGCGGCAGGCACTGGCATCGCCGTCCCACCCGGGTTACCAGCTGTGGCGGCGCGAGTGGCAATTCTGGCGCTGGCAGTCGTCGCGCACCCGGCTCAACCACTACGTGCGGCTGTTCGATCGACAGCGTGCACGGATGAGCGGGCATGAAGTGCACGAGTCGGTGCAGGTCGACGGCCCGATCGGCATACTCGACATCATCATCGATCATTACGGCGAGCCTGATATCGCCGGCCGCGTGGCCAAGGCCAATCGCTACTCCAGCCTGCAGCTGGCCGACCTGGATCAGCGCGCCGTGCCCTGGTTGCGTCTGCGCATGGTGGCTTACCCGATGGTCGCCTTCGCGCGCTACTACCTGCTGCGGGGGCACTGGCGCGCGGGCTGGGCCGGCTTCATCGCCGCGCGGGTCCACGCCTTCTACGCCTTCCTGAAATATGCCAAGTTGTACGAGGCCCGCCGGCGCGAGGCCGATCGTGCCGACCCCGATCAGTAGACGGACGGGTGCCCCGGCGGCCGGGTCTTGAAGCGCTTGTGCACCCACAGGTACTGCTCCGGTGCCTCGCGCACCATCTGCTCGATGCAGGCGTTGACGCGGGCGGTATCGTCCAGCACGTCGCCGCCGGGAAAATCCTGCAACGGCTCGGCGAGACGCAGCACATAGCCCTGTCCACCGGGCAGGCGCCGATGGAAGAACGGGATCACCACCGCGCCGGACATCCGCGCCAGGTGATGGGTGGCGGTGATGGTGGCCGCGGGCACGCCGAAGAACGGCACGAACACGGTGTCCTTGCTGCGCATGTCCTGATCCGGCGCGTACCACAGCGTGCCGCCGCCACGCAGGTATTTCACGGTGCCGCGAATGTCGTCCTTGTCGAACATCGCCGCGGCATAGTGCAACCGTGCGCGCAGCACCACCCACTCGAACACGGTCGAATCCATCCGCCGGTACATGCCGGCGATGCGGATGCGCTGCGATACCAGTCGCGCGCACAGTTCCAGGTGCGAGAAATGCCCCCCCACCAGCAGCACGCCCTTGCCCAGGGCGCGCGCCTGCTCGAGGTGTTCGAGGCCTTCGATGCGGGTGGCAATGGAGGCCATGCGGCGATCGCTGGCCATCCAGCCCAGCGCGAACTCGACCAGCATCTGGCCGATGTCGCGCAGGTTGGCGTCGACCAGCGCGTTGCGCTCCGCGGCATCGAGTTCGGGGAAGCAAAGCGCGATATTGGCGGCGGCGATGCGTCGTCGCGCCGAGGGAATGCGCACTACCAGCGCGCCGATGCAACGGCCGAGCCACCGCATCGCGGCCGGCGGCAAGCGTGCGATCAGCCAGATCACGGCCGCACCCAGCCATGCCGGCCAATGGCGCGGTGCGAGCAGGGCGCGGGTGAAGTCGGGGCGGGGCATGCCGGGCATCGACGGCATTGTAGCGGGCTGTCCGCGATCGGGTCTGCCGCGCCGGCTCTCGCTATACTCCCGCGTTGCCCGCAAGGATCCGCCGTTGCGCCTTCTGTACACCCTCGCCATGTTCTTGGCCACGCCGTTGCTGGTACTGCGCCTGCTCGCACGCGGGCTGCGTTCGCGGCCGTACCATCGGCGCTGGCCCGAGCGCTTTGGATTCTTCAAGGCGCCCGACATCCGCGGCAGCCTGTGGGTGCATGCGGTGTCGGTGGGCGAGGTGAATGCCGCCGAGCCGTTGATCAAGGCCCTGCAGCGCGACTACCCCGAGGCGCCGCTGGTGATCACCACGGTCACCCCGACCGGCACGGCCCGGGTGCAACAGCTGTTCGGCGACAGCGTGTTCCATGTGTATCTGCCGTACGACCTGCCGTTCGCGGTGCGCCGGTTCATGAACCGGATTCGCCCGCGACTGGCGCTGATCGTGGAAACCGAGATCTGGCCGAACCTCTACTTTGCCTGTCGGCGGCGCGGCGTCCCGCTGATGATCGTCAATGCGCGGCTGTCGGAGCGCTCCATGCGCGGGTACAAGCCGATGCGCAGCCTGTTGCGCTCCGCGCTGCGCTGCGTGGATAGGATTGCGGCGCAATCGCGCACCGATGCGGCACGCTACCGCCTGCTGGGAGCGGACCCGCAGAAGATCCTGGTCAGCGGCAACATGAAGTTCGACATGCCGATACCCGAGGCGGCACTGGCCGACGGCGCGGCCATGCGTGCTCGGTGGGGCGAACGACGACCGGTCTGGATGGCCGCCAGCACTCACGAGGGCGAGGAGCTGGCGGTGCTCGAGGCGCACATCCATGTGCTGCGGCAGCTGCCGGATGCGCTGCTGCTGCTGGCGCCGCGACATCCCGAACGATTCCGCATGGTCGAACATGCGGCGCGCAGCCTTGGCTTCAGGGTCGCCACGCGCAGCGTCGACGGCGTGCCGATGACCGCCCACCAGGTTTGCGTGATCGACGCGATGGGTCAGCTGATGCCGTTCTTCGCCGGCAGCGATGTGGCGTTCGTGGGCGGCAGTCTGGTGCCGATCGGCGGCCACAACGTGCTGGAACCGGCAGCGCTCTCGGTGCCGGTGCTGGTGGGGCCGCATACCTTCAATTTCGAGGAGATCACGCGCAGCCTGATCGAGCAGGGAGGCGCCGAGGTGGTGCCGGATGCCGCGCATCTTGGTCCGGACGTGCTGCGCCTGCTGCTCGACGGTACCCGGCGCGAACAGATGGGCGAGGCGGCGCAGCAGGTTTTCGAACGCGAACGCGGCGCGGTGCAGCGGGTGATGCAACTGATCGATGCGTTGTTGCAGGAATGATCCGCCGGCGCGCCGTGATTCACTGCAGCAGCGCGTTGATCTCCCGGATGTCCTTGAAGTCGGCGGTGCCGGCGGATTGTTGCAGCAGCAGCTTGTTCAAGATGAACTGGTGGCGTGCCTGCGAGTAGGAGCTCTCGGACTGGGTCAGAGTCTGGATCGCCAGCAGCACGTCGGTGAAGGTCTGCGTGCCGACCTCGAAGCCCGCACGGGTGGCTTCCAGCGCCTTCTGGCCCGATTCCACCGAAGCCTTGCCCGATTCGACCTGCGAGATGCCGGCCAGCACCGAGCGGTAATAGTTGAGCGTGTTCTGCACCACCTGACGCCGCTGCAGCTCCATCGCGTCGGTGGCCGCGTCGCGCTGGTAGATCGACTGGCGCACGCGTGACTGGGTGGCGCCGCCGGAGAAGATCGGCACGTTCAGGGTCAGTCCGATCGTGGTCGATCCCGGCCGGTTCGAACCGTAGCTGACCGGGTTCTGGTACCAGCTGGTGCTCTTGCCGTAATTCACGCTGGCGGTGATGGTGGGCAGGTGGCCGGAACGCGCCGCGGTGATGTTGTGCTCGGCGGTCTCCACGTTGTCTTTCTGCGCCTGCAGGGTGGGATTGTTCTGCTCCGCCCGCTTGACCCAGGCATCCGGGTCGCTGGGCGTCGGCGGCTGCAGCGGCAGGTCGTCGCGCAGCTTCTTGAGCTCGCCGACCGGCTTGCCGGTGATCACGCGCAGCGCCTCCTTGTCGTTGTCGAGCGTGTTCTGCGCGGCAATCGTCTGTGTCCTGGCGTTTTCGTAATAGGCCTTGGCCTGGTACACGTTGGTGATCGCCGAGAGACCGACCTTGTACTGCTGGTCGGCCTGGTCGTACTGGCGCTTGAAGGCGTCTTCATTGGCCTTGGCGAAGGTCAGCTGATCCTCGTCGTTCAGCACGGTGAAATAGGCGCCGGTCACCCGTACCAGGAGATCCTGCAACGCGGCCTGGTAGGTCGCGTCCTGCGCGTCGGCGGCCGAATGCGCGGCCTTCAGGTTGGCGTACTTGCTGAAATCGAAAATGGTCTGGCTGAGCGTGCCGTTGATGCTGCGCGTACGCACGTGCCCGGTGTCCCCTTGCGTGCCGCCCGACGTCAGCGGACCGATGCAGTCGTAGTTGCCGGTACCGGCGGCGATGCCGCTGCACAGATAATTGTTCGTGCCCGTTCCGAAGCCGCTCTGGTCGAGCGCGCTCTGCCCGTTGTTGGTCTGCGACAACGAGAGCGATGCGCCGATCTGCGGCAACAGCAGGGCACGCGCCTGCGGCACGCCTTCGCCGGTGGCTAGCCGGGTGGCATCCGCCTGCGCCAGTACGGGGTCGTTGGCGCGGGCGTCGCGATAGGCATCCAGCAGGTCCTCACCATGGCTGGGCAGCGAGACGGCGGCCAAGGCCAGGGCCAGGGTGAGCAGCTTCAAACGCATGGGATGCCTCGTGTCGATCGATGGGGGCGGAATTCAGAAAACGAACCGTGGGGCGGGTTCGGCGTGGATCAGATAGGGCAGATCGGTTTCGAACAGGATTTCTTCGCGGCAGCCGCCGGCACCTTCACGGGTCAGCAAGGTGGCGTGCTGCGCGGGCGACTGGCCGTGCACGACCAGTGCGCGCGCCCCCGGCCTGAGCCAGCCGAGCCAGCGCGCCGGGATCTCCGCCACCGCACCGGTCACCACGAGGGCATCGAACAACTCGTCCGGCTGCCAGGCGTCGACTGCTTCGCCGGTGACCAGGGCGGCATTGGCGATGCCCGCGTCGCGCAGGCGTTGCGTGGCGGCGGCGGTGAATTCGGCGTGGATGTCGACGCTGGTCAGGCGCGCCGACAAGGTCGCCAAACACGCACTGAGGTAGCCCGAACCGGTACCGATTTCCAGTACATGATCGGTCGGTTGCAAGGCAAGCGCCTGCAGCACGCGGCCCTCCACCACCGGCTTCATCATCACCTCGCCGTGGCCGATCGGAAGGCACAGGTCGGCGAAAGCCAGCTGCCGGTGCTCCGGCGCCACGTAATCCTCGCGGCGCACGCGGCCGATCACGTCGAGCACGCGGCCGTCCAGCACTTCCCACGGGCGCACCTGGTTTTCCACCATGTTCACCCGCGCCTGCTCGAAATTCATCGTCATCTGACCGTGTTCCGTACTCATCAAAAAGACCCAGAAGGATAAGCGTTGCCACCCGGTCCCACAATGACACGCGCGCTTGAGGTCTAGCCTGCCGGCTGCGGCGCAGTCCACGAAGTGCCGGAAGTCATCGCCTGATGCTGACGGAAGTCACCCTGCGCGCCGGGTGCACGAACCTCGCGGATGGCCGAACGGCACCCGCATGGCAAATAAATGAACCGTGACGTATAATAAAGCCCGCATTTCTGTTTGTGAAGGTGGAGGCATGAGTACCAGCGCGCCAATCAGAGCCCAGGGACCTGGTCGTCCGAAGGACATGGAAAAGCGTGCGGCGATACTGGCGGCGGCGAAGGCACTGTTCATCAGCAATGCCTTCGCTGGTACCAGCATGGATGCGATCGCGGCCGATGCCGGCGTATCCAAGCTCACCGTCTACAGTCATTTCGGCGACAAGGACAACCTGTTCCGCGAAGTGATCCGCTCGCGCATCCAGGACCTGTTGCCGGAGGAGACCTACCGTTTCGAGCAGCGAACCGATATCCGCGAGACCCTGCTGCGGGTGGCGCTGACCCATGCCCACCTGGATTGCAACGCCGAGACCGTGGGTACCTTCCGCGCGATCCTCAGCGACTGTCGCCAGGGCAACCCGCGCTACGGCAAGCTGATCTGGGAGGAAGGCGCGACGCGCACCCACGGGCTGATGGAGCGGCTGTTGCAGCAGGCAGTGGACGCCGGTCAACTGGAGATCGACGACGTGCCGCGGGCCAGCACGCAGTTTCTCACCTTGATCAAGGGCAACCTGATGATGCGGCAGATGTTCGGGTGCACCAACTGTCCCGAGAGCTACCTGAAGGAAATCGAGGCTACGGCGCGTGCCGGCGTCAACACGTTCCTGCGCGCCTTCCTGCCGCGCGCGCACTGAGAACCTGCGAAGAATCATCCATCCGCGCGATTGCCGCGGAACGTCCGCGCTGGCGGGATGGCGCGCGAGCGGCATCGCCCGATTCATCACGGCAAGCCATGACGGGGGAACGCATATCCCGTCCGGATCGCAAAGGGTGCCTGGTGTGCGAGACTTTGCCGCAGGATTTCTTGAGCGCTTCCGCGCCCCATCCGGAACGTAAGGTCACCCGATGAAGCTTCACGTACCTTTTGTGCAACTTCCCGTGCAGTTTGACGCCGCCCGTCTGCTCGCCGAAATCGAAGCACTGGGGCCGGACCGGTGGATCGACCATCCGCAAAAATTTCCCGGCAACTTCGCGTTGCCGCTGATCGCGGTCAATGGAGACCCGACCAGCGATGCGATTGCCGGTCCGATGCGGCCGACACCTGCGCTCGCGGAGTGTCCCTACCTGATGCAGGTGCTCCATCGTCTCGGTGCGGTGTGGGGACGTACGCGCCTGATGAAGCTCAGCGGCCACGCCGAGGTCACCCGGCATACGGATCTCAGTTACTACTGGCGCGAGCGGGTGCGCGTGCACGTGCCGATCCGAACCAAGCCAAACGTGCGTTTCTTCTGTGGCGACGCCGACGTCAACATGGCGGCGGGCGAGTGCTGGATCTTCAACACATGGCTCAGCCACCGTGTCGTGAACGGCGATGACGACGAGAGGATCCACCTGGTGGCCGACAGCGTGGGCAGCGAACCGTTCTGGCAACTGGTCAGGAACGGCCGCGCGCCCGGGCATGGCAACTTCCAGGGCTGGCGGGCGGAGCATGTGGCGCCGGCGCCGGATGCCACGCCGGATTTGATGTACGAGTCAGTCAACGTGCCGCAGGTGATGACGCCGTGGGAGATACGCGAGCATCTGATGTTCCTGCTCAGCGACGTGCGTCCGCATCCGCAGATTCCCGTCGTGCAGGCCCTCATCTCGCGCTTTGCCTTCATCTGGCAGGCGCTGTGGGCGCAGTACGGTTCCGACCGCAGTGGATGGCCGCACTACCGCAGGGCGCTGGACCAGTTCCGTCAGCAGATGACCCAGGCGGCTGCGCCGCTGCAGCTTGCCTGCGGGACACAATTCATGAGTGGTCTGGGTGCCGGCATCCTGGACGTTGCACTGGCTGACCGCAACCAGGATTTCGGTGCGCGCGAAACGCGTCCCCCGCCCCGGGGAGCCGAGGCGTCGAGCCAGTACGACCCGGAATTCGATCGTCCGGTTTTCATCGTGTCCTCGCCCCGATCGGGTTCGACCCTGCTGTTCGAGACGCTGGCACAGGCGCGCGGCCTGTACACCATCGGCAGGGAAAGCCATGCCCTGATCGAGGGCATGGCTGCGCTGAATGCCGGCCAGCTCGGCTACGCGTCCAACCGGTTGCCGGCCAGCGCTGCCACGCCGGCCGTGGTGCAGGAGTTGCGCCAGCGCATGTGGGCCGAGCTGCGCGATCGCGATGGCGTGCCGCCGACGGACGCGCCGGTGCGCGTGCTGGAAAAGACGCCCAAGAACGCGCTGCGGGTACCGTTCCTGGCCGAGGTATTCCCCCAGGCGCGATTCGTCTATCTGTATCGTGACCCGCGGCAGACGCTCAGCAGCATGATCGAGGCTTGGCAATCGGGTCGCTTCCGCACCTATGCGGGTCTTCCCGGCTGGGAAGGCTTGCCCTGGTCGATGCTACTGGTGCCGGGCTGGCGCGAGCTGAACGGCCGCTCGCTGCAGCAGATCGTGGCGGCGCAATGGGAGATCACCACGCAAACCCTGCTGGATGACCTGAGCGCCCTGCCTGCCGGGCGCTGCGAGGTCGTGCATTACGACGCATTCCTGGCGAACCCTGCCGACGAAGTGGCGCGGCTGTGCAAAAGCCTCGACCTGACGTGGGATCGCCCCCTGGGCGAGGCGCTGCCGCTGTCGCGCTATACCGTGTCCGAGCCGGCGGCGGACAAGTGGCGCCGCCATGCCGACCTGATCGACGAAGTGTTGCCCGCCTTGCAGGCCACGCGCGATCGCGCCGAACGCTTCGTCGGACGCTGAGGCACGCCCGGCATCGAGGCGTCGGGCCGCGGGGCCTGGGTCGTGAACGGGATCGGAGCACGGCCGCACGGTCGGGCACCGATCATCTTCACCCGGCCTTTTCACCTGCATTCCTAAGCTGTGGCGACTTCCAGCGGCGATCGCCCGCCGATGCCGTTCCACGTTTGCAGGAGCAAGCCATGGCCAAGACCAAGCCGTTCGTCAGCGATATCGAGAACATCCGCAAGCGCGCGCGCCAGGACATCGCCAAGGGCGCGATGACCGCCGGCTACCGAGCGGACCGGGCCACCGTGGTCAAGCTGCTCAACCACGCGCTGGCCACCGAACTGGTTTGCGTATTGCGCTACAAGTACCACTACTACATGGCATCGGGCATCAACTCGCAGGCGATCAAGGCCGAGTTCCTGCAGCACGCGAACGAGGAGCAGGGCCACGCCGACCTGATTGCCGAGCGCATCACCCAGCTCGACGGCAAGCCGAACCTTTCGCCGGAGGGCCTGCTCAGCCGCAGCCATTCCGACTACGTCGAGGGCGAGGATCTGGTCGACATGATCAAGGAGGACCTGGTCGCCGAGCGCATCGCGATCGACAGCTATCGCGAGATGATCAGCTACATCGGCACCGACGACCCCACCACCCGCCGCGTGCTCGAAGGCATCCTGGCGATGGAGGAGGAACACGCCGAGGACATGAACACGCTGCTGGAGCAGTTGGGCAAGAAAGGTGAGCCGGCCAAGCCGTCGCCGACCAGGAAGGCCGCGGGCAAGCGCGGCTGATCGCCGGGGATGGTGCGCAGGCCGCGCGTCATCCACGCCACCGGATCACCAGCCTGCTTGCCGATCGCGCTGCCCGACTCCAGCCGACGATGCGCTTCGTGCAGGTTCGCCGCATGGATCGGCGACGGCGTTCCCGTGCGCGTGCTGCGCAGTTCGCCAGCAACGATCAGCGCCGCATCGATCTGCTTGAAATCCGGGGCCTGCAACTGCGGCGCCAGCGCCTCGCGGTGGTTGATCACGTGTTGCGGGCCTTCGTCGGTTTTCTGGCCGGGCGATTCGGCGAACATCCGCCGTGGGAGCATTGAGCTTGTAAGCTTCGGCCATCCCCCGCAGGAGCATCTCCGATGCAAACCCAGGACACCCCGACTTCTTCGCGCCACGGCATCCGCCGCGCCATCCTGGCGCTGTTCGCGCTGGTGGTGCTGTTCGTGGCGGCGCTGATGTGGTGGTGGGATGCCGAGCCCGCGCTGTTCGATCCGGTGGCAGTGACCCGGGCGCAGATGCAGGAGATGAAGCGCCCGGTCGGCATCGGCGCGACCACCACGGTGACCCTGATCACGTCGGTGCAGACGCTGCTGGACAAGCGCGGCGGTTACCTCAGCAACGACAAGCTGCCGCCCGGCGTGTTCATGGACAATGTGCCCAACTGGGAATTCGGCTCGCTGACCGCCTCGCGCGACCTGGTGCGCGCGCTGCGCAACGACTTCAGCCGCTCGCAGACGCAGTCGACCGAGGACAGGGATCTGGCCGAGGCCGATCCGCTGCTGAGCAGCCCGAACGACCGCTGGCTGCTGCCCAGTTCGGAGAGCCAGTATCGCAAGGCGATCAGGCATCTGGACGGCTATCTGGAACGGCTTGGCGATGCCGAGGACAGCAACGCACACTTCTACGCGCGCGCCGACAACCTGACCGATTACCTGCAACTGGCCTCGTCGCGGCTGGGCTCGCTGTCGCAGCGGCTGTCGGCGAGTGTGGGCCAGGTCCGTGTCGGCGACGTGGATGCATCCGATCCGGCCAGCGCATCCACCGCACGATCGCCAGGCGGCGGGCGCCTGGTGAAGACGCCGTGGACGAAGATCGACGACAACTTCTACGAAGCCCGCGGCTACACTTGGACCTTGCTGGAACAGCTCAAGGCGTTCCGGCAGGACTTCGGGCCGATCCTGCGCAGCAAGCACGCCGACGTGAGCCTGGAGCAGGTGATCCGCGAACTGGAGGACGCGCAGCGCCCGCTGCACAGCCCGATGGTGCTGAACGGTTCGCCGTTCGGTTTCTTCGCCAACCACTCGCTGGTGATGGCCAATTACGTATCGCGCGCCAACGCGGCGCTGATCGACTTGCGCGAGTTGCTCAGGCGCGGTTGAGCCTGCGTACGTATCGCCGGCATGAAAACGGCGCGTCACCGCGAGGTGAGGCGCCGTTGATGTCTCGGGCCATCAGGCCTTGCTGGCCTTGTAGCGGGCGATACCCGCCAGGATCTCGGCTCTTGCCTCGTCCACACCGGCCCAGCCTTCGACCTTGACCCACTTGCCGTTTTCCAGATCCTTGTAGTGCTCGAAGAAATGACCGATGCGCTGCAGCCAGTGCGGCGAGACGCCCTTCATGTCGTTGATGTGCGCGTAGCCCGGGAAGACCCTGGGCGACGGAATCACGATCAGCTTCTCGTCGCTGCCGGCCTCGTCGCTCATCTGCAGCATGCCCACCGGATGGCAACGGATCACCGAACCGGGGATCAGCGACAGCGGCAGGATCACCAGCGCGTCCAGCGGATCGCCGTCGCCGCCCAGCGTGCCCGGCACGTAGCCGTAGTTGCACGGGTAGCGCATCGGCGTGGACAGGATGCGGTCGACGAAGATCGCGCCGCTTTCCTTTTCCACTTCGTACTTGACCGGCTCGGCATCCTTGGGGATTTCGATGATGACGTTGATTTCGTTTGGCACGTCGCGACCGGCGGCGACAAGATGCAGACCCATGGAATGTCCTTGCAGAGATGGAAAAGTCAGGCGTGCAAGGATACGGCAAACGCTGCTGCGCCGCAGCAGCGCGAGGGCGAGGATTCAGTGCGGCGTCAGTGAATCGCCCGCGCCGAGGGCCCGACTGCCGCCGGCGACGAGCCGGCCGGGCAGGCGGTCAGCGAAGCCTTGCTGGCACTGTGTCATGCCGCGCTGGGCGACATCGCGGCGAGCAACCGTGCGGCGGCCCGCGCACGCGAACTGCGCAGCCGCACCAATCAACGCGGCGAAGTGCTGATGCTGGATATCGCGCTGACCGGGTTGCAGGGGAATACCGGCGCGCGGCAGGCTGCGGTGGCGAGGACCGCCTGCGAGGCCCTGGCCGCCAGCGCGCGCCGCCACGGTTTCGGCTGGGTACTGCAGAGAATGACGGGTATCCGATGGGCGTCAATGCCGGCGGCCGTCGCGGGGCACGAGCCTGTGCGAACCCGACTGACGTGGCATGCAGGAATGTCGCGCCATGCCCACGCGGCGTGTGCGGCCCGTCAGGCTATTGCCGGAATGGACGCTCGCGCAGCCATTTGGTGGCGATCCATTTCTCGCCACGCTGCACCGGCAGACCGGCATGCAGCGATTGTTGATCGCCGCCCTCATAGGCGAAATACACCGCCGAACCGCGGCGGGCGGTCACGGTCAGTCCAAGCTCCGGGAATGCCGTGCCACCGCCTTGCTCGGGGGTATTGAGATACATCACCACGCTGGCGATGCGCTGGCCGCCGGTTCGGGTGATGGCTTCGTAGCCGGGCAGCGCGGGGTCGAACCAGTCGAAATGCGGTTCGTAGGCCTGGCCCGGCCGATAGTGCAGGATCTGCATGCCCTCGCCGTGACTGGCTGGCACGCCCAGCAGCTCGGCGAGGCGCTGCTCGACCTGCCGTATCAGCGGCAGCTCGCCGAGCGTGAAGAACATGCCCTCGCTGGTACGACGCTGGTCCACCTGCTGCTTGCCGTTGTCGTCGACGGTGAGCGCGCGCTGCAGCCGCGGACGCGCCAGCTCGATCAGTTCGGCGCACTCCGCCTCGCCGAGGATGCCTTCCAGCACGCGCAGCGGCGGCGCGTCCACGCAGAGCGATACGTCGATGTCGTGTCCGGCGATGCAGACCGATGGCGGCTCCGGGTGTTTCGTGCGCAGGCCGCGCGGCGTGGACCTGGCCGTGCTTGCGTTGAGTGCGGCCAGCGGCAACTTAAGCACTTCGGCGACGATGCTGCGGCTCTGGCGCGGATCGTAGCCGTTGTCCTTCATCAGTCGCAGCACGTCCGGTACGCCATGGCCGGCTCGCGTGGTGGCGAGGATCCATTCGCGCAGTTCGGGGCTGATGGTGATGCGTGGATGCATGGCGGCGATGCGGGTCGAATGGCCCCGAAGCATACTTCAGGGGCGGTGCTGGCCGCACGCCGGTCCCGCGGCGGCGTGCGGCGATTCAAGGCGTCCTACTTCAGCTGATCCCACAGGAAGTCGTAGGCCAGTGCGTGCATGTGCGCGGACTGCTTGTTGTCCGCACCGGCGCCATGGCCGCCTTCGAGGTTCTCGTAGAACCACACGTCCGGATGACCCTGCGCCAGCATCTTCGCCGCCATCTTGCGTGCCTGCACCGGCCCGACGCGGTCGTCGCTGGTGGTGGTGTAGAACAGCACCGGCGGATAATGGCCGTCCTTTTTCACGTTCTGGTAGGGCGAGAAGGTCTTGATGAAGTTCCAGTCCGAGGTGTCCGGGTTGCCGTATTCGGCCATCCATGACGCACCGGCGGAGAGGTGCGAGTAGCGCTTCATGTCCAGCAGCGGCACCTCGCAGGCGATCGCGCCGAACAGCTGCGGATACATCGTCAGCATGTTGCCCATCAGCAGGCCGCCGTTGCTGCCGCCTTCGGCGCCCAGGTGTTTCGCCGACGTGACGCCACGCTTGATCAGGTCCTCGGCCACCGCGGCGAAATCCTCGTAGGCACGCGGGCGATTCGCCTTCAGCGCCGCCTGGTGCCAGCGCGGGCCGTACTCGCCGCCGCCGCGGATGTTGGCGACCACGTAGACGCCGCCGCGGTCGAGCCAGGCACGACCGATGCTGCCGCTGTAATGCGGCAACAGGGAAACCTCGAAGCCACCGTAGCCGTAGAGCAGGGTGCGGTTGGCGCCGTCCAGCTTGAGATCCTTCGGGGCGATCTCGAAGTAGGGCACGCGGGTGCCGTCCTTCGAACTCACGAAATGCTGGCTGACGGTGAACTTCGACGCATCGAAGAAGGCGGGCTCCTGCTTGATCGTCTCGGCAGGGGTGCTGCCGAGCACGCCGCGCTCGAGCGAAGACGGCGTGAGGAAGCCGGCAACATCGAGCCAGTATTCGTCGCTGTGGTCGGGGTCGGTATCGACCACGCTGACCGTGCTCAGCGCCGGCGCACCGGGCAGGGTCCTGGGTTGCCAGCCATTGTCGGGTCCGGTCATCTGCGGTGGAGTGAGCACTTCGAGGCGGCTCTTGACGTCGTCCAGCACGTCGATGATCAGGTGATGCCGGGTCCAGGCGTAACCCGACAACGCGGTGTGCTCGTCCGGCTTGAACAGCACGGTGAACTGGCGCTTGCCCGCCATGAAATCGTCGAAGCGGATGGCCAGCAGGCTGCCGGAGGCATAGGTGGCGCCCCCTGTCGTCCAGGGCGACTTTGTCTGCACCAGCAGCCATTCGCGATGCGCATCGGCACTGGCATCGGCCGGCACGTCGACGCGTGTCAGCTTGTCGCCGTTGCGCAGGAACATCTGCGCGTGGAAGAAGTCCTTGGCGACCGAGACGAAATCGCGTTCGTAGCCGGGCGTACGGTCGTGGAACGCGCTTACCGCCAGGTCATCGGGCTTGCCCTCGTATATCGTGGTGGCCGCGGACAGCGGCGTGCCGCGCTTCCACTCCTTGGCGATGCGCGGATAGCTGGATTCGGTCATCGAGCCGGGCCCGAAATCCGTGCCCACGTAGATCGTGTTCTCGTCGATCCAGGCGACCTGGCTTTTCGCCACCGGCAGGTCGAAGCCGTCCTTCACGAAGACTTTGTTCGGGATGCTGAACTCGCGCACCGCCACGGCATCGCCGCCGTCCGGCGACAGCGAGACCAGACAGCGTTCGTATTTCGGCTTCAGGCATTCCACGCCCTTGAATACCCAGCGTTTGCCTTCGGCCTTGTTGAGCGCGTCGATGTCCAGCAGCACCTCCCATTTCGGCGAGGGCTGGCGATATTCGGCCAGGGTCGTGCGGCGCCACACCCCGCGCGGATGCGCCTTGTCGCGCCAGAAGTTGTACAGTTCGCCGCCCATGCGGCTCACGTAGGGGATGCGCGCATCCGAGTCGAGCACCTGGAGGATCTCGTCCTGGGTCTTGTCGAACCCGGCGTTGTCGGCGAACCGTTTGATCGTCCGTGCGTTCTCCTGCTTCACCCAGGCCATCGAACGCTCGCCGTGGATGTTTTCCAGCCACAGGTAGGGATCGTCGGTCACCCTGGTGTCCGTGGGCGCCTTGGCGGGTTTGTCGTTCCGGGCATTGGCGCTGCTCATGCCCGTGAGTGTGACGCCGAGTGCCAGCATCAGCCAGACCGATTTCATCGTGTGCCCCTCATGTGCGGATGGATGCGACGGGCGTGGCCCGCGACTGGTCGAGCGTAGCCGCATGATCATGCGGGCGCCTGTGACTAAAGTCAGGGTGAGCTGACCACCTTGCCTTGAAACGAAAAGTCCCGCCGGAGCGGGACTTTCGTTATCACGGAACGCGTGGCCTACAGCAGCGGAATCAGCAGCAGCGCCACGATGTTGATGATCTTGATCAGCGGGTTCACCGCGGGGCCGGCAGTGTCCTTGTACGGATCGCCGACGGTGTCGCCGGTGACCGCGGCCTTGTGCGCTTCGGAACCCTTGCCGCCGTGATGGCCGTCCTCGATGTACTTCTTCGCGTTGTCCCAGGCGCCGCCGCCGGTGGTCATCGAGATCGCCACGAACAGGCCGGTGACGATGGTGCCGATCAGCACGCCGCCCAGCGCCTGCGCGCCGGCCACGGACGAGCCGGCCAGCCACTTGAAGCCGAATGCGACCACCACCGGCACCAGCACCGGCAGCAGCGAGGGCACGATCATTTCCTTGATCGCGGACTTGGTCAGCATGTCCACCGCCTTGTCGTACTGCGGCTTGCCGGTGCCTTCCATGATGCCGGGAATGTCGCGGAACTGACGACGCACTTCCTCCACCACCGCGCCCGCCGCACGGCCGACCGCCTCCATCGCCATCGCGCCGAACAGGTACGGGATCAGGCCGCCGATCAGCAGGCCGATGATCACGTAGTGGTTGGACAGGTCGAACGTGGTGGTGCTGCCGAAATGCGTATTCAGGTTGTGCGTGTAGTCGGCGAACAGCACCAGTGCCGCCAGCGCGGCCGAACCGATCGCGTAGCCCTTGGTCACGGCCTTGGTGGTGTTGCCGACCGCATCGAGCGGATCGGTGACCCCGCGCACTTCGGGTGGCAGGTCGCTCATCTCGGCGATGCCGCCGGCGTTGTCGGTGATCGGGCCGTAGGCATCCAGCGCCACGATCATGCCGGCCATCGACAGCATGGCGGTGGCCGCGATCGCGATGCCGTACAGGCCGCCCAGTGCGTAGGCGCCCCAGATCGCGGCGCAGATCACGATCACGGGAAGTGCAGTCGCCTTCATCGAGATGCCGAGGCCGGCAATGATGTTGGTGCCGTGTCCGGTGGTCGAGGCCGCCGCGATGTGCTGCACCGGCTTGTATTCGGTCCCGGTGTAGTACTCGGTGATCCACACGATCAGGCCGGTCAGCACCAGGCCGATCAGCGAGCAGTGGAACAGTGCGTGGTTGGAAATCACCAGGCCGTCGCCGGTGGTCAGGCCTTGCGGCAACAGGTTGTCGGTCACGAACCAGAACGCGACGGCCGAGAGCACCGCCGACACGATCACGCCCTTGTACAGCGCGCCCATGATCGAGCCGCCGGCTTTCACCTTGACGAAGAAGGTCGCGATGATCGAGGCGACGATGGACACCGCGCCGATGACCAGCGGATACAGCACGGCGTTGAGGTTGTTGGCAAAGGTGAGGCCGGCCAGCAGCATCGTGGCGATCACGGTCACTGCATAGGTCTCGAACAGGTCGGCCGCCATGCCGGCGCAGTCGCCCACGTTGTCACCGACGTTGTCGGCGATCACCGCCGGATTGCGCGGGTCGTCCTCGGGAATGCCGGCCTCGACCTTGCCGACCAGGTCGGCGCCCACGTCGGCGCCCTTGGTGAAGATGCCGCCGCCCAGGCGGGCGAAGATCGAGATCAGCGAGCTGCCGAAGGCCAGTCCCACCAGCGCATGCAAGGCAAGCTCGCCGCTGATGCCCATGTGGTTGAGCACCAGCCAGTAGCCGGTCACGCCAAGCAGGGCCAGGCCGACCACCAGCATGCCGGTGATCGCGCCGCCACGGAAGGCCACGTTCATGGCTGGCCCGAGACCGCGGCGCGCGGCTTCAGCGGTACGCACGTTGGCGCGCACCGAGACGTTCATGCCGATGTAGCCGGCGGCACCGGAGAGCACCGCGCCGACCAGGAAGCCGATCGCGGTCGGCCAGTTCAGGAACCAGCCGATCAGCACAAACAGCACCACGCCGACCATGCCGATGGTGGCGTACTGGCGGTTGAGGTAGGCGCGTGCGCCTTCCTGGATGGCGGCGGCGATCTCCTGCATCCGTTCGTTGCCCGGCGACTGCGCCAGGATCCAGCGCGCGGAGATCGCGCCGTACAGAATCGCCACTACCGCACACGCCAGAACGATCCAGCCATACTGCTGCAGCATCTGAGCCTCCCCATGATTGTCGGTGGCCGTCCGGGACGGGCGGTCCCCGGAGTATAAGCAGACCTCGTTGCGTGGGCTGTTGTGCGGCGCAGCGCGCGGTCCGGTCGCCCGCAAAGCGTCGAGGCCGCGCACACGGGCGCGGCCTCGGGGTTTTCCATCCGGCCCCGACAGGCCTAGCGCAGGGCCAGGTCCAGGATGATGCCGGTGCTTATGGCAACCAGCAGGAAGTCGTTGTCGGCGCGCACCCAGTGATAGCCGCGCGGCGGCGGACGCAGGCGGTAATAACCGTAATTGCGTACGACATAGGTCGGACCGGCATACCGATGACCACGCTCCCAGCGCGCATGGCGATAGCGCGGGTAGACGGGGTGATAGCCGTAGCCGCGGTAGTCCCGATGACGATCGCGGTGGCGGTCGTATCGGTGATTGTCGTGGTTCCGATAGTCTGCGTGGCGTCGCTCGATCTGGCGATGATCGCGTTTCCCATGGTGCTGGCCACGATGGTCGTGATCGCGATGGCCGGGGTCGGCCAGCGCCAGACTGCTGCTGGCAAGCAGGGCGACGGCAACAAGCAGGCGGCTGATGAGTTTCATCCCGGTTTCCTCCGTGGTCGCGGCCGCGGGGCTGCAGCCAGTGATTCTTGCGGGCCACCGTAAAAACCTGCGCCTGAACGTAGTCCGGCCGGGGGTACCGGGATTTCAGCTGTCGGTCAGCCAGAGTCACCCCAACCCGCATGGCGCCTCAGCGCGGGGCGTTCTTCAGCAGTTTCTTCACCGCGATGTTTTTCAGCCGCACATAGCGCGGCAGGCCATCCTTGCCGTATGGCAGCGGTGCCTCGCCGTGAATCAGCGGCGCGAGATAACGGCGGGCGGCCGCGGTGATGCCGAAACCGTCGCGGCGGATGAAACCTTTCGGCATCTTCTTTTCGCGGTTGGCGATTTTCGCCAGCGGTGCCGGTTCGATCTTCCAGCGGTACGGCGCGTCGCAAGTGCGCACGATCACCGGCATCACCGCGTTCATGCCTTTCAACGCGTAGTCGACCGCGGCCCGGCCGACCGCATGGGCCTGCTCCGCGTCGACTTTCGACGCCGCATGCCGCGCGGAACGCTGCAGGTAGTCGGGCAGCGCCCAGTGATACTTGTAGCCGAGTTTCTGCTTGACCAGCGCTGCCAGCACGGGCGCCACGCCGCCGAGTTGCGCATGGCCGAATGCGTCGCGGCTGCCGGCCTCGGCGAGGAATTGCCCAGCCGCATTGCGCACGCCTTCGGAGGCGACCACGGTGCACCAGCCGACGCGCTCGACGGTGGCTTTCACCTTGGCCAGGAATGCCTTTTCGTCGAACGGGTTCTCGGGAAACAGGATCAGGTGCGGCGCGGCATCCGGCCCTTCGCCGGCCAGTCCGGCGGCGGCGGCGATCCAGCCGGCATGGCGGCCCATCACCTCGAGAATGAACACCTTGGTCGAGGTCTCGGCCATCGACGCCACGTCCAGGCTCGCTTCCAGGGTGGAGATCGCGGTGTACTTCGCCACCGAGCCGAAGCCGGGGCAGCAATCGGTGACGGCGAGATCGTTGTCGACGGTTTTCGGCACGCCGATGCAGCGGATGTCGTAGCCCAGCGTCTTGCCAATCTGCGACAGCTTCAGCGCGGTGTCGGCCGAGTCATTGCCGCCGTTGTAGAGAAACCAGCGGATATCGTGGGCGCGAAACACATCAATCAGCCGCTCGTATTCGGCGCGGTGTTCATCCAGCGATTTCAGTTTGTAGCGACACGAGCCGAATGCGCCGCCCGGGGTGTGGCGCAGCGCGGCGATGGCCGCGGTCGATTCCTTCGAGGTGTCGATCAGGTCTTCACGCAATGCGCCGAGGATGCCGTTGCGCGCGGCATACACCTTCACGCCGCGGGTTCGTGCCATATCGATCACGCCGGCGGCCGTGGCGTTGATGACGGCAGTGACCCCGCCCGACTGGGCGTACAGCAGATTGCCGGTGATGGTGGGCGAACGGCGTTTCGGGCTCATGGTGATCCTTGAACTGAGAGTGGCGGGGCGACAACAGCTGGCGCAAAGGCTTTCGGCAACAGTGACTTGGCGAAGGTCGGCGTGGTGCAGTGTTTGACTGCATCGGATGCAGCCGCTAATTTGGCGGATAATTACCGGGGAAAACGGTGGCAGGCCGCAGTGTG
>DATNGL010000003.1:0-2112 GCA_035605895.1 Rhodanobacter sp.
GCTGTCGAGATTGAGGTTGGTGTCCGCATACGCGCCCATCGCATCCATGCTGCGCAACTTGCCCTGCAGTTCCAGGTACTGCGTGCGATCCATCCCGCCGATGCCATTGAACGTCGGCTCGCCCACCGCCACCAGCCGACCCGCCTGCGGAAACGGCATCGGCTGCAGGATCACCGAATTGACCAAGGTGAACAGGAACAGCATCACCCCCAGCCCCGCGCCCAGCACTGCGATGGAAAGCAGCGCATAACCCGGTCGCTTGGCCAGCCGCCGCCACGCCTGACGCAACTCGCGCACGATCATCGTCACTCTCCCCGCAAGGCACGCATCGGCGCCACGCGCGCCGCACGCAGGGCCGGCAGCAGGCAGGCCAGCAGACCGGCGATGGCCAGCACCACGCAGACACCTAACACCACCGCCGGATCGAAGGCGTTGCTGCGGCCAAGCAGGGTCATCAGCAGCACGGCCACGGCATGCGAGGCGGCCAGCGCGGCGGCCACGCCGATCGCCAGGCCCAGCGCGATCTGGCCCAGCCCACCGCGCATCACCAGCCGCAACAGCCGCCACGGCGCGGCGCCCAGCGCCATGCGCACGCCGAACTCGCGTTCGCGCGCAGCCACGGCTACCGCCATCACCGCGTACAGGCCGGCCGCGGCGAGCAGCAGCGCCAGCGCGGCGAACAGGCCGATCAGCCACAGGCTCAGCCGCGCGCTCGCCGTGGTCTGGCGCACGATGTGCTGCATCGTGCGCAGGTTGGCGATGGGTTGCTCGGGCGCGATCTCGGCCAGTGCCGCGCGCACTCCGGCTTGCCAGTCCATCGGGTTGCCGTGGCCGCGCAGGGCGAAGCGCAGGGGCTCCATGGCGCGGATGATCGTCATCGACGACTCGGGCATCTGCATCAGCGGTATGTACAGCACCGGCTGCAATGGCTGCAGTGGTCCCCTCTGATAGGTAGCCCCCACCACACCGGCGATACGCAGCGGCCATACCCCGTCACCGTCACGGGGCACGTCGATCATCTTGCCCACCGCGTGACCACCGTAATACGTGTCGGCCAGATCCTGGCTGACGATGACGACTCGTTCGTTGCCAGCCGTGTCGCCGCGCGTGAAGTCGCGCCCCTCGCGCAAGGGAATGGAGAACAGCTTGAGGAACCCGGGCCCGATGCCGTGATACTGCGCCACGAACTCCTTGCCGTCCGGCGTATGCGGATTGGTCTGGAGTTGCCCAATCAGGCCGTTGCTGGCAGGCAGGTTGGTGGTCACCGCGACATCGGTCACGCCGGGTATCGCCTGCAGCCGTTGCACCAGCCGCTGCGCCAGGACATTGATCGAGGCCACGTCCGGATAGTCGGCCTTCACCGGCGCCAGATCGAACGTAAGGATGTTGGCATCGGCAAAGCCCAGCTGCAGTCGCGACGCGTCGTAGAGCCCGCGCATGAACACGCCGGCCGCGCACAACAGCACCGCCGCCAGCGCCACCTGCGCCACCACCAGCACGCGGCCCAGTCGACCGCTGCGCAAGCCGATGCCGCTGCGCCCGCCCTCGCGCAACTCGTCCACCGTGGTCGCACTGCGGCTGCGCCACAGCGCCAGGCCTGCCGCCAGCAGCGCGCCCAGCAAGCCCACCGCGAAGGCGAGCAGCCATGCCGTTGCACCCACATGCAGGCGCCCGCCCCACAGCCATTCGGCAGGGATGAAGCCCTGCAACAGCGCGAGCCCCGTCGTCGCCAGCGCCATGCCCAGCAGTGCGCCGACGCCGCCGACCAGCAAGCCCTCACCCAGTGCCGGCAGCATCAGCCGCAGCAGCGGCGCGCCCAGCGCGCTGCGCACTGCGGCATCGTGGTTGCGCGACAGCGCGCGCAGCAGCATCAGGTTGGTGAGATTCACCAGTGCGATCAGCAGCACCAGCAGCGCGCTGGCCATGAACAGCAGCAGCATCGGCTGCGCGTCCTGCTGCACGGTCGAGGCCAGGCCCTCGGCACCGAAGCGCGGCTTCTTCCAGTTGCCGCCCATGCCCATGTCGCGATACATCGTGCGTTCGCGCGCATCGGTCTGCGCCGACACCGCGGCGATGTCGGCACCGGGCGCCAGTCGCGCGAGCGCCACGGTG
>DATNGL010000004.1:0-2357 GCA_035605895.1 Rhodanobacter sp.
ACGCGACGCAGCTGGCGTCCGTTGACCACGCTGTCGACGACCTGCACCGTGCCCAGGCTGGCCTCGCGCAGACGTTGCGCCAGCCGGTTCGCATTGGCCGCATCGGCAAACGCGCCCACCTGCAGGTAGATCCCCGGATGTCCGCTTGTGACCGCGGCCGGCGGCGGCAGTTCCTGCCCGGGATGCGCCGGATCGATGCCGCGCACCTCGACCAGGCCGGTGCCCCTGGGCCAGATGCCGATCTTCACGGCGGCAGCGTAGGACAGGTCGATCAGCCGGTTGTCATGGAACGGACCGCGATCGTTGACCCGCACGATCACGCTCTTGCCGTTCTCGAGGTTGGTCACGCGCGCATAGCTCGGCAGCGGCAGCGTGGTGCTGGCGGCGGTGAACGCGTACATGTCGTAGGTTTCGAGATTGGACGTCTTGTAGCCGTGGAACTTGTTGCCGTAGAACGAGGCGATGCCGCGCTCGTCGTAGCCCCGCGCCGTCGGCAGCACCCGATAGGCATGCCCGAGGACGGTATACGGCGACTTGTTGCCGTAGAGCGAGCGCGCTTCCACCTTCGGCACCGGCTCGGGCAATTTGCTCACATCGATCGGTGACGGCACGCTGTCATTGCCGTCCCGGTAGCGGCTGGACTGCGGCTGGCTGAGATCGTCACGGAAACGATCCGCCCTGTTGTCTGCGTGGCCGGGAGCGGCGTTGGCGCTACCGCGGGGGCCACCGGCAGGCGCGGGCCGCGTCTTCGTACCGCTGCAACCGACCAGCAGCATCGTTGCCAGCAGCGCCGCCGCGCGCCGCCCTCTCATCGTGCGGCGTCCGCCTGCGCCACGCCGGCGGCGATCGCTTCGGCCAGTTGCTCCACCGCCATCGCGTACAGCGGACTGCGGTTGTACCGCGTGATCACGTAGAAATTCTGGAAGGTGAACCAGTACTCCGGCCCGTTCGGACCCTGCAGCGTCTGCAGGCTGGTCAGCCGACCCGGCGACAGCGGCTGCAGCGGCGCGTAGCCCCAGGCCTCGAATTGCTCCAGCGGCCACTGCGGCGTGGCGTCCTTCACCACGACCGCCTGCGCCGACGCATCCGGCTGGGCCCGCGCCACCACCGGCGCACCGCTCTCCCAGCCATGCTGGTGGAAGTAATTGGCGATGCTGGCGATGATGTCGTCGGCCGAGTCGTGCAGGTCGATGCGGCCGTCGTGATCCTCGTCGACCGCGAAGTCGCGGATGCTCGATGGCATGAACTGGCCCCAGCCCTGCGCGCCCGCATAAGAGCCCATCAGCGTATCCAGCGGACCCGCCAGCTTGCTGTCGGGCAACTCCAGCAGCGTCTTCAGCTCTTCGCGGAAGAACCTGGCGCGCGGCGGATAATGGAACGCCAGCGTGACCAGCGCGTCGAGCACTTTGTAGTGGCCGACGATGCGGCCGTAGTTGGTTTCCACGCCGATGATCGCCACCAGATACTGCGGCGGCACGCCGTATTCGCCGGCCACGCGATCGAGCAGCGCACGATGCGCCTGGTAGAACGCGACTCCGCCGTCGATGCGCGCGGGCGTCATGAAGATCGGGCGATAGTCCTTCCACGGCTTACCCTCGGCCGGACGGCTGATCGCATCGAGGATGCTCTGCTGCATCTTCGCGCCATCGAGCAGCGCGTTCAGGACCTGCGGACTCTTGCCGGTATCGCGCGCCACCTCGCGCACCAGCTCGGCCTGACCGGGATGAACCGCGGCCAGCGCCATGTTCGTCGCACCGATCCACAGCAGTCCCGCGGCAAGCAGGTGGCGCAGCGGATTCAAGGCGGAATTCTCGGTCATGCAGGGCCTTCACGGACGAAATGGCGGAGTCGCCGAGAGCCTACCATGCAGGCCACGGCAACTTCGGGCGGCCGGCGGGCACGCCCATGGCAGCACTCAGATGTGCGTCTTGCGATTGGCGTGGATCGACATCAGCACGCCGAACCCGGTCAGCAGCGACACCGCCGACGTGCCGCCATAGCTGATCATCGGCATCGGCACGCCGACCACCGGCAGCATGCCGGCGACCATGCCGCCGTTGACGAACACGTAGACGAAGAAGCTCATGCCGATCGCGCCGGCGAGCAGCCGCGAATAGGTGTCGCGCGCTTCCATCGCGATCCACAGGCAGCGGCCGATGATGAAGGCATACAGCGCGATCAGCGCGCAGACGCCGATCAGGCCGAACTCCTCGGAAAACACCGCGAAGATGAAGTCGGTGGTGTGCTCGGGCAGGAAGTCCAGCCGCGATTGCGTGCTGTGCAGCCAGCCCTTGCCGAACACGCCGCCGGAACCCACCGCGATCTGCGACTGGATGATGTGCCAGCCGTTGCCGAGC
>DATNGL010000005.1:0-5570 GCA_035605895.1 Rhodanobacter sp.
TGGCGCTGAAGGCGACCCATCCGATCGGTGACGGCCTGTACGGCGTCGACCTGAAGCAGGTCGGCAGCAAGCCGGTGGTGATCGAGGTCAACGACAACCCGTCGATCGATGCCGGCGTCGAGGACGCCCATCTGGGCGACAAGCTCTACCTGCACATCATGGGCGAGTTCCTGCGCCGGATGGAGCGCAAGCGTCAGGGCGTCGTCTGATCCTTCAGTGCCAGATCACGCCATGCACGGTGTGCACGGCATGCAAACGCTGCAGGCGCCGCCGCCACGGTTGCCGCGGCAGGCGGCGTGGCTGCAGCGCCAGCAACACGATCAGCGGTGCCACCAGCAGCCAGAACACGGGCGTCCAGCCCAGCAGCGCCGTGCGTGCGGGCACTAGGGTGGTGAGCAGCAGAAAGCCACCGGCGCACAACCATGACACGGTGGCAGCCAGCAGGCCTTGATGATGCGGGGACGACGGCAACTGGGGTCGCATGGCAGCAATTTCCTCGGTGGATGGCGGGGCCAGCGTGCCGGCAGCGCATCTCATCGACTGCGACGGATCGCGTGCCCGCGCCGTTCGCGTGCCGGCTAGTAGACTCGGCGTCCATCCGCCGCCGGAAGCCACCTCCGCATGCCCGCAACCCAGTTCGCCGTGTTCGGCCATCCGATCAGCCACAGCCTGTCGCCGCGGATCCACCATGCCTTCGCGCAACAATTCGACATCGAGCTGGAGTACCGCGCGATCGATGCGGCGCCGGCGCAGTTCGGCGCGGCCGTGCGGCGCTTCTTCGACGCGGGCGGAATCGGCGCCAACGTCACCCTGCCGCACAAGGCGGCGGCATTCGCGCTGGCTGACGAGCGCAGCATCGCGGCGAGCCGCGCGGGTACCGCCAACGTGCTGACCCGCCTCGCCGACGGCCGGCTGGCCGCGCACAACACCGACGGCGACGGCATGCTGCGCGACCTCACCGAGCGCCACGGCGTCGACCTGCGCGGGCACCACGCGCTGCTGCTCGGTGCCGGCGGCGCGGCGCGCGGTGTGGCCTGGCACCTGCTGGACGCCGGCGTGCGGACGCTGACCATCGTGAACCGCTCGCCCGGAGCCGCCGCCGCCCTGGCCGACGCGATCGGCGAGCCGGCGCGGGCGCACACCCGTGGCTGGGACGAGCTGGACACCATCGGCAGCCACGACCTGATCGTCAACGCCACGTCGGCCGGCGTGCTTGGCGTGGCGCTGCAGTTGCCGTTCGGCCTGCTTGGCAGCCGTGCGGTCTGCTATGACCTCTCCTACGGCAACGCGGCGACCGGTTTCCTGAGCTGGGCCACCGCGGCCGGCGCGAGCCGCGCCTTCGACGGCCTCGGCATGCTGGTGGAAACCGCGGCCGATGCCTTCGCGCTGTGGCACGGCCGGCGCCCCGACACCGAACCGGTCTACCGGTGGTTGCGGCAGCAGGCCGCGTGAACGGCATGGCCTGCCGGATCGGCTGCGGTGCCTGTTGCATCGCGCCGTCGATCTCCTCGCCGATCCCGGGCATGCCCCGGGGCAAGCCGGCCGGGGTGCGTTGCGTGCAACTCACCGACGACAATCGCTGCGCCATTTTCGGCCGGCCGGAACGCCCGGCAGTGTGTGCCGGCCTGCGCGCCGAGCCGGCGATGTGCGGGGCGGATCGCGTCCACGCGCTGGCCTGGCTCACGCAACTGGAACAGGCGACGGCATCGCGCTGAGGCCGTGCAGCCACAAAGCTGAAATACAAGCCGGCTAACGTGGCGGAATCCGCCGGGAGCACGTCGATGACGGAACGTCCTGCGCGCGGCCATCGTTCACGCAGCAGGTGTCATGCCCCGTTTCCATTTCAGCGTGTCGCAGCGATACGCGCTTGCTCTCATTTCCATGCTGGTGCTGATGCTGACCGCGGCCGGCGGCATCTTCTGGTACAGCCGTGCCATGGCGAATGCTTCGTACGGCCCCGCCGGGGCGCCGACTGCGGCGACAGCCGATGCGTCGGCCGATGACACGCAGGGCGGCACCGGCATCCTGCTCGGCCTGGCACGCGACGCGATGCGCGATGGCCGCCTGGTGGCACCAGCGGGCAGCAATGCCTACGAGTTCTACCTCAGCGTGCTGCAGCTGGAGCCGCAGAATCCGACCGCGCAGCAGGCGTTGCGCGAATCCTTCCCGCGCGCCGCGGTGGAGATCGAACACACCATCAACACGAACGACCTGGAAGAGGCGCGCCGCGAAATCGATCTGCTGCGCGAGTTCGACAGCAACAACTTCACCCTCGCCCTGCTCGGCGGCAAGCTCTCGGCGGCGCGCAATATCGTGACGAAGCAGCATGAGGCGGAAGCGGAGCACATCCGGCAGGCCAACGCCGATGATGCGGCGCGGATGTAACGTTGCATGGCGCGTCAGCGCAGCAGTGGTCCGGCCTTTTTCAGCAGCAGCGCCACCAGTTCGGGCTGCATGAAGTCGTAGCGGTCGGGTATATCCAGGCAGACCACGCCCTTGCCCTTGAGCCGACTGCGGTGGCGCGCCTGCAGGCGTCGCCGGTGGCTGGCCTCCATCACCACGATGAGGTCGGCCCAGTCCAGCTGTCCGTTGGTCAACACCACGTCGGCATCGTCGGCCAGTCCGGCGGAGTCCGTTTCCAGCCCCGGCCATGTGCCGAACACCTGCTCGGCGGTGGGGCTGCGCAGGCGATTGCGGCTGCACAGGAACAGGACGCGGCGAGCCATCAGGCGAAGGCCAGGTACTCGTCCTTCAGCCGCACATAGTGGTCGGCCGAATAGTGCAGCTGCTCGATCTGTGCGTCGCTGAGCAGGCGCACGAATTTCGCCGGATTGCCCAGCCACAGCTCGCGCTCGCCGACCGCCTTGCCCGGTGCGATCAGGCTGCCGGCGCCGACGAAACCGTACTTGTGCACCACGGCGCCGTCCATCACGGTGGCGTGCATGCCGATCAGGCAGTAGTCGCCGATGGTGCAGGCGTGCACCACCGCGGCGTGGCCGATGGTGACGCCTTCGCCGATCAGGCAGGGGAAGCCCGGCCCGTACGGACCCGCGTGGGCGACATGCACGATGCTGCCGTCCTGGATGCTGCTGCGCGCGCCGACGCGGATGTGGTTGACGTCGCCGCGCAGCACCGTGCCCGGCCAGATCGACACGTCGTCGCCCAGCACCACGTCGCCGATCACGCTGGCGGCGGGGTCGACGTAGACGCGTAGGCCGAGGCTGGGGGCGATGCCCTTGTAGCTGCGCAGGGAACTCATCGGCCCATTCTAGCGGCGCCATCGGCCTGTCGCGGGGCCGTGCTTGATTTCGCCCGGCGCGAACGCCACGCTGATGGACCCAAGGAGACCGCATGAACAACGACAACCCGCTGCTGGCCGACGATACCCTGCCGGCGTTCTCGAAGATTCGCCCCGAGCACGTCGCGCCGGCGGTCGAGACGCTGCTGGCCGACTACCGCGATGCGATCGACGCGCTGGTCGCGCCGGGTGCGCCGCGCGATTTCGCCAGCGTGATGTTGACCCAGGAGCGGCTGGAACAGCGCCTGGCGCGGGCCTGGTCGCCGGTCGCGCACCTGCATTCGGTCGCCGACAGCGAGGCTTTGCGCCAGGTTCACGGGCCCGCCGAGGAGAAGCTCACCGAACACGCGATCGAGCTCGGCCAGAACCGCGCGCTCTACGCGGCGGTGCAGGCTCTCGCCGATGCGCCGGATTTCGTCGCGCTGCCGCGTCCCGAACGCGCCCTGGTCGAACATGCACTGCGTGACTTCAGGCTTTCCGGCGTGGCCCTGGACGAGCCGGCGCGTTCGCGCTACCGCGAGATCGGCGTGGCGCTTTCCCGGCTGTCCACCGAGTTCTCCAACGCCGTGCTCGATGCCAGCGAAGCGTGGCACGAACACGTCACCGACGAGCGCGATCTCGCCGGCATTCCCGAATCCGGCCGGGCGGTACTGCGCCAGTATGCGAAGGAGCAGGACCTGGATGGCTATCTGGTCACGCTGAAACAACCCAGTGTGCAGGCCGTGCTGAACTACGCCGACAACCGCGGGCTGCGCGAACGGGTGTACTGGGCCTACCAGACGCGCGCCTCCGACCAGGGCCCGGACGCGGGCAAGTTCGACAACAGCGGGCGCATCGAGCAGATCATGGCGCTGCGCCACGAGGCGGCGCAGCTGCTCGGCTTCGCCAATGCCGCGGAGGAGTCGCTGGCGACCAAGATGGCGGCCTCGCCGACCGAGGTGATGGAGTTCCTGCACGACCTGGCCGCCCGCGCGAAGCCGGTGGCGCAGCAGGAGCTGGCCACGTTGCGCGAGTTCGCCCATGGCGAACTGCGGCTCGATACGCTGGAGCCATGGGACGTGGGCTACGCGTCCGAAAAACTGCGCCAGCGCCAGTACGCCCTGGACGAGGAGCAGCTGAAGCCGTACTTCCCGCTGCCGGCCGTGATCGACGGCCTGTTCGGACTGACCACCCGGCTGTACGGCGTCAGCCTGGCCCAGCGCGACGGCGTGGATGCATGGCACCCGGACGTGCGCTACTACGACGTGCGCGATGCCGATGGGCGCGTGTTCGCCGGCGCCTATGTCGATCTGTACGCACGCAGCGGCAAGCGCGGCGGGGCGTGGATGGACGTGTGTCGCGCCCGCTTTGATGACGGCGAGCACCTGCAGTTGCCGGTGGCCTTCCTCACCTGCAACTTCGCGCCGCCGACCGAAGGCAAGCCGGCGCTGCTCACCCATGACGACGTGCTGACCCTGTTCCACGAGTTCGGCCATGGCCTGCACCACCTGCTCACCGCGATCGCACTGCCCTCGATCGGCGGCATCGACGGCGTCGAGTGGGACGCGGTGGAATTGCCCAGCCAGTTCATGGAGAACTTCGGCTGGAACCGCGAGGCGCTGGACCTGTTCGCCAAACACTACGAGACCGGCGAGCGTCTGCCCGACGAGCTGTTCGAGCGCATGCTGGCGGCCAGGCATTTCCATGCCGGCCTGTTCCTGGTGCGTCAGCTCGAGTTCGCCCTGTTCGATTTCCTGCTGCACCTGGAGTACGACCCGGCGCAGGGCGCACGCGCGCTGGCCGTGCTGGGAGAAGTACGCAAGCAGGTCGCCGTGCTGCATCCGCCGGCGTGGCAGCGCTTCCCGCATGGCTTCAGCCACATCTTCGCGGGCGGTTATGCGGCCGGTTATTACAGCTACCTGTGGGCCGAGCTGCTCAGTGCCGACGCGTTCGGCGAATTCGAGGAGCACGCCGGAGAGAGCGGCAGTGTCATCGACCGGGCGACCGGTGAGCGCTTCCGCCGGGAGTTCCTCGCCGTGGGCGCCAGCCGTCCCGCGCTGGAGAGCTTCGTCGCCTTCCGTGGCCGTCGCCCCGAGCCGGAGGCGTTGCTGCGCAGCTACGGCCTGGCCTGATCCTGCCGCACCTTCCAGGGGACGAAAAAAAGCCCGCCGAAGCGGGCTTTTCCTTTTCAGGGGTTTGAGTCTTGCGACTTCAGGCCGCCTGGACTTCCTCGGCCTGCAGGCCCTTCTGGCCCTTGGTGACGATGAACGTGACGCGCTGACCTTCCTGCAGG
>DATNGL010000006.1:0-8530 GCA_035605895.1 Rhodanobacter sp.
AAGGTCGAGGCGCTGCGCCCGATCTTCAGCGAGTTCGGCCTGATGCATCGCCGCGTGCAGGTGGAGATCGAGTGGCTGCTGGCGCTGGCCGCCGAACCGAAGATCGCCGAACTGCCGCCGTTCGACACGACCCAGATCGCCGCCCTGAAAGCCATCGCGGAAAACTTCAGCGTGACCGACGGCGAACGGATCAAGGCGATCGAGGCCACCACCAACCACGACGTCAAGGCGATCGAATACTTCATCAAGGAAAAGATCGGCGCCGACGCCAGCCTGGCCCAGGCCAAGGAGTTCGTGCACTTCGCCTGCACCAGCGAGGACATCAACAACCTGTCCTACGCGCTGATGCTGCGCGACGCGCGCGAACTGGTGCTGCTGCCGCAATTCGACGCCGTCACCACCCAGTTGCGCGAGCTTGCCCACGCCAACGCCGCACTGCCGCTGCTGTCGCGCACCCACGGCCAGACCGCTTCGCCCAGCACGCTGGGCAAGGAAATCGCCAACGTGGTCGCGCGCCTCGAGCGCCAGCGCAAACAGCTGGTGGCGGTCGAAGTCTCCGGCAAGATCAACGGCGCGGTGGGCAACTACAACGCCCACGTCATCACCTATCCCGAGCTGGACTGGCAGAACTTCTCGCAGTGCTTCGTGGAAAGCCTCGGCCTCGACTACAACGCCTACACCACCCAGATCGAACCGCACGACAACGTGGCCGAATACTGCGACGCCGTGCGCCGCGCCAACACCGTCCTGATCGACCTTGCCCGCGACATCTGGGGCTACATCTCACTGGGCTACTTCAAGCAAACCTTGAAGGCCGGCGAAGTCGGCTCCTCGACGATGCCGCACAAGGTCAACCCGATCGACTTCGAAAACGCCGAGGGCAACTTCGGCCTCGCCAACGCCCTGCTCGGCCATTTTGCCGAAAAGCTGCCGATCAGCCGCTGGCAGCGCGACCTCACCGACTCCACCGTGCTGCGCGCGCTCGGCACCGCGTTCGGCCATACGCTGGTCGCGCTGGAATCGCTGAAGAAGGGCCTGGGCAAACTCAACGTCAACGCCGAGCGCATCGCCGCCGACCTCGATGCAAGCTGGGAAGTGCTGGCCGAAGCTGTGCAGACCGTGATGCGGCGCTACGGTTTGCCCGAGCCGTACGAGCAACTCAAAGCTCTGACTCGCGGCCGCGGCATTACCAAGGAGTCGATGCGTGAATTCATCGGCGGCCTGGATCTTCCGGCCGAGACGAAACAGTGCCTGCTTGAGCTGACCCCGGCCAGCTATATCGGTCTGGCCGAGGCGCTTGCGAAAGACATCTGAGCGCGGCGCTGGCAGCGACGCAAGAAGCCCGCGACGCGACCGCGACGAAAGCATCCCTAATGCTCCCGAACCTCCTGATCATTTGCATAGCCCTCGGCGACAGGACTGGCCGCCGCATTGCAGTTCGTCGCCGATTCGAAACCTGTCCACGATCACTCCGCCAATTTTTCGGATGGAGAGGCCACCTGCTACTCTTTGCCGGATAAACCGCGTTTCTATCCGCTCTCTTTGAACCAAGGGTGCGCAGTTGATGGACAGGCTGACGAGCATGGCCGTGTTTGTTGAAGTCGCAACGCAAGGCGGCTTTTCTTCCGCCGCTGCCTCGCTTGGCATGTCGCCCACGATGGTCGGCAAACACATCCGGTTCCTCGAGGCGCGGCTCGGCGCGCGCCTAATCAATCGCACTACCCGGCGCCAAGGCCTTACCGAGGTAGGCCGCGTCTTCCTCGAGCGCTGCGAGCAAGTGTTGAGCCAGGTTGAGGCGGCGGAAGCGAGCGCGGAAGCGTCGCGGGTGACGCCGCGCGGATTGCTGCGCATCAGCGCTCCGATATCGTTTGGCGCCCACCTGGTGGCGCCAGTGATGCTTGAATTTCTTGATCTCTACCCGGAAGTGCAACTCGACCTGGAACTCACCGAGCGCGTTGTCGATCTGGTGGAAGAAAGCACGGAGGCCGCGTTCCGAGTCGGGCAGATTGGCGATGAGAATCTCGTAGCGAGGGAACTGGCACCGTACCGAATGGTCATCTGCGCGGCCCCCGAATATCTCGCCGGCCGACCGCTGATTTCAGTCCCTGCCGACCTCATTCATCATGAGTGCCTTGGCTTTACGCATTGGACCCGTCGGGGCGACTGGCGCCTGATCCGCGATGGCGTGGAACATCTGGCTCCGGTTCGCAGCCGCTACCGGATCAACAACGGCGAGGCGTTGCGTCAGGCGGCCTTGGCCGGGCACGGCGTCGTGATGCAGCCACTGGTACTCTTGGCCAATGATCTGGCTACCGGTCGATTGGTGCGCGTGCTGTCCGACTACGAGCCGCCCTCCCGTCCCGTGCATCTGGTGTATTTGTCCGAACGTCGCCCGACGGCCAAGTTGCGTGCATTCATTGATTTTGCGCTGCGGCGGATCCCCGAGATCGAACGGGCGCTCGATGGGCGACCGTCTTCTTCCTTGTGACCCTCGAGTCAGATCAGATTTCAATTTCCGTGCGAAAGGCGATCACGGCTTCTCCCGCGATGCGTACCTTGATTGCACCATGCAAGTCTTGCGTGGCTTCAACGAAAACCGATCCTCTGCGCCGTATTCGCTCGCCCTGGACCGCCCGAAACGCCAGGTGGGTCGGATCGCTGGCGGGCCCGAGACGATAGCGAAGCAGGTAAGCTCCCAAGGGGCCGCTGGCATTGCCCGTCACCGGGTCCTCGGCGATACCGATCGCCGGTGCGAACATCCTGCCGTGCGCCTGCGCCCCAGCCTCCGGATTGCATGTCGTGAATACATAGTAGCCATTGCAGCCAATTGCGATGCTCAGCGCAGCAAGCTCGGAAAGATCTGGCTCGATTGCATCAAGCACCGCCCGGTCGCGTACTGGGATGAGTACCTTGGAATGACCAGTCGAGACAATCTGGATGGGCCCCGTTCCGAGACGACGGGAGTCAAGACGGAGAGCGGTGCAGAGTCTGTCGCGCAGCCCCCTTTCGATCACCGCGGCGAATTCAGTCGTCGCCTGCCGCATCCATATCCGATAGTCAGCGCCATATGCCTCGGTCGTTATCGACAGGACGCCCACCGGACTTTTCTGCCGAATCGCCCCTAACGCGCACCCTTCGTGGGCACGCACATAGTGGGTCGCGATCGTGGCATGGCCACAGATCGGCACCTCTGTGGCGGGCGTGAAAAACCTCACCCGGATATCGTGATCATCCCCGTCAGGCGGAAAAACAAATGCGGTCTCCGAATTGTTGAGTTCACGCGCAATCAGGAGCATCTGATCGTCCGTCAGTCCCGTCGCATCCGGAATGACGCCCGCCGGATTCCCCGTGAAGGGTTGCTGCGTGAAGGCGTCCACCTGATAGAGCCGATAGCGTCTGGTCAAGATTCACTCTCCGATCGGCGAGCCTGCGCTCGCTGGATGTCCCGCCCCTTCGAACGTTACGGGAAAAGAACGGACGCCTCAGCAGCAGATGCCGACCAGGGATCTGATCGCGCAAGTCAGAAGTAGACGGTCGCTCAATTTCGCGCACCGCAACTCAGTCCGGGTACGCACGTTGAGGCGCGGGCAAGCGACGCACTGACGAAAGCAAAAGCTGATGCACGCGACCACCTCACCGATCGCGATTCTCGGCTCAGCTTCCGATCAGCGCCTGCGCGGCCGTTTGGGCAGCCTTGCAATCGAAATCGATGATCTGGTATTCCGCGACGTCGTTTTGCACATAGGCGTCCTCGGCGAGGAGCCGCAGCAGGTCGCCCTTGTCCATGCTCCTCATGGCAATGACGCCTCCCAACCCACTCTTCTTGGGGCCGGCGAACAACAACAGATCCTGACGCCTGCATTGGTCCACCCACTCGCCATGAGCCTTTACATGAGGACCAATTTCCTCGAGCCCTTTCGTATAGCTAACGTTTAGCAGATACATCTTCCTCTCCCTTCGAGATAACGCCATCGCAGCATTTATTCCCATGTCACTTGTGGTCGCCGGCGCGGCGGTTCCGACGACCAGGGAATGATCCCCTCGTGCACGGATTCAATAAACTGCCAACGAGTTCGCTCACTGCGAACTGGAAGTGCGAAATTCGGGATTGCGCCGCGAGCACCTCAACTTGCTCATGTGCAGTCATGCTCGAGGCCCCATGGGGCCCCGCCGAAACGCAGGGCTGGCCTTGCTTCGCTGAACTGGCCGTTCCACTACAGAAGCCATCGCATGCAAGCCTGGCAATCGGCAACTCGAGCACCAGGGCCTCCGGACGCTATTCGACAGTTGATCCAGTGGAGGAGACTTGTTACTTTAGTATTTATGCTAACTAGCAAATCCACAAAAAATCTGCCGAATGTGAAGCTGCTGAAGGCCGTGGCCAGTCCTGTCCGCATGGCCATCCTCGACTACCTGAAACAGCCGGCCCGCCACTTTTCGCCCCAGACCGACGGCGACTTTGTCGACGATGGCGTCTGTGCCGATTACATCCGGGACAAGCTGAAAGTTGCGGCACCGACCGCCTCACGCCATCTGACACTGCTGACCGATGCGGGGCTGCTTGTCGCAACTCGAAAGAAAGGCTGGACTTTCTACCGCCGTGACGAGGCCGCCATTCAACGATTCGTGCAATCGCTGCAAGCCGGTCTCTGAAAGGGCGTCGTGATGCAAAGCCTCGAATACACCCACGTCAATGTCTTCAGTCCTGCGCCTTTCAGCGGTAACAGCTTGCCGGTATTCATTGATGCCGGCGCGTTGAGTACCTATCAGATGCAACGCATTACGCAAGAGCTGCGCCACTTTGAGTGCATCTTCATCGAGACCACTCCTGAGCCGAACACGGTACGCGCGCACGTGTTCGACTTATTTGAGGAACTGCCTTTCGCAGGACATCCGATCATCGGTGCCGCCGCCGCGTTGCACCATGCATTTTGCCAGCAGACTGTGCAGGCCTGGCGAGTAGAACTGCCGGGCAAATCCGTCGCCATTACCACCGAGCGCACCCATGAGGGCTTTTTTGGCTTGCTGGATCAAGGAACGCCCGAATTTCTTGGCACCACCGATCAGCGCAGGGAGGTCGCCCAGGCGTTCAACCTCGAATTGGGCGACCTGCACCCCGATATGCCGCTTGAAATTGTAAGCACCGGTTTACGCTATCTGATCGTTCCCGTGCTGCCAGGCGTACTTGAGCGCGCCCATATCGCGCACGACCTCACTGAAATGCTGCGCAGAGTCGGTTCCCAGTTCGCGGTGCTGCTGGACGAATCCGGGCTTGAAGTGCGGCATTGGAGCAATGACGGGGTCATTGAGGACATAGCGACGGGCAGTGCCGCCGGTACCGTAGGTGCCTATCGCTTGCGACACGGTTTGACGCGCGCGGGGGAGACCTTCGTGCTCAATCAGGGACGCTTCGTCGGTCGACCAAGTCAGCTGAAAGTTCGACCGGAAGGTACGCCTGCGGAGGTAAGCACAGTGAAGGTCGGTGGTCACGTTTCTTTGGTCGGCCGTGGCCAGCTTGATGTACTCCCCGAGCTCCCCGCATAAAGATGCTCCTCTCGCGAATGGGCATGCCTTGCCCGATTCGGATGTCGGTTTCGCGCGACAAGCAAGCATGGAGCCGATCGCGCACAACCACGCAAGTATCGAGAAATGACGCCCAACACTGAATACCTCCTCGAAAATCGGAAGACAGAAGCAACACAACGCTTCGCCTCGCTGTCCGCCCTGTTCGACCCGGTCACGCTTCGACAATTTGATGCTTGCGGCATGGCTGATGGATGGCGCTGCTGGGAAGTGGGCGCTGGAGGACCTGCACTCGTCCGAATGATCGCGGAATGCGTTGGATATGCCGGGCACGTACTGGCAACTGACATCGACGCCTCCTGGACGAGGGAGGCGGCGTCCCGAAACGTGGAAGTACGCAACCATGACGTGGCTCGCGACCCTCCGCCCGGCGAATTATTTGATCTCGTGCATGCCCGGCTGGTCCTGGTCCACGTTCCCGAGCGCGAACGCGCATTCCGCAACATGATTTCCGCACTGAAGCCTGGCGGTTGGCTGGTGATCGAGGATGCCGATCCTGCGCTCCAGCCTCTGAGCTGCATCGACGCCTATGGCCCCGAGCAAGAGCTGGCCAACAGGATCAGACTGGGATTCAGGGCCCTGCTGTCGAACCGGGGAGCGGACTTGTCCTTCGGTCGAAAACTGCCGCGAATGTTCCGCGGCGCTGGCATGGAAGACATTGCGGCCGACGCTTATTTCCCGATCACCCTGCCGGAATGCGCGCCATTGGAAATCGCCACGTTGGCGATGATTCGGAACGATCTGCTGAGCAATGGCATAGCCACCGATGACGAAATCGAACAGCACCTCGAGAACGTGCGAGCTGGTGCGCTGGACATATCACAGCCGCCGATGATTTCTGTCCGTGGACGCAAACCACGATAGCGGCGAAGATGCCTTCCTGCGATGCCGGCTGGCGCTAAGTGCCGCGGGCCATCACCGCGCCGATCGGCACAATCTGGCCGACGACGTTGCGGTTGGGTACGGCTGGCACGAAGTCAAAACAGGCTCAAATCCTCCACCGCACAACAGAAGGCTTGCGCTGGACATGAACTCAGGCCCTGTTTGCGAAAAACTTGCCGGCGCAACCTGCCCCATCTCATCAGATGCAAACGGCCCGCATCGCAAGATGCCGGCCGCTTGCATTTGAGCAACAAGCGATCAGGCGGCCGCCTTGATCAGCCCCTCTTCCTGCATCGCCTTCTGTACCGCCGGTCGCTCGGCCACGCGCTTCTGGAAGGCCAGCAGCGCGGGGAAGCCGGACAAGTCCAGGTCGACGTGCCTGGCCCAGTTGGTGACCGTGAACAGATAGGCATCGGCGGCGGTGAAACGATCGCCGAGCAGCCACGGCTGCTTTGCCAGCACGCCTTCGATCAGCTGGTAGCGCTTGAGCAGGTATTGCTTGCGCTCGGCACGGGTCGGCTCCGGCGTATCCGGCTTGAACAGCGGGCTGTAGGTCTTGTGGATCTCGGAGTTGATGTAGCCCAGCATCTCCTGCAGGCGGTAGCGCGCCAGCGTGCCGTTGGCGGGCGCCAGGCCGCTTTCGGGCTTGAGGTCGGCCAGGTACTGCACGATCGCCGGGCCCTCGGTCAGCAGCTCGCCGTTGTCCAGCGCCAGCGCCGGCACGTAGCCCTTCGGGTTGATCTGCCAGAAATCCGCGCCGCCCTCGGTGCGCTTGGCCTTGCCGTCGACCTTTTCCAGTGGCAGCGCGATGCCGGCTTCCAGTGCCACGATGTGCGGCGACAGCGAGCAGGCGCCGGACGAGTAATAGAGCTTCATGCGTTTTCTCCGTGATGGGGACATGGGAAAGAGCCACCGCCACGGCCATGAGAGGCGCAGTCTGCGCGCACCGCAACGATGACGGAATGTTAGCCATAATGGTTACTGATGGATACTACCTAACCATCGGTTAGCGGAAAAATGTAGTATCCGCCCGGTTACCGCACTCTCCCGAGGGGACCCTGATGGGCCTGCCCGTACGCAAGAGCAAGGTCGTCTTGCCGCCACCCGCCTGCCCGCTCACCGAGAGCCTGGCGCTGCTGCGCGGCGCGTGGGCGCCGAACGTGATCTGGTACCTGAGCGCCGGGCCGCGCCGCTTCGGCGAGCTGCGCCACGACATCCCGCGCATCTCCGCCCGTGTACTGAGTGCGCGGCTGCGTGAGCTGGAATCGCGCGGGCTGGTGTCGCGCCGCCCACTGGACACTTCGCCGCCCTCGGCCGAATACGCGCTCACCGCGCTTGGCCGCGAACTGCTGCCGGCGATCAATGCACTGGCGCGGGTCGGCCAGAAGCTGATCGCGGAATGGCACTCGCGCGCCTCGATGACGAAACAGGCGCGCGTGGTCGGCTGAACCGGCGTTGCCGCGGAGAGCCGCGCCGGCGCCTCACTCCACCTCGTCCGAGCCCTCGTTGACGCCTTCGAACAGGAAGGTGGACAGGTAACGCTCGCCGGTGTCGGGCAGCATCGCCAGCAACACCGAGCCCGCGGGCGCGTCCTTCGCCACTTCCAGCGCAGCGGCCAGGGTGGCACCGGCCGAAATGCCGACGAAAATGCCCTCTTTCTGCGCCAGCGCGCGCGAGGTATCGCGGGCCAGCACATCGTCGATCAGCACGATCCGGTTGACGACGTCGCGATTGAGCACGCCGGGCACGAAATCCGGCGTCCAGCCCTGGATCCTGTGCGACTGCCATTCGTTGCCCGACAGCAGCGCCGCCACCGCGGGTTCGCTGGCGATCACCTGCACTTCCGGGCGCGCCACTTTCAATACCTCGCCTACCCCGGTCAGGGTTCCGCCGGTTCCCCACCCTGTCACGAAGTAGTCCAGCTGCTTGCCGGCGAAATCGCGCAGGATCTCCGGCGCGGTGGTGTTGCGATGGTAGGCGGGATTCGCCTCGTTCTCGAACTGATTGGCGAGAAACCAGCCGTGCTTCTTCGCCAGCTCCGCCGCCTTCACCACCATCGCGGTGC
>DATNGL010000007.1:0-7501 GCA_035605895.1 Rhodanobacter sp.
CAGCGAAAAGGCGATCAAGGAATACAACCTGCAGCCGCTGGCCCGCTTCGTCGGCTTCTCCGTCGCCGGCGTTCCGCCGGAAGTGATGGGCATCGGCCCGAAGGAAGCGATCCCGAAAGCGCTCAAGCAGACCGGCATCACGCAGGATCAGCTGGACTGGATCGAACTCAACGAAGCGTTCGCCGCCCAGGCGCTGGCGGTGATGGGCGATCTGAAACTCGACCCGGCCAAGGTCAACCCACTCGGCGGCGCCATCGCCCTCGGCCATCCGCTCGGCGCCACCGGCGCGGTGCGCATCGCGACGCTGGTGCACGGCATGCGCCGCAGGAAGCAGAAGTACGGGATGGTGACGATGTGCATCGGTACGGGCATGGGTGCGGCGGGGATTTTCGAGGCGCTCTGATCGAACCTTGCTGAGAAACCGTAATGGCGCCGTTGCGAAACGGCGCCATTCTTTTTTCCGACTGCCACCGTGCGCCGGCGTTTGCACGACATGCTCGTAGCCCACTGCCCGTTCATTCGGTCGACTTCACACCCTGCGGTCATGGCCTCCGTGCATCCCAACTGCTGGCACTTTTCGAGGAGGCGACCCAGGCATTCGTCGGAACTTCAACCCAGGTATTCGCCCTCAGGGATTGCGCTCCGGACCGCCAGCGGATGACGTTCGGTCACTCAGCGCCGCCGACCACTGCACGTGATCCATCCAGCCGTGCTCTTTCTCGAATACCTGCTCGATTTCGCGTGCGATGCGATCGCCGATCCGGGTGACCGGCTTTTCGGCAGCGAAGCGGCTGACCTGCGCCATCGACTTGCCCAGCATCTCGGCCAGCATCACCATGCCGCCGGAACGCCGGCCGTGGCGCTCGGCCTGCTCGCCCAGCTGCGCTACCAGCAAGCGCACGTTGCCGTGGCGGACCTGCTTGATGTTCATCTGCTCGACCAGGCGTCGCCAACGATGCTCGCTTTCCGCCAGCGCCTGTTCGGCGCGCTTGCGTTCGGTCACGTCCGCCGCGATGCCGGCGAAACGCGGCACCGATCCGGCCACGATGATCGCCTTGCCGCGTACGGCGATCCAGCGGATCTCTCCGGTATGCGGATCCACCCGCCGGTATTCCCTGTAGGCCAATTGATCGGCGAGCTCCATTTCACGGGCCACCGAGGTCTGCCGGTCGTCCGGATGCACCAGGCTGTTCATCAGCTCGGCCGTGACCGACACCTTGTCGTCCAGCCCCCAGATACGACGGAAGGCACTGGAAACCTCGAACCGACCGGACTGCGGATACAGCTCGAAGGTACCCACATCGCCGGCCTCCTGGGCGATCAACAGGCGCTGCTCCGCGCGGAAACGCGCTGAAGTGTCCTTGACGATCGCGAGTACGCCGACAGGTATACCGGCGGCGTCGGCGACGGGGCTGTAGTCGATATCCAGCCAGACGTCTTCCGGCCCGTCAATGCGCATCAGTGAAAAATGCTCGTTGCGATAGCTGAGCGTATTTCCATCGAGTACGCGATCCACGACGCCCTGTCTGAAATCCGCGATTTCTGCCCAGGCGTTGCCAATCGTCTTGCCCAGCAGGGCGGGATGGCGCGCAGCGGCAATACCGCGATAGGCGTCGTTGTAGATCATCCAGCCTTCGCGCCCCCACTGCAGCGTCATCGGTACCGCCGAACGCAACATCAGCGCCACCACCGTGCGCAGGTATTCCGGCCACTGCCGCAACTCGCCCATCGCGGTGCCTTGCCAGTCAAAGGCACGGATCAGCCCGGCGAGCTCCGAGCCTTCGGGGAGGAAGGCAAGCGTATCGGGTCCGGTGTTTTTTCCAGTCATGCAGGCCAGCCGTGGGAAACGGGGATCGGTGCGCGGCCGCGAACGATACACTGTTTCGCGTGACGGTCGTGACGAGCGGTATCTGGGTCAGCGCCGTCCCCGGCAGTCGCGCGGAATTCACAGCCCGTTTTACAGAGTTACGCTGGCAACGCTGCGGGCCCGGGTCGGACTGGCGGCATAAAAGGCAGGTGGGTATGCGGCACTTCATCAAGGTCGGCGGATCGGCGCTGCTCGCTGTGGCATTGGCGGCCTGTTCGCCGCCGGCGCCCGTGCTCAAGCAGGCGTCGAAGGCATTGCCGCCCACCGTCGGCACGTCCGCCGCGCGCTACGTGCATGCCGAAGCGGACCGGCACCAGGACGAATCCGGCTTCCGCCTGCTCATGCGCAGCACCAATGCGCTGATGAGCCGCGTGGCGCTGGCCGACCATGCGCAGCATTCGCTGGACCTGCAGTACTACGTCTTCGACAACGACGCGACCGGGCGGCTGATGGCGCAGCGGCTGCTGGCCGCGGCGGACCGCGGCGTGCGCGTGCGCCTGCTGGTGGACGACATCAATGCAGGCGATGCGATCGACCTGTTCGATGCGCTGGATACCCACCCGAACATCGAAGTGCGCCTGTTCAATCCGTTCGCCACCAAGAAGCCGTCGATGCTGTCCAAGGCCACCCAGTTCCTGCTCGACGCGCACCGGCTCAACCGCCGCATGCATAACAAGTCGTTCATCGCCGATGGCAACGTGGCGATCATCGGCGGGCGCAATATCGGCAATGCGTATTTCGATGCGGGCGACAACACCAACTTCCGCGATCTCGACCTGATCGCGATCGGGCCGGTGGTGGAACAGGCCTCGCATGCCTTCGATGAGTACTGGAATTGCGACGCGGCTTATCCGGTGAAGGCGTTCAGCGGCAAGCATGCCGACCATGTCGATTTGGCCAAACTGCGCGTGGAGCTGGCGCACGATGCGCGCGTGTTCGCGCAGTCGGACTATGCCCAGGCCACGCTGGAACATCTGCCCAACGGGCCATCCGCCGATCGCCCAGGCGACTGGTTCTGGGGGCCGGCAACGCTGGTAGCCGACCAGCCAGCCAAGATCGAGGCCGGTCCCGACCAGGCGCAGTTGCGCATCGGCCCAGACATCAAGGCGATCACCGACGCCGCGCAGCACGAGTTGCTGCTGATCTCGCCCTATTTCATCCCCGGTGACACCGGCACGGCCTATCTCGACGCGCTCGCCAAACGCGGCGTGACGGTCAAGGTGCTGACCAATTCGCTCGCCTCCAACGACGAGCCCATGGTGTATTCGGGCTACTCGCGTTACCGCCGCCCGTTGCTGCAAAGCGGCGTGCAGATTTACGAACTGCAACCGGCCGCTGGCGCGGCGCAAACGGCCACCTCCGGTGGTACTTCCGCTGGCGTCAGCCTGCATGCCAAGGCGATCGTGGTGGATCGGCAAAAGGTATTCGTCGGTTCGATGAACATGGACGCCCGCTCGAAACTGCTCAACACCGAGATGGGCATCATCGTCGACAGCGCGCCACTGGCCGCCGCCGTGACCGAGTTCTTCGACACTGCCACGCTTCCCGAATATGCCTACCACGTGACATTGAAGTCCGACGGCTCGGCACACGGCGGCGCCATGCAATGGCAGGCCACCGAGCATGGCAAGCCGGTGACTTACGACCATGACCCCGGCGCCACCACCACGCGCCGGGTCGAAGTGCAGATGCTCAAGCTGCTGCCGCTGGAAAGCCTGCTCTAGGGATGCTCTGATCTATTCAACGCAGGCGTCACCGGTCATGTCTGCCTGCAGCTGGGTGGCGCGCCGGCGAAGGCAGGCTGGCCGCCTGTCGAGACGGTGCACCGCACAGATGTGGGCAGACATGACCGGCCCGAACTGATTGAAAACAAGGATGAAGGGTGATGTCCAGAAGGCCCGCATGCGGCAGCGCGCGGCTTGCCAAGGCGGCCAGCCTTGCCTGCGCCACGCACTACCACCTGCGGGCCTTCTGGACATCATGCCGCCTGTGCTGAATAGATCAGAGCATCCCTAGGCGTTGAGGTGCGACAGGTTGTTCCGCAAGGTCCGCGCAGCCACGCTGCGCCACCGGATGATCACGCTTTCCGGTACACACTTCGCGCATGGTGCCGATCGAGCGGTGCCTGCAGTCGTCGGCATCGCGGGCACGCTTGCCGGCCGTGCCCATTTCAGCAAAGTCGTGCGGCGGCTCAGCCCGGCTTCTTCTGCCGCGGCGGCCACGGTGCGGCGCGCCAGCAGGCGTAGAAGTAATCGCTGAGCTGCTTGTGCACCAGGTGGGTGGGCATGCGGAAGCCGTCGCGGAACGCGTTGCTGCGGCCGTCCACCCAGGCACCGACGGACCACGCCGAGACCAGGTCCACCAGATCGGCGGGCGGGTACGAACGACGGATCACCAAGGCGTTGCCCTCCACGACGGCACCATCGCGGGCCTGGTCCAGCACCGGCGTGTCGCCAAGCTGGAAGTAGGACCGCGCGTCGCGCGCCGCGACCTGGCGGGCACGCACGGCACCGACCTCGTCGAACGCGGTCACCGTGGTCTTGCCGGGGCTGCACTGGATCGTGAGGCGATGGGTGCCCTTGCGCCCGACCTGTCGCAGTTCGATGGTGGGCATCGACGTGGACAGTTGGGCGGTCGCGGTGAGCGGGAGCTTGCCATTGTTGGCCACGCCCCTGGCCGTCATCTGGTCCGCCGTCATCCATGCCGGGCCGATGTTGGACGACGCCACGGCCGTGGCCAGCGCCGCGGTGTCGATGCCCATGTCCTTGAGGTACGCGTGCGCGCCGGATGGAACGGTCGCTCCGCCTGCCGGCGGCGCGCTGAACCCGATGCGATCCCTGCCGCTGGGCGCCCACCGATACAGGCCGCCGAGATAGGCATAGACACAGGCGTCCACGCACACGGCGGTCTTCGCCGCCACGCTGGCGTGCTTCGGCAGCCGCGGCGTGCCCAGATGCGTGGCCATGCCCGCCGCACGGAACATCCGCCCCAGCGCCATGCCGGCATCCGCATCGCCGCCTGCGGCATTGAGATAGATATCCGAGCCGAAGGAAATGCGCCCGGAGTCGAGCATGCCCCGGAAGCGCTGCGGTGCGTCGGCGTCGATTTCGCCATGCAGATAGACCTGCGGGTAACCGGTCATGGCCAGGGTCATGCGGTCACTGATCACGTCGATCTTCAAGCGGTCGCGACGGTCATGCGCCGGGCTGCCGGGCGCCGACGCGCTGGCGCACAGGAGCAGCAGCACGCACCATCGTGCATATCCAGGGGTTGGCCGGAAACCGGCGACGCGGCGGTACGCATTGACGAAATGCACGGGCGCTCCGGGCGCGAAATGCCGAAGTCTGTCGTCCGGCGGATGTCCCGGGGATGAACGCGGGCGCCTCGCTGGCGAATCCGGAAGGCCATGTACGCAGAGCCGATGACAAGCGTGGACAACACGGCCGCAGCGGCCATGTTGTCCACGCGCTTCGCAACTCAGTGCTTGGCCGGTGCCGGGCCCTGCACCACCTGGGCCAGATGCTGCGGCTTCAGGTATTTCTTGAACGCCGCCTGCACTTCGCCCGCAGTCAGATTGAGGTAGTACTTCGCGGCGACCATCGGCTGGTCGAGCGGCTCGCCATGCCAGCTCCACGACAGCAGCGAGCGGGCGATGCGGTCGACGCTGGAGACTTGCACCGGGATCGAGCGGATCTGGTACTGCCGCGCATTGGTCAGCTCGGGTGCGGTCACGGCGGTGTCCTGCATCGCCTTGAGGTTCTGCAGCACCAGCTCGTCCACCGGCGCCACCTTGCCCGGATCGCTGCCGTACTGCACATAGAACAGCGAGCGTGAGCGCTCGAAGTCCATGCCCGAACCGGCGCCGTAGGCAAAGCCGTGGCGGACGCGGATATCCACCATCAGCCGCGAGGCGAAACCGTTGCCGCCGAGCACGTCGTTGCCCAGCTCCAGCGCATAGCGGTCCGGGTTGTGCAGATCGAGCTGCAGCGCCTGCCCCATCAGCACTTCGTCCTGCGAGGCGTAGGCATTCGGCACCACCACATAGCTCGGCGGGTTCAGCGGTACCGGCTTGGGGATCACGTCCGGCTTGGCACCGTTGGCCTGCCAGCCGCCGAAATATTTCTCCACGGCAGCCTTGGCCTGGTCCGGCGTGACATCGCCCACCACCACGATGGTGGTCAGGTCGGGACGATAGGCGCCGTCGCGATACTGTTTCACGTCGGCCAGGGTGAGCTTGCCGACCGTCTGTGGCGTCGCCTCGCGCAGTGCCGGATCAGTGGCGGGGTAAATTCCCTTGTACAGCGCGCGGATCATCTTGTAGCGCGGCGACTGCAGTTCCCCCGCCAGCGTGCGGGCCAGCGTCTTCTGCTGCACGTCGAACGCCTGCTGCGGCAGCGCCGGATGCAGTTCGTTGTCGGCCAGCAGGCGCATGCCCTCGTCGAAATGCGCGCTCGGCACCGCCAGCGAGAAATCGGTACCGCCGCTCTCGCTGGCGGCGATCGCATCCAGCGCCTTGTGGAACGCATTGCGGTCCAGGCTGGTGGTGCCGTAGTCGAACAACGCGGTGAGCAGCTTGCCCACGCCGTACTGGCCGTTCGGCTCCTGCAGCTTGTCGTCGTGATCGACATGGCCGACCACGGTGACGGTCTTGCTGACCGATTCGGGTTGCACGATCAGGGTGATGCCGTTGGCCAGCTTCATGCTGGTCGGGTCCAGCGTCCAGTGCGGCATGTCCAGTTTGGCCAGCGCATCGGTGGCCCAGCTCGGCAGCGGTACGTCGAGCTTGTCGTCGCCGCCGAAGGACTCGGTGCCGCCGAAGCCATTGCTGTTGGGCGGGCGCTTGCCGTTCGGGTCGGGGGTCAGCACCACGGTGACGCGCTGGTCGGGTTTCAGGTATTCGCGCGCCACGCGATTGACGTCGTCGACGGTGACCGCCTGGATCTGCCGCTCCGCTTCCTCCGGCGAGTCCAACCCCTGCCAGGCCAGCGCCTGCGACCAGGCACTGGCCTGGCTCACGGCGCTGTTCTTGCTGAACTCGAACTGGGACTGTTCGGAACGCTTGGCCGCCTCGACCAGGTCGACGGATACGCCGTCCTCGAGCACCTGCCGGATGACGCCATCCAGATCCGCCTGCGCCTGCTTCGGATCGGCGCCCTTGGCGAAGCCGACTTCGATCGCGCCGATGCTGCCATGGCTGAACGGTTGAGTCTGCGCGTCGGCGCTCAGCACCTTGCCCTGCACCGCGAGTTCGGACAGCGGGCTGCGCGCGTTGTTGAGCACGTCCATCAACACGCTCGCCGCCGCGAAATCGGTGCTCTGCATGCCCGGGCCGCGATAGAGGAACTGCACCGCGCCGGTGGCGTCCGGCGTGGTACTGCTGATCGTCTGCGCCTTGAACGGCGCCAGCTTGACCGGGGCATGTGCCGGCACCTTGCCTTTCGCGATGCCGCCAAACAGCTGCTTCACCTGCTTCAGCGTGGCCGCGGGATCGACATCGCCGACGATCACGAAGATCGCGTTGTTGGGCTGGTACCAGTCGTTGTAGAACTTCTGCAGCGTGGCCGAGGTGGTCTTGTCGAACGAGGGCCGCGTGCCCAGCGGATCGGCCGCATAACCGGTGCCTGCATACAGGAT
>DATNGL010000008.1:0-2762 GCA_035605895.1 Rhodanobacter sp.
ATCGACCGGAATGCGCAGGAACGATTTCTGGATCGGACGCCCGTCCTCGCTGTACCAGCCATAGCTGCCGTCGGCCTTCTTGAACCGGTAGGCGGTATAGCGCTTGCCCTGGTTGATGAATTCGGCGGCGACGATATCGCCTTGGCCGTAGCGCACGCCGTCGCGGTAGATGTCGTCGTAGATCACCGTGAAGCTGTCGCCAGCGCGGAGATCCTGCACAAAGTCGATGTCGTACTTGAACAGGTCCGCCAGCTTGCCGACCATCGCCGCATTCATGCCGGCCTGGTCGCCGGCGGCATAGACGCTGCTGCGGATGACGCCATGGGCGACCTGCTCGCGCAGGTCCATGTCACGCTTCTGCAAGGCGAACGTGGGCTGGGCGCCGTCAAGCCGGATGATCGCGCGGCTGGTCTGGTCGGGATCGAAGCGAAAGCCCTTCAGGCTGCCGTCGCTGTCGAGCAGGAAGTCGAATTCCTCGCCCGGGCGGATGTTGTGCAGTGCCGCCTTGTGCTCGCCCGCGGCATCCATCACCTTCTGCAGCTCACTCAGGCCCAGGCCGCGTCCGTTGAAGATGTCGGACAGCGTCTGCCCAGGCTGGACGCGCACGACCTGCCAGTCATCCACGGTGGGAATGGGCGTGCTGGTCAGGTCGACCTTGGGCAGCGCCAGCGGCAACAGCGTGTGCGCTTCGGGTACCGAGGCGGGTCGCATCGCGCTGGCCCATGCCGGCATGATGAAGCCGGACAGCAAGGTGATCAGCAGCGCCGTGCCGGCGAGCATCCAGTGCTCGCGGTGCCATCGGATCGGTTCGACGTCGGCCGAACGGTTGAACGACCAGTGCGCACAGCGCTCATAGAAACGCGAGTGACGACGCTGCGCCTTGCGGCATATGGCCTGTTTGCGCGCATGCAGCGCGTCCCTGTTTTCTTCGGCCATGCCTTATTCGCCCCGTACCGCCCAGTCACAAACTCGGCGTACCATAACGGCGATGTGCAGAGGGCGTCAATGCCTTTTCCATCAATGGTTTGCGAACTATTTCTGATTAACGCACAATTAACTTCTGCTGCGCACGTGGAGTGGCGACTGCCTCCCGCTTCAAGTCGCTTACGCTACAGATCATCAAGCAAGTCATCCTTCAAGAGAGAGCCCAATGAGCGAGCCTGAGCAGGCCCTGGCCACGATTGCGCGTGGTGCCGATGAAATCATCAAGCGGGAGGATCTGGCCGCACGTCTGAAGAGCGGGCGTCCGTTGCGGATCAAGGCCGGCTTCGATCCCACCGCGCCCGACCTGCATATCGGGCACACCGTCCTGCTCAACAAGATGCGTCAGTTCCAGGACCTGGGCCATCAGGTGATTTTCCTGATCGGCGATTTCACCGGCATGATCGGCGACCCCACTGGCAAGAACGTCACGCGCAAGCCGCTCACCCGCGAGGACGTGCTGGCCAATGCCGAGACCTATGCGGATCAGGTCTACAAGGTACTGGATCGCGAGAAGACCGAGCTGCGCTTCAATTCGGAGTGGTTCGGAGCGATGTCGGCGGCCGACATGATCAGGCTTGCGGCCCAGCACACCGTGGCGCGCATGCTCGAGCGCGACGATTTCACCAAGCGCTATGCCGCACAGCAACCCATCGCGATCCACGAATTCCTGTATCCGCTGGTGCAGGGCTATGACTCGGTGGCGCTGAAGGCCGATGTCGAGCTGGGCGGCACCGACCAGAAGTTCAATCTGCTGATGGGTCGTGCCCTGCAGGAACACCACGGCCAGCCGCCGCAGATCGTGTTGACCATGCCGCTGCTGGAGGGCCTGGATGGCGTCAACAAGATGTCCAAGTCGCTGGGCAACTATATCGGCATCAACGAGCCGGCCATCGACATCGTCACCAAGACCATGAAGATCGGCGATGAGCTGATGTGGCGCTGGTTCGAGTTGCTGAGCTTCGACGTATCGCTGGAGGAACTGGCGTGCATGAAGCGCGATGTCGGCAGCGGCGAGCTCAATCCACGCGATGCCAAGCTGCGCCTCGCGCGCGAGCTGGCGGCGCGATTCCACAATGCAGCCGCGGCCGAACTGGCGATCGCGGGCTGGCATGCCGTGGTGCGTGGCGAGGGCGACACCTCGCTGCTGCCGCAGGTCGACATTGCGGTGCCCGCCGAGGGCCTGCGCCTGGCTGCGCTGCTCGCCGCGGCAGGTCTTGCCGGCAGCAACTCCGAAGCCAACCGGAAACTAAAGGAGCGTGCCGTGCGCATCGACGCGGAGGTGACGGAGGATGCGCAGCGCATCTTCCATGTCGGCTTCGAGGGCGTGCTGCAGGTGGGCAAGCGCAACTTTGCCCGCGTAAGGCTGATCGCCGCCTGATCCGCCGCCATAGCGGACGGGCTCTGCTCGTGGCAGTCGTCCGGCTGGATCGAACGGGCATCCTGCGCAGAAATACTTGCCAAAAAAAGAGCAGGCCGTATCATGCGCGGCCCATGCCCGTTCGCTGCCGCGTGGCGGTTCGCTCAGCCCTTCGCAAAGCCCCATCGAGGGTGTTGACGGTCTAGAAAAGCGATGTAGAATGGGCGGCTCACCCGGGACGAAAGGTCTGCGGGGTGTCACCGGAAACGGTGGCGGGCGAAAGGATCTTTGACAGTGTGCGCAGGTGAATTGTGTGGACGTCTTGCGATGGAAGGTTACGACCTGTCCAAGCAATGCAAGCGTCCCACCAAGTAAAAAGTCAGTAATGAGTTTGAATTGGTTGGGAAGAACGCTTCAGAAA
>DATNGL010000009.1:0-44469 GCA_035605895.1 Rhodanobacter sp.
TTGCGAGCTTGAATTTTTCTTTTAGTGTCAGGAGCCGGCCGTGAAGGTGCTTAACTCTTTGAAGTCCGCCAAGGCGCGGCACCGCGACTGCAAGATCGTGCGTCGTCGCGGCAAGGTGTTCGTGATCTGCAAGAGCAATCCTCGTTTCAAGGCTCGCCAGCGCTGAACCCGGCGTTGAGCTTTGCCACAGAAAGGGCCGCATGCGCGGCCTTTTTTTGTGGCTGGGGATACGGCTTGCGGCGACAACGTCGCCGCGATGCCATCACTCGTAGCGGACGTCGATGATCTCGTAATGCTTGACGCCATTGGGGGCAGTGAACTCGAAACTGTCGCCTGCGCTCTTGCCGATCAACGCGCGGGCGATCGGCGACGTCACCGCGATCAGGCGCTGCTTGATGTCGGCCTCGAGGTCACCCACGATCTGGTAGGTCACCGCTGCACCACTGTCCTCATCCTCCAGATCGACGATCGCCCCGAACACCACCTTCTTGCCCGGGTTGAGCCGGGCAATGTCAATCACCTCGGCCGTCGACAGCAGGGCCTCCAGCTGGGCGATGCGCCCTTCAGTGAAGCTTTGCAGTTCACGCGCCGCATGGTATTCGGCGTTTTCCTTGAGGTCGCCGTGAGCCCGCGCCTCGGCGATCGCCGCAATGATGCGCGGGCGATCGGTGGATTTCAGCTTTTCCAGTTCCGCGCGCAGGCGTTCGGAACCGGCTTTGGTGATCGGTGGGCGACTCATGCGCTGAGCTCCTTGTGCAATTCCTGCAGGCTGTGTACCTCGCCGTCACCGCGGAAATCCAGCGAGTGCACCAGCGCGCGGGCACCGGCCACGGTCGTGGAATACGTGACGCGATGCTGCAATGCCTCGCGCCGGATCGAGAACGAGTCGGCGATCGCCTGCTTGCCCTCGGTGGTGTTGACGATGTAGACGATTTCGCCGTTCTTGATCGAATCGACGATATGCGGACGTCCCTCGAGCACCTTGTTGACACGCTCGCAGGCCACTCCATGCGCGGCCAGATAACTCGCCGTACCCGACGTCGCCACGAGGCTGAAACCGCGCGAGATGACTTCTTTCGCCACCGGCAACAGGCGCTCCTTGTCGCCATCGCGTACCGACAGGAACACCTTGCCCACGGTCGGCGGGCGAATGCCTGCCGCCTCATGACCGCGCGCGAACGCGGCACCGAAACTGCGGCCCACGCCCATCACCTCACCGGTCGAGCGCATTTCCGGACCCAGGATGGGATCGACGTTCTGGAACTTCAGGAACGGGAAGATCGCCTCCTTCACCGAGTAGTACGCAGGGATCACCTCCCTGGTCGCCCCGAGGCTGGCCAGGCTGCGCCCGGCCATCACGCGGGCGGCGATCTTCGCCAGCGGCACGCCGGTGGCCTTGGACACGAACGGCACCGTGCGCGACGCACGCGGATTCACTTCCAGGATGAACACCGTGTCGCCCTGGATCGCGAACTGGGTGTTCATCAGGCCGATGACCTTGAGCTCCTTCGCCATCGCGGTGACCTGGCGACGCATCTCGTCCTGGATCTCCGCGCTCAGCGAATACGGCGGCAACGAACAGGATGAGTCGCCCGAATGCACGCCGGCCTCCTCGATATGCTCCATGATGCCGCCGATCAGCACGTTGCCTTCGGCATCGGCGATCACGTCTACATCAACCTCGACCGCATGGTCGAGGAAACGGTCGAGCAGCACCGGCGAGTCATTCGACACCTTTACCGCGTCGCGAATGTAGCGCGACAGGTCGGCATCGTCATGCACCACTTCCATCGCGCGGCCGCCCAGCACGTAGCTCGGCCGCACCACCAGCGGATAGCCGATCTCGCGCGCCAGCGCCAACGCTTCATCGGCATTGCGCGCTGTGCGGTTCGGCGGCTGCTTCAGGCCAATCTTCTCGATCATCTGCTGGAAGCGCTCGCGATCTTCGGCCAGGTCGATCGAATCGGGACTGGTGCCGATGATCGGCACGCCAGCCGCTTCCAGCGCGCGCGCCAGCTTCAGCGGTGTCTGCCCGCCGTACTGCACGATCACGCCCTTCGGCTTCTCGAGGTGGACGATTTCCAGCACGTCTTCCAGCGTCAACGGTTCGAAGTAAAGCCGGTCGGAGGTGTCGTAGTCGGTCGAGACGGTTTCCGGGTTGCAGTTGACCATGATGGTTTCGTAACCATCCTCACGCAGTGCCAACGAGGCATGCACGCAGCAATAGTCGAACTCGATGCCCTGCCCGATCCGGTTCGGGCCGCCGCCAAGCACGATGATCTTGTCGCGGTCGGTCGGATTGGCTTCGCATTCTTCCTCGTAGGTCGAGTACATGTAGGCCGTGCTGGTGGCGAATTCGGCCGCGCAGGAATCCACCCGCTTGTACACGGGGCGCACGCCAAGAGTATGGCGCAGGTGGCGCACGGCGGCTTCGTCAGTGTTGAGCAGTTCGGCGATCCGCGCATCGGCGAAACCGAGCCGCTTGAGTTCGCGTATGCGCGGTTCGTCGAGTGCCGTGATGCCCTGCGCCATCACCTCCGCCTCGGTCAGCACGATGTCCTCGAACGCGGCGAGGAACCATGGGTCGACCCGGCTCAGATTGTGCACTTCCTCCAGCGACAGGCCCGCGCGGAACGCATCGGCCAGATGGAACACGCGATCCGGCCGCGGCTCGCGCAGTTCACGCTTGAGCACGACCAGGCCATCCTCGGTCGTGATGTCCAGTCCGGTCGGGTTGAGTCCGGTCTTGCCGATCTCCAGCCCACGCAGCGCTTTCTGCAGCGATTCATGGAAGCTGCGGCCGATCGCCATCACCTCGCCCACCGACTTCATCTGGGTGGTCAGGCGCGCGTCGGCAGCCGGGAATTTCTCGAACGCGAAACGCGGGATCTTGGTGACGACGTAGTCGATCGACGGCTCGAACGACGCCGGCGTGAGACCGCCGGTGATGTCGTTCTTCAATTCGTCCAGCGTGTAACCGACGGCCAGCTTCGCGGCGATCTTGGCGATCGGGAAACCGGTTGCCTTCGACGCCAGTGCGGACGAGCGCGACACCCGCGGATTCATCTCGATGACGACGACGCGGCCGTCCTCGGCATTGATGCCGAACTGCACGTTGGAGCCGCCGGTGTCCACGCCGATCTTGCGCAGCACCGCGATCGAGGCGTCGCGCAGGCGCTGGTATTCCTTGTCGGTGAGCGTCTGCGCCGGCGCCACGGTGATCGAGTCGCCGGTGTGCACGCCCATCGGATCGAGGTTCTCGATCGAGCAGACGATGATGCAGTTGTCCGCGGTGTCGCGGACCACTTCCATCTCGAATTCCTTCCAGCCGAGCACGGATTCCTCGACCAGCACCTCGCCCACCGGCGACAGTTCCAGGCCGCGCTTGACGATCTCCTCGAACTCTTCGCGGTTGTAGGCGATGCCGCCACCGGAGCCGCCGAGCGTGAAGCTGGGGCGGATGACGGTCGGATAGCCGACCTTGGCCTGGGTCAGCAGCGCCTGCTCGAACGTGCGCACGACCTCGGCCTTCGGACAGTCCAGTCCGATCTCGGCCATCGCCACGCGGAACAGCTCGCGGTCCTCGGCCATGCGAATCGCTTCGCGCGACGCGCCGATCAGCTCGACGTCGTATTTCTCCAGCACGCCGTGGTCAGCCAGATCCAGCGCACAGTTCAGGCCGGTCTGCCCACCCATCGTGGGCAGCACCGCGTCCGGCCGCTCCTTGGCGATGATCCGCTCCACCGTCTGCCAGTTGATCGGCTCGATGTAGACCGCGTCGGCCGTCTCCGGGTCGGTCATGATCGTGGCGGGGTTGGAGTTCACCAGGATCACCCGATAGCCCTCTTCCTTCAGCGCCTTGCAGGCCTGCGCGCCGGAGTAGTCGAACTCGCAGGCCTGGCCGATCACGATCGGACCGGCACCGATGATGAGGATGCTCTTGATATCGTTACGCTTGGGCATCTCAGCGGGGCTCCTGCATCAGTGCGGCGAATCGTTGGAACAGGTAGCCGACATCGCGGGGACCGGGGCTGGCCTCCGGGTGGCCCTGGAAGCAGAAGGCGGGGCGGTCGGTCAGCGCGAAGCCCTGCAGCGATCCGTCGAACAGCGAGACATGGGTCACCCGCGCGTTGGCCGGGAGGCTGCTTGGATCCACCGCGAAACCATGGTTCTGCGAGGTGATCAGCACACGGCCGTCGTCCAGATCCTTGACCGGATGATTGGCGCCATGATGGCCGAACTTCATCTTGAGCGTCCTGCCGCCCAGCGCCAGCGCCATGAGCTGCTGGCCCAGGCAGATGCCGAACAACGGGACCCTCGCGTCGAGCAGCTCGCGGGTCGCCACGATGGCGTAGTCGCAGGCCGCCGGGTCGCCCGGGCCGTTGGACAGGAACACCCCGTCCGGCTGCATCGCGAGTACCTCGGCGGCGGGCGTCTGTGGTGGCACCACGGTGACATCGCAACCCTGCTCGGCGAGCAGGCGCAGGATATTGAACTTGGCGCCGAAGTCGTAGGCCACCACCTTGAAGCGCATCGCCGGCTGATTGAATGCAGCGCCATCCAGATCGTAAACACCCCGATTCCACGCGTACGGTTTTTCGGTGCCGACCACCTTGGCCAGGTCCATGCCATTGAGCCCCGGGAATGCGCGTGCCTTGGCCAGCGCGTCCTCCACATCGACCCGTTCCCCCGCCACGATGCAGCCGGCAAGCGCGCCCTTCTCGCGCAGAATGCGGGTAAGACGGCGAGTATCGATGCCGGCGATGGCCACCGTGCCATGACGAATCAAGTAGCCGGGCAGGCTCTCCCTGCTGCGCCAGCTGCTGGCACAGCGCGGCACGTCGCGCACGATCAGGCCGGCGGCATGCACCCGGGTGGATTCGACATCCTCGTCGTTGATGCCGGTGTTGCCCACATGCGGATAGGTCAGGGTGACAAGCTGGCGCGCATAGGAAGGATCGGTGAGGATCTCCTGATAGCCGGTCATCGCCGTGTTGAACACCACCTCGCCGATGGTTTCTCCGGCCGCGCCAGCGGCATGGCCATGGAACACGCTGCCATCTTCGAGGGCAAGCAGAGCGGGTTGGGGCATTGCGATGTCCGCCTTTTGGATGCAGCAAAGTCCGCAAGCCGCAGCATTGCCGGCTTGTGGCGCTTGGGAGGGAAACGGTCTGGGCGGGTTGAAATGATAGGCTGCGACCGCGTTTCTGTCCACCTCACGTCGACTGAACCGGCACTTCCCGAATCCGCTGGCGTGGCCCGGCGGGAGGTAAACTAGGCATCATTTCAATGGAGCTGAATATCCCATGCGTGCCGCCGTCCTGCTCGATCCCGCGCGCCTCGACCGCCCGGACACCACGGTACAGCAGCATCCCTTCCCGTTCATGGTGGCCCATGGCCAGTTGCCCGACGAAGTACGTGGAGACATCGATCGCGACTTCCCGCGTTATGCGAGCGCCGGCTTCTTTCCCTACGACCCGAATGACTGCGGCCCCAGCGTCAACGCGCTTGTCGAGAACATGACGTCCGCGGCTTTTGCTCGCGCCGTCGGGCAGCGTCTGGGCATCGAGAACCTCGACCAGTACCCGACCCTGGTGACCCTGTGCCGGCTGCTGAACAAGCGCCACGGCACCATCCATACCGACAGCAAGTCGAAGATCGCCACCGCGCTGATCTATCTCAATCCCCAATGGCCGGATACCAGCGATGGCTGCCTGCGCTTCCTGCACCGCATCGATGACATCGACAGCGTGGTCGCGCCGGAGCTGATACCGCTGTACGGCGAGTTCGCGGTATTCAAGCGCTGCGACAATTCCTTTCACGGCCACCTGCCCTTTGAGGGCGAGCGACGCGTCATCCAGGTCGCATGGCTGACCAGCGAGCAGGAAAAGCTGCGCAAGACCAAGCGCGGCAAGTTCTCGCGAGCGTTCAAGAAACTCTTCGGCGGCCTGGACAGGAAGCTCGGCGCCGGCCGGGATCGCAACGCGTCGCATCGCGACTGAGTTCGCGCCGCTCATGTCGCCGGTCGCACTGCACACGGTTTTCGAGGCCCTGGCTTATGCGATCGGCTTTCGCGCCTTCCTGTGGACACGGCGTCGCCTGGCGCCCACGGCTTTTCGCCACGCTGACCACGTGGTCTGGGTGGGTGTCGGCGCCATCGTCGGCGCCGCCGTGGGCGCCAAGCTGTCGTTCTGGCTGGATGATCCGCTCACCGCGTTCGCCGACTTTCCCGATCTTCGCCATCTGCTGGAGGGCAAGTCGATCATCGGCGCCCTGCTCGGCGGCCTGCTTGGCGTCGAGCTCGCCAAGAAAATCGCGGGAGTCGACAACTCCACCGGCGATGCCTTTGTCCTGCCATTGACGCTGGGCATGTGCGTCGGCAGGGTCGGCTGCTTCCTGGCGGGCCTTGGCGACCACACCTATGGCCTGGTGACCTCGCTGCCGTGGGGCGTGGATTTCGGCGACGGCCTGCCGCGCCATCCCACCCAGCTCTACGAAATCGCCTTCCTGCTGGCACAGTACGCGCTGATCCACCGCCGTCGCGAAGCCCTCGCCCGGCCCGGCGACCGCTTCCGCGCCTTCATGGTCGGCTATCTGCTGTTCCGCCTGCTGGTCGAGTTCATCAAGCCCGTGTTCCACACCTACCCGGGCGGCCTGTCCGGTCTGCAATGGCTGTGCGTGGCCGGGCTGCTTTACTACGCACGCGACATCCCGCGTATCCTGCGGGCGTTGTTCACCAGGGGAAGCGATGCATGGGAGCCAAGGTAAGGCCTTACCTTTTCTACGACAGCGCGGTGTCGATCTGCAGCCGTTGCCTGCGTCGGGTCGAGGCGAAGATCCTGATCAAGGACGAACGCGTCTACCTGGAGAAATGGTGCCCGCACCATGGCCAGGAGCGCGTCCTGATCGCCGACGACGCGGCGTACTATCGCCAGTGCCGCGAGCTCTACATCAAGCCGCCGGAATTGCCGCAGCGCTTCAACACGCCGCGGCATTACGGCTGCCCCTACGACTGCGGCCTGTGCCCGGAGCACATGCAGCACTCCTGCCTGACCCTGATCGAGATCACCGACCACTGCAATTTGCGCTGCCCGATCTGCTACGCCGAGAGCGGCCCGCACCGCACGGGCTTTCGAGACCTCGCCACGATCGAACGCATGCTTGACGCCGTGGTGGCGAACGAAGGCGAGCCTGACGTTGTACAGATCTCCGGCGGCGAACCAACCTTGCACCCGGATTTCTTCGCCATCCTCGACGCCGCCAGGGCGCGTCCGATCCGCCATCTGATGGTCAACACCAACGGCCTGCGCATCGCGAAGGAACCGGAGTTCGCCGCGCGTCTGGCCGCCTATCAGCCGGGCTTCGAGCTCTACCTGCAGTTCGACTCGCTGCGCGACGAAGTGCACAGGGACTTGCGCGGCGCGAAGCTGCACGACGTGCGGCTGAAGGCGCTGGAGCACCTCAACCGGCACGACATCTCCACCACCCTCGTGGTCACCGTCAAGAAAGGCGTCAACGACGGCGAGCTCGGCGAGATCATCGACTTCGCGCTGACCCAACCCTGCGTGCGCGGCGTCACGTTCCAGCCGATCCAGGCCGCCGGACGGCTGGAAGGCTACGATCTGGAACACCATCGGCTGACCTTGAGCGAAGTGCGTCGATGCATCCTCGAACAGAGTCCGATGTTCCAGCCCTACGACCTGATCCCGGTGCCCTGCAATCCGGATTGCCTGGCGATGGCGTACGCCCTGAAGGTCGGCGGACAGGTGCTGCCGTTGACCCGCTTCGTCTCACCGGAAACCCTGGTCGGCAAGGGCCGCAACACGATCGTGGTGGAGCGCGACGAGGAACTGCGCGCGCACGTATTCGAGCTGTTCGCCACCAACCACTCGCCGGAATCGCAGGCCGGCTCGCTGGCCGACCTGCTGTGCTGCCTGCCCCAGGTGCAGGCGCCGCCCGAGCTCGGCTACCGCAACGTGTTCCGGGTGTTGATCATGCAATTCATCGACGCCCAGGGATTCGACCTGCGGGCGGTGAAGAAGTCCTGTGTCCACATCGCGCAACCGGACGGCCGGATCATTCCGTTCGATACCTTCAACCTTTTCTATCGTGACGACAAGGTGGTCACGCTGGCGAAGTTGCGGCGCGAAATCGAGCAAAACCGAGAGCTGGAGCAAGCTTCCAATGAGTGAAATGCGGCTTGACCCTCCCACCTCGGCACCATCACCACTACCGCCGTTGCCAGCAGGTGCCGAACCCTACCGCGGCTCGCTGGCCCTCGGCGTCGGCCTGGCGTGGCTGATCATGATCGGCGGCGAAATCCTGCTGGTGATGTTGATGTCGGGCCTTCGCATGGGCCTGCTCGGCGCGTTGTGGCTGCCGCCGCTGGCGATTGTCGTGACTGGCGTGGTCATGCTCAGGGGCGACCATGCGCGCACTGGCAAGGGCATGTTGCTGGGTCTGCTGTCGATCGTAGCCGTGCTGCTGTTGCTGGTGGCCGCGTGTTTCGGCCTGATGAGCGGAATCAACCACTGATCCGGTAAACGGCAGCGGTTGGCGCAGCGACATCAGGAGACGCCGGTGCCCATTATTGATCGGCCGGCCTCAACGCGGCGTGGCGATCACGTCGTCCAGTTGCCAGTGCCCGGCAGGGCGCCCGGCCAGCCAGTACGCGGCCTGCAGGGCGCCGCGCGCGAAAATGGAGCGATCGGTCGCGCGATGCCCGAGTTCCAGGCGCTCTCCCTGGCCAATCAGCATGGCGTTGTGCTCTCCGACGATGTCACCGCCACGCACCACGGCGAAGCCGATGCTTCCAGTCGACCGCTCGCCGGTGCGGCCTTCCCGGCCGTAGATGGCGGCGGCTTCGAGCGTCGTCTCGCGCGCAGCCGCGGCCGCGTGGCCAAGTGCCAGCGCGGTACCTGACGGTGCGTCCTGTTTGCGGCCATGATGGGACTCGACGATTTCCAGGTCCCAGCCGGGCAAGGCCGCCGCAGCTTCGCGCAACAGCCGGGTCAGCACCGCGACGCCAAGACTGAAATTGGCGGCACGCAGGAGCGCGACGTCGCGGCCGGCATCCCGCAGTCGCGCTTCCAGCGCCGGGTCGATCCCGGTGGTGCCGCTGACCAGGGCCGTGCCGTGCGCCAGGCAATGATCCAGTACCGGCGTCAGTGCCGCCGGGTTGCTGAAGTCGACGACCACATCGATTGCCGGCGCGCGGCTCCAGTCGTGCGCGTAGCGCAGGCTGTTGGCGTTGGCCGCGCCGGGAAACACCGGCTGACCATCAATCGCCGACCCCGGGGCCACCACGGCATGCACCAGCTCGAAGCGTTCGTCTTCGCCCAGCAGATCGAGCAACGCGCGGCCCATGCGACCGGAAGCGCCATTGAGCGCGAGACGAACGGGACGGGTCATCGGCAGCGCGCTCCAGTGGATCGATCCGTACATGCTAGCGCGTGGGCAGCCAGCCTCACGCGGTGACTTTGGACCAGAACTTCTTCACGCCATCGACCCAGCCATTCGCACGCGGCGTGTGCTTGCCGGCGTCGTTGCCGTCGAAGGTGGCTTCCAGCGATTCCAGCAACTCGCGCTGCTGCTTCGTAAGGCGCACCGGCGTCTCCACCACGACCCGGCAGATCAGGTCGCCGTGCCGGCTGCTGCGCACCGACTTCACGCCGCGGCCGCGCAGGCGGAATTGGGCGCCGGTCTGGGTTTCCGGAGGAATGCTGATCGGCACCTCGCCGTCCAGCGTCGGTACCGGCAGCTCCGCGCCCAGCGCCGCCTGCGAGAAGCGGATCGGCAGTTCGCAGTAGAGATCGTTGCCGTCGCGCTGGAAGATCGCGTGCTCGCGCACATGCACTTCCACGTACAGGTCGCCAGCTGGCGTACCCGATTGACCAGCCTCGCCCTGCCCGCTCAGGCGGATGCGATCCCCGTTGTCGACACCTTCGGGAATCTGCACCGACAACGTGCGGGTCTCCTCGATACGGCCTTCGCCATGGCATTTCCTGCACGGTTTCTCGATCGCCTGGCCGGTACCGCCGCAATGCGGACAGGCCTGCTGGATCGAGAAGATGCCGTTCTGCATGCGCACCTGGCCGTGGCCATGACAGGTCTTGCACTTGCTGACCTTGCCGTCCTCCGACCCGCTGCCGTTGCAATGGTGGCAGTTGACCTGGGTCGGTACCTCGATCTGGCGGCTGACGCCGAACACGACCTCTTCCAGATCCAGCTCCATGATGTAGCGCAGGTCGGCGCCTCGCCGCGGACGTCCGCGGCCGCCGCCGCTGCGGCCAAAGATGTCGCCGAAAATGTCGCCGAAAATGTCGCCCACATCGCCGAAGCCGGCGCCACCGCGACCGCCCATGCCATGCTCGAAGGCTGCATGGCCATGCTGGTCGTACATCGCGCGCTTCTGCGCGTCGGACAACACCTCGTAGGCCTCCTTGGCCTCCTTGAACTTGTCCTGCGCCGCGGGGTCGTCCGGGCAGCGGTCCGGGTGGTATTTCATTGCCAGCCGACGGAACGACTTCTTCAGTTCGACCTCGTCGACGCTGCGTTCGACACCCAGCACTTCGTAGTAGTCACGCTTGCTCATCATCCATCCACACTGCTTTGTTGCGCCCCTGCCGGCCGGCCAAGGCCGTGATTGCATTCAGCACACAGCCCGCGCCGGGAAATCCCGGCGCGGGCTGTGTAGTCAGTCGACCGTGCCGGAAACGGCTGCCGGCCGATGATTACTTGTCGTCCTTGACCTCGGTGAACTCGGCATCCACCACGTCGTCGGGCTGCGCCGAACCGCCAGGTGCGGACTGTGCACCGGCGTCGCCAGACGCGGACCCCTGCGCCGCGGCATACAGCGCCTGGGCGACCTGCTCCAGCTTTTCGACCTTGGCCTCGATCGCGGCCTTGTCTTCGCCGTCCTTGACCTTTTCCAGATCGGACAATGCGCCCTCGATCGTGGACAGCTGATCGGCCGGCACCTTGCCGCCATGCTCCTTCAGCGCGCTGCGGGTGGCGTGCACCAGCTGGTCGGCTTTGTTGCGCGTGGCGACCAGTTCGTGGAACCTCTTGTCCTCTTCCTTGTTCGCTTCGGCATCAGCAACCATCCGCGCGATCTCTTCCTCGGACAGACCCGAGCCGGCCTTGATCTCGATCTTCTGTTCCTTGCCGGTCTTCTTGTCCTTGGCCGACACGTGCAGGATGCCGTTCGCGTCGATGTCGAAGGTGACCTCGATCTGCGGCATGCCGCGCGGCGCCGGCTCGATGCCCTGCAGGTCGAACTTGCCCAGCGACTTGTTCGCGTTGGCGCGCTCGCGCTCACCCTGCAGCACGTGCACGGTTACCGCGGTCTGGTTGTCGTCGGCGGTCGAGAAGGTCTGCGCCGCCTTGGTCGGCACCGTGGTGTTCTTCTCGATCAGCTTGGTCATCACGCCGCCCATCGTCTCGATGCCCAGCGACAGCGGGGTGACGTCGAGCAGCAGCACGTCCTTGACCGAACCGCCCAGCACGCCGCCCTGGATCGCCGCGCCCACGGCGACGGCCTCATCCGGGTTGACGTCCTTGCGCGGCTCCTTGCCGAAGAAGTCCTTCACCGCCTCCTGCACCTTGGGCATGCGGGTCTGGCCACCGACCAGGATCACCTCGTTGATGTCGGACACGCGCAGGCCGGCGTCATTCAACGCGGTACGGCACGGGTCGATGGTGCGCTTGACCAGGTCTTCCACCAGCGCCTCGAGCTTGGCCCGGGTCAGCTTGATGTTGAGGTGCTTCGGCCCGGAGGCATCGGCCGTCACGTACGGCAGGTTCACGTCGGTCTGGTGGTTCGAGGACAGCTCGATCTTGGCGCGCTCGGCGGCGTCCTTCAGGCGCTGCAGCGCGAGCGGGTCCTTGCGCAGGTCGATGCCCTGCTCCTTCTGGAACTCCTCGACCAGGTAGTCGATGACGCGCATGTCGAAGTCCTCGCCACCGAGGAAGGTGTCGCCATTGGTGGCCAGCACCTCGAACTGCTTCTCGCCGTCGACCTCGGCGATCTCGATGATCGACACGTCGAAGGTGCCGCCGCCGAGGTCGTAAACCACGATCTTGCGGTCGCCGCCCTTCTTGTCCAGGCCATAGGCCAGCGCGGCCGCGGTCGGCTCGTTGATGATGCGCTTGACGTCGAGGCCGGCGATCTTGCCCGCGTCCTTGGTCGCCTGGCGCTGGCTGTCGTTGAAATACGCCGGCACCGTGATCACGGCCTCGGTGATCGTCTCGCCGAGATAATCCTCGGCGGTCTTCTTCATCTTCATCAGCACTTTCGCGGCAATCTCCTGCGGCGCCATCTTCTTGCCGTCGGAGGTCTGCACCCAGGCGTCGCCGTTGTCGTGCGCGATGATGCCGTACGGCACGATATGCAGGTCTTTCTGCACCTCGGCATCGGTGAACTTGCGGCCGATCAGGCGCTTCACCGCGTAGAACGTGTTCTTCGGATTGGTCACGCTCTGGCGCTTGGCCGAGGCGCCGACCAGGACTTCGCCATCCTTGTTGAAGGCGACGATGGATGGCGTGGTGCGGTCGCCTTCCGAGTTCTCGATGACCTTGGCGGTGCTGCCGTCCATCACGGACACGCAGGAGTTGGTGGTACCCAGGTCGATGCCGATGATCTTGCCCATGTGTAAGTTCTCCGGATTTTCTTGCGGCCCCCGCGGCCGCGATGGTTTTCAGATGGGGGTCTGCTCGGGCGATTCAATGCCGGCAAGGCCCCGAAGGCGATTTCTTGCGTACCGGTCGGCGCGCCATTCAGGCCGGCGCCAACGTCGGATTTGTTCAGTCTTTTGCCACCGCGACCAGCGCCGGGCGCAGCAGCCGATCATTCAGCACATAGCCCTTCTGCAGCACGCTTACCACCGTGCCCGGCACCTTGCCCGGCGCATCGACCATGCTCACTGCGTGATGGCGCTCCGGGTCCAGCGGCTGGTCCAGCGGATCGACCTGCACCATGCCGTGGCTCTCGGCCACTTTCAGCAGGGCCTTCAGGGTCAGGCTGATGCCCTCGCGCATCGATGCCAGGTCACCGCCCTCGACCGCCAGGCCACTCTCCAGGCCGTCGTATACCGGCAGCAGCTCGTTCAGCAGCTTCTCGTTGGCGAACCGGCGAGCCTGCTCCAGGTCGCGATGCAGGCGGCGGCGCTGGTTCTCGATTTCGGCCTTTTCACGCAGCACGGTCTCGCGCAGTTCGGCATTGCCGGCTTCGAGCTCGGCCACGCGGGCCTGCAGCCGGGCAATCTCAATGGCCGCGGATTCATCCGGCGCGCCCGGATCCAGCGCCTCGTCGTGCGACTGAGGGTCGTCGTTGTGCATGCATCACTCCCAACAAAAGTCCGCGGCCGGCACGAATGCCTGCCTTCCAATTCACCGAATTCCCACCGCCGAGGCCGGTTATAGGGTCGTCGCGACGCGATTCAAGGCATCGCTCAACAATCCGGCCGTCGCCTGCACCACCGGGATCACCCGTTCATAGGCCATCCGGGTCGGCCCGATCACCCCGACCGCGCCCAGCACCCGTCCCTGCGCGCCATAACTGGCGGTCACCACGCTGCAACCGTCCAGAGCCGCGAAACCCGATTCCTCGCCGATGAACAGGCGTACGCCAGGTGCCCTGGCGCAGACCTCCATCAGTTGCAGCAATTCGTTCTTCTGCTGGAACGCATCGAACAATTCGCGCAACCGCTGCAGATCGGCCAACTCGGAATATGCCATCAGGTTGGTCTGGCCACTGACCAGCACGTCGGCACCGCTGGCCTGCGGCGCGAACGACGCCGTGGCCAGCTCCATCGTGCTGGCCAGCAGGCGGTTCAGCTCGCTGCCGGTCTCGCGCACTTCGGCCAGCAGATGAGCGCGGATGTCGTCGACGCGCAGGCCGGCAAAATGGCTGTTGAGGTAGTTCGCGGCCTGCTCCAGCTCGCGACCGAGCAGGGGTTTGGCCAACTGCACGATGCGGTTCTGCACCTGGTTGTCGGTGAACACGAGGATCACCAGCACGCGCGCTTCCGGCAGCGCCACGAAGTCGATATGGCGCAGCGGAAAATCCACTTGCCGCGGTACCGTGACGACACCTGCAAAGCGGGTCATCGCCGACAGCAGGGTCGAGACGTTGCCGAGCAGGTCGCGCGTGGTGGTCGGTCCCGGTGGCAGCTCGCTCTGCAGGCGCGCCATTTCCTTGCGCGGCAGTGGCTGCAATTCGATCAGGCTGTCCACGAACAGGCGCAGGCCGCGCGGCGTGGGTACGCGGCCTGCCGAGGTGTGCGGCGACGCGACCAGGCCCGCATCTTCCAGGTCGGCCATGATGTTGCGGATCGTCGCCGGGCTCACATCCAGCCCGGACGAGCGCGACAGCGTGCGCGAACCGACCGGCTCGCCGTCGACCAGATACTGGGCGATCAGTGTGCGCAGCAGGCGCCGGGCGCGGGCGTCGAGATCGTGGCCAAGTGGATTGATCATGTCTGTAGCATTTCCTGAGACCAGACAGAAATAAGGTCAACACGCGCAGCTTGCAAGCGAAAGCGTTGTTTTGCCCCGCCGGGCTCCCGCTACAATCCCTCCACCCCATCACCGACCCGCCCATGCTTACTTCGCTTTATGTCCGCCATTTTGCCGTCGTCGAGGCCGCCGAGGTGGCTTTCGGCCCCGGCCTCACCGTGGTCAGCGGCGAAACCGGCGCGGGCAAGTCGCTGCTGGTCGACGCGTTGATGCTGCTGGCCGGCGCGCGCGCCGACAGCAGCATGGTACGAGCGGGCAGCGACCGGGCCGAACTGGCGGCGGAGTTCGACCTTGCCGACCTGCACGAGGCAAGGGAATGGTTGCGCCGTGAAGAACTGGACGAAGACGGTGCCTGCCAGCTTCGGCGGGTCCTGCGCGCCGAGGGCAGTTCCAAAGCCTGGATCAACGGTCGCCCGGCCAATGCGCGACAGCTTGGCGAATTGGCGTCCCTGCTGGTCGAGATCCATGGCCAGCACGAGCATCAGGCGCTGCTGTCGCGCCCGCACCAGCTCGCCCTGCTCGATGCCTACGCGGGGCACGACGAAGTGCTGGCGCAGATTCGCCTGCAGGCAAGGCAATGGCGCGAATTGAACCAGCGCATCCACAAACTCAGCGGCGGCGAGGACCGCGAGCAGCGCATCGAACTGCTGCGCCACGAGCTGGACGAACTGGAGAAGTGGACGCTGCCGCCGGCCGAACTGGCCGAACTCGACGCCAGTCACAAGCGCCTGGCCAACGCCGGCCAGTTGGCCGAAGGCAGTGCCGGCATCGTTGAATTGCTCGACGGCGATGGCGATTTCGCGTTGCGGCGCGCACTGGGCCGGGCGCATGCCGAACTCGAGAAGCTCGCAGCCCTGGACGACAAACTGGACCCCTGGCTGGAAATGCTCGACAACGCCGGCATCCAGTTGGGCGAAGCGGCAGACGGCCTGGGGCGCTATGCCCAGGATGTGGATCTGGACCCCGCCCGTTACGCCGAGGTCGACGAGCACCTCGGCCACTTGCATGCGCTCTCCCGCCGCTACCGGCTGCCTCCGGAGGAATTGCACGACAAGCTGGTAGCGCTGCGCGCAGAGCTGGCCGAACTCGACGGTGCCGGCGACATGCTGGAACAACTGGCCGTCCAGCGCCATCTGCTGCACGACGAGTACGCCCGAACGGCAGCCGGACTGAGCCAGTCGCGCAACGCAGCCGCCGCCAGGCTGGGCGACGAGGTTTCGGCCTTGATGGGCGACCTCGGCATGGTCGGTGGCGTGTTGCGGGTCGAACTGGAGCCGGTGGAGACGGATGAGCCGGACATGCAAGGGCAGGAGCGCTGCGAACTGCTGGTCAGCGCCAATCCCGGCCAACCGCCCCGCGCGCTGCGCAAGGTCGCCTCGGGCGGCGAGTTGGCACGCATCAGTCTGGCCATCGAAGTCGCGACCCTGGGCAAGGACACGATTGGCAGCATGATTTTCGACGAGGTCGACAGCGGCATCGGCGGTGCGGTGGCCGAGGTGGTCGGGCAGAAGTTGCGCGCGCTCGGCGCCGAGCACCAGGTGTTGTGCGTGACTCATCTGCCGCAGGTGGCGGCACAAGGTCATGCCCACCTGCGGGTAAGCAAGCACAGCGATGGTGACGTCACCCGTACGCGGATCGAGCAGCTCGACGCCACCGGCCGGCGCGACGAGCTGGCGCGCATGCTCGGCGGCGTGGAGATTACCCGGGAAACCCGGGCGCACGCGAAGCAGATGCTGGAGCGCGCGCAGACTGCCTGAGCGCCTCGCCGTCAGCCCGCCGGAGAGAGCAACCCGCGTTCCGACGCCATCCGGTACAGATCCAGCTCCGACCCGGCCCCCAGCTTGCCCATCAGGCTGGCGCGGTGGATGTAGACGGTTTTCTGGCCGATCCCCAGATCCGCGGCAACCTGCTTGGGTGTACGCCCGCCCGCCAACAGCAGGAACACTTCGCGCTCCCGCGCAGTCAGGCGATTGACCGGATCGAGCGCCGCGTTGGGTCGATCGGCGCGACGTTGGCGCAGATCCGAACTGAGAAAGCACTCGCCTTGCATCACTGCGCGCAAGCCCGCCACCAGCTCTTCCGGCGCCACTCCCTTGGTGACGAAGCCACTGGCCCCGCGGCGCAGCGCTTCGGAGACGTAGGGATCGCCATCATGCATGCTCAGAACGACCACGCGAGTCGATGCATGCACGCTCAACAGGTGTTCGATCAAGGGCAGCCCGCTGCCGTCTGGCAATGAGAGATCCAGGGCCACGAGATCCGGACACCAGTGCCCGACCGCTTCCACCGCGTCGTCCGCGCTGCGGCATTCGGCCACCACCTCCAGATCCGGCTCCAGCTCGATCAGCCGCTTGAAACCTTCACGAACGATGGCGTGGTCGTCGACCAGAACAATGCTGTGCATCGCCCTACTTTGACACAGGAACCATGTCCCGGGGCGCTTTCCCGCTCGAGCCGGATCCGGGTGATGCGACCTGCCACTCTGCCGATGGGCACATGTACCATCCGGGCATGCGATCGAAGCCTCTTCTGCTGCCCGATTCCGGGCCACTTCTAGGCGCGGGCTACCTGGCCCTGTGGCTGTTGCTGCAGGCAACCGCCCAGCCCTACTGGATCCTGCCCTTCGGGCTGCGCTTCGCCGCGCTGCTGCTTGCGCCGATGCGCTACTGGGTCTGGTTCCTTGGCGCGGAACTGGCGGCCACGGCCGGTATCGGCCTGTTCCACGGACTGCCGCCAGGGTGGAGCGATCCCCCGCTGCATGAAATGCCGGGGTTCGTGGCCATGATGGGCTGCATGTGGCTGCTGCGCAGGCTCAACCTGCATGCCAGCCTGCGCAACCCGCAGGAAGTGACGCGGCTGCTGCTGTCCGTGGTGCTGGTGGTGACGACCACGACGGCGGTGGACGCAGCGCTGCTCGCCTTGATGCACTCACCAAATTCACCCGAGCTGTTGGTGCGCACCATCGCCGAGGAATTGCTCAGCCACTACCTTGCGATCCTGATCGTCGCACCGGTACTGATCATGTTGCTGCACACCCGAATGGAAAAGGCGGCGGTGATACGGTTGTTCATGGACGGACTGCTGGTGCTGGTACCTTCCATGGCGATCCTGCTGGTGCTGTCCGTGCACGCCGCGCCGCAACCCCAGTTCGCCCGCGTGCTGTCGTTGGCCCCCGTGCTGTTTTTCGCATTCCGCCACGGCTGGCGCGGTGCCAGCCTGGCCATGCTGATTACCAGCCTGGGCATGACCCTGGTCGATCGGCATCTCGGCCACACCCCGTCGACCGCGGCGGCGTACCTGTTCCTGGCCGTCGCCGGCACCGGTGCGCTGATGCTTGGCTCGGCCACCGATGCTCTGCGGCGCAGCAGCGAGCGGGTGGCCGAGCAGAATGTCTATCTGGGCGCGGTCAATCGCCGGCTGGATCAACTCGCCCACCAACTGCGCGACGCTGCGCGTGGCAATCTGCAAGCCGACGAAAACCAGCGGCGCCACCTCGCTGCCGAACTGCACGACGAACTGGGCCAGAACATCACCGCCATCCAGACGCATGTGAAGCTCGCGCAGGCGCGCCTGCGCGAAGCCGGCATGGAGGACGTCAGCACCTCGATCAACAACATCCTGGGGCACATGCGACGGGCCCTGCATCGCCTGCTGGACGACCTGCGCCCCGCGGTGCTGGACGAGTTCGGCCTGTTCCGGGCGCTTGACGAGGGACCGATTCGGGATCTTCTGACCAGTGCCGGCATGCGATACCGCACGGCGCTGCACGGCGACCCCCGGCTGCTGGACGACGACACGCGTACTGCCATCTATCGACTGGTGCAGGAGAGTGCGACCAACACGGTCAAGCACGCCCAAGCGGGCGAGTTCGGCTTGCGCCTGCGCATCGGCGAGCGCAACGGCACGGCCCTGGCCGTGCTTGATCTGCGCGACGATGGCAGCGGCCTTCCCAACCGCCTGCCTCGCGGGGGCCGGGGTCTGCAAGGCATGCGCGACCGGGTTACTTCGCTGGGGGGACAATTCCGCCTTCGCCCCGATCATCCCGGCGTTCACCTGCGCATTTTGCTGCGAAGCAACAGGGGAATTGCGGGGCGTCCTCAGCAAAACTAGGAATTTTTCCGATACCGGAAACGTGAAGGCATCGTTAGGATTGCGTCATTGATGTGGGGGAGCCGCCATCGCGAGATGGCGGATCAGGGTCACCGTGGGGACGGTGGTCCTGAAAAACGGCAGGATGCCGTTTCGCCGCTACCTGGCAGCGGACTCCGGCGGGCGCGAATCTTCGCGCACGCCGACCGAACAGGTAGAGGAGCAGTCGCGAGTGGACAGGAGTCCGCTTCGCGACTTTTTTTTGGCCGTTTCGCCTGAATCCGTCCGTTGGGCCAGAACGCCCGCAGCTCAGTCCTTGCGGCTACGCTGCTTTGGTCGCACGTAGAGCACCAGGCTGTGATCCTCGATCACGTAGCCATGTCTGGCCGCGATCTCGTGCTGCAAGCGCTCGATTTCCTCGCTGACGAACTCGATGACCTTTCCGCTGTCCACATCAATCATGTGGTCGTGATGCTTGCCGCGATCGAGCTCATAAACAGCCTGTCCCCCCTCGAAATTATGCTTGACGATGATGCCCGCCGCTTCGAACTGGGTAAGCACGCGGTACACCGTCGCCAGCCCGATATCCTCCTGGTGGGCGAGCAGGTTCTTGTAAACGTCTTCGGCGGTGAGGTGCTGCACCCCCTCCTCGTCGAAGATCTGCAGGATGCGCATGCGCGGATGGGTCACCTTGAGGCCGACCCTGCGCAGCTCCTTGGTTTCCTGTTCCATAACAACGCACCTCCACCCACGGCGATCTCAAGCCGGTAGTGTATCATCCGACACTTTTACGACCCTGGACGCAACACGCATGCACAAGCTGATCACCCTGCTGCTTATCGCCATGCTGACGCTTTCCGTCGCTGGCTGCCACATCGCCTACACGCCGGACGTGCAGCAGGGCAACTTGCTCGACAAGAAAGTGGTGGATCAGCTCAAGCCGGGCATGACCAAGCATCAGGTGGTGGTGCTGCTCGGCACGCCCTCGGTCAGCACACCGTTCGACCACAGCCGGTGGGACTACGTTTCCACCCAGGCCAGGCGCGGCGGCCCAGTCAATGTCCGCACGTTCACGCTAACCTTCAACAACGACACGCTGGTACGCACCCAGGGCGACTTCTTCGCCAAGGACGATCAGCAGCTGATCAAGGAAAGCCGGAAATACAACTCAAGCTACCCGGTGAACGAAACGAAGGGCGACAAGAGCAAGCTGCCGGATGACAACAAGGGCAATGGCGGCCTGGGCCAAGGCACCGACGGCGGCCATTGAATCCCGACGCGATCTCGTGCGCGACGACATCGCAGGTCGGGCCACACCTCAGCGGCTGCGGCGTCGACGTGCCTCCATCGGATCCAGCATGAGCGGCCGATAGATTTCGATGCGGTCTCCGCCATGCACCAACTGGTCCGGAGCAACTTTTCGCCCGAAAATCCCCAGGCGGGTCGGATCGATCGCCCCGGCGGGCAGTGACAGCTCCATGCCGCTGGCCTCGATCGCTTGCATGACCGTGCTCCCTACGCGCAACTCCACCCGGCGCCGCTGAACCCCTGATTTCGGCCCGGCATAGACCACCTCGACCGTGAAGGTGTGCTCAGCCATATACCCGCTCGGCCTCGCGACAGAAGTCGTCGACCATGCGTCCGGCCAAGCCCTGGAAGCCCAGTTTCAGTGCGCCACCACCGAGCCTTCCCGCATAGTCGAAGTCGAGTTCGAAGGCTATCTTGCAACCGGCATCGCCCAGCGCGATGAAATCCCACACGCCTTCCAGGCTGCGAAAAGGGCCGTCGACCAGGCTCATCTGCAGGCGCCGCGGCGGGTCGACCACGTTGCGCGTGGTGAAACTCTGGTGGAAGCCGGCGAACTTGAGGTCGAGGCGAGCCACCAGCGCATCGGCGTGGCGTTCGAGAATCTCGGCGCCCGCACACCAGGCGAACCGCTTTGGGTATGCTTCAACCTCATTCACCAGGTCGAACATCTGCGCGGGCGAATACTTCACCAAGGCGCTGCGACGAATTTCGATCACGACAACCCTCTTCAGTTCTTGCACTCATCGCCGACTGCGAGGACCAGGAAGCAGCCTTTCATGCTGCGCTTTTCAATGCGTCCGTTCCCAACGGAATCGGGCCGACCACAGGGCGACACGCCCGAGTTTAACGGACATGGCCAAGACGAAGGACAAGGACAACAAGGGCGGCGGCACCATCGCGCTCAACAAGCGGGCGCGCTTCGAGTACCACATCGACCAGCGCTTCGAGGCTGGCGTGGCGCTGCAGGGCTGGGAGCTGAAGGCGCTGCGTGCGGGGCGGATCAACTTTGGCGACAGTTATGCCGTGGTCCTGAAGAACGAGATCTTCCTGGTCGGCAGCTCGATCCCGCCGCTGATCAGCGCGTCCTCGCACGTGATCGCCGAGGATCGGCGCACGCGCAAGCTGCTGCTGCATCGCAAGGAGATCGACCAGCTGGTCGGTGCCGTCGAGCGCAAGGGCTACACTCTGGTGCCCACCGCCATGTACTGGAAGGGCAACAAGGTCAAGGTCGAGATCGGCCTGGCTCGCGGCAAGCAGGAACATGACAAGCGCGACACCGAGAAGCAGCGCGACTGGCAGATCGAGAAACAGCGCACCATGCGATCGCACAACCGGGCGTCCTGACTGCGGCACGAAGCTGAAAGAACTGCTCGTTGACGGGCTCTTCCAGCATCTCGACCGAGCCGAGTCCCGATCAGGCGAACGGATCGTCCAGCACGATGGTGTCCTCGCGATCCGCACCGGTGGCCACCAGCGCAAGACGGCAGCCGGAAAGCTCCTCCACGGCACGCAGATAGGCACGCGCCGCGGGTGGCAACTTGTTCCAGTCGCGGATGCCGGCCGTCGATTCCTGCCACCCCGGGAACTCGAGGTAGACCGGCTTGCACTCGTCCCAGCCATCGGCGTCGAGCGGCGCCAGCTCACGCCGCTTGCCGCGATATTCGTAGGCGATGCAGACCTTGATGGTATCCAGCCCGTCGAGCACGTCGAGCTTGGTGATCGCCAGTCCATTGATGCCGTTGATCTGTGTGGCGCGCTTCAACGCAACCAGGTCGATCCAGCCGCAGCGACGCGGGCGGCCGGTACTGGCACCGAACTCGTTGCCTTTCTTGCGCAGCAGTTCGCCCATCTCGTCGTTGAGCTCGGTCGGGAACGGCCCGCTGCCGACGCGCGTCGCATAGGCCTTGCAGATGCCGAGCACGTAGTCGATGTCGCTCACGCCCACGCCGGTGCCAGCGAGCGCGCCGCCGATGGTGGTGTTGGACGAGGTGACGTAGGGATAGGTGCCGTGGTCGATGTCGAGCAGCGCGCCCTGCGCACCTTCGTACAGGATGTTGCCGCCGTCCCTGCGCACGTCGTGCAGGATGGTGGCGACGTCGTCGACCAGCGGGCGGATGTACTCGCCCCAGGCCAGCGCGTCGTCGAGCACTTTCTGGTAGTCGACCGGCTCGGCCTTCAGCCATTGGGTGAGGATGAAGTTGTGGTACTCGACGGCGGTCTTCAGCAGCGTCGGCAGCTCGTGCGGATACATCAGGTCGGCCACGCGCACGCTGCGGCGGGCGACCTTGTCCTCGTAGGCCGGGCCGATACCGCGACCGGTCGTGCCGATGGCCTTGCCGCCGGCAGCGATCTCGCGCGCCTTATCGACAGCGATGTGGTACGGCATGATCAACGGCGTGGCCGGGCTGATCTTGACGCGCGAACGCACTTCGACACCGTTCGCTTCCAGTTCGGCAATCTCGGTCATCAGCGCGGCGGGCGACAGCACCACGCCGTTGCCGATCAAGCACAGCGCGTCGTCGCGCAGGATGCCCGACGGGATCAGGTGCAGCACCGTCTTCTTGCCCTTGATCACCAGCGTATGCCCGGCGTTGTGGCCGCCCTGGAAACGCACCACCGCGCTGACCCGCTCGGTCAGCAGGTCGACGATCTTGCCCTTGCCTTCGTCGCCCCACTGCGCACCCAGAATGACTACTGACTTGCCCATGATCTTCTCGCTCGACGTGTGCGTTGTTATGCGTTGTTGGTGGCTCCCTGCGAGAGAGCCGGAAGGGGGCGCTCCGGTACCCGGGAGCACGGCCGTGGATGCCGGCCCGTCTATTTTTTCGGTGAAGGATCGCCGAAGTAACGCAGGAAGGGCGAGTCCGGCTTGATGACCAGCACGCCCCTGCCATCCTCCAGCGACGTCCGGTAGGCCGCGAGGCTGCGGTAGAACGCGAAAAACTCCGGATCCTGGCTGTACGAACGCGCGTAGATGGCCGCCGCCTGCGCGTCGCCCTCGCCCTTTACCTTGGCGGCATCGCGATTGGCATCGGCCTTCAGCACCTGCGCCTGGCGATCGGCATCGGCCTTGATCCTGGCCGCCGACTCCTGGCCGGTATAGCGCAATTCGTTGGCCAGTTGCAGCCGCTCGGCGCGCATCCGTTTGTACACCGATTCGCTGACCTCGTTGGGCAGGTCGATCCGCTTGATGCGCACGTCGACCACGGCGATGCCAAGGTTCTTTCGCGTCGACGCGTCGGTTTGGGCGCGTACCCGCTCGGTGATGTCCTTGCGCCCGCCCGAGATCAGGTCGGGCAAGGTGCGCGCGTTGAACTCGAAGCGCAACGCATCCTTCACGATCGGCGTCAACCGCTGCGCTGCCTGCAGCTCGTCGCCGCCAGTGGCACGGTAATACATGGCGTTGTCGACGATGCGCCACTTGACGTAGAAGTCGACGTTGACGCTCTTCTTCTCGGAGGTGAAGTAGCGCTCCGGCGGCGCGTCCAGCGACAGGATGCGCTTGTCGAAATGGATCACCTGCTGGATCACCGGCAGCTTGAAATGCAGCCCCGGCTGGTAATCGGTCTGCACGATGCGGCCGAACTGCAGCAACAGCGCACTGTGGCCCTCGCTGACCACGAACATGCTGCTCAGGCCGAGCAGGATCAGCACGATGGCGATGACGGCGGCGAAGATCCTGTTCATCACTGTGCCCCCTTGTCGGTCGTGCTGCTGGCCGATGCCGGGGCCGGAACGATCGCGCCGGCCTGGGCTGCCCCCACGTCGCCGGAAGAACCCTGCACCGAAGGCAGGTTGATGATGTTGCGACCGTCCGAGCCGTCGATCACCTTGGTGTTGTGCTCCATCACCTGCTCCATGGTCTCCAGCCACAGCCGCTTGCGGGTCACTTCCGGCGCCGCCTTGTACTGGGCCAGCAGCAGGTCGAAGCGCGCCGTGTCGCCCTGGGCGCGGGCGATCCGCTCCGCCTTGTCACCGGCGGCTTCGGCGGCGATCCGGGCCGCCTCGCCACGAGCCACCGGGACGACCTTGCTGGCATAGGCCAGTGCGGCGTTCTCGATGCTCTGCTTGTCTTCGCGGGCGTTGTTGACGTCGTCGAAAGCGTCTTTCACTTCATCCGGCGGCGCCACGTTCTGGAAGCTGACCTCGGTGACACGCAGTCCCGAATTGTAGTTGTCCAGGGTTTTCTGCAATGCCTGCTGCGCCTCGGTGACCAGGTTGGCGCCGGCTGCCGACAGCACCTGGTCCATGTCGCTGCCGCCGATCACGCCGCGCACGGCCGCTTCGGCGGCTGCACTGATGGTGCCGTCCGGGTCATTCAGGGAAAACAGGTATTTGCGCGAATCGTCCACCTGGTACTGCACGGTGAAGTCGATCGTGATGATGTTCTCGTCGCGGGTCAGCATGGCCACCTTGTCGTTGACCGAGCGGATTCGCGTGGCCTCGACCTTGGTGACCGACTCGATCGGCTGCGGCAGCTTCAGGTGGAAGCCCGGCGCCAGGGTGCGCGCGTACTGCCCGAAACGCAGCACCACGCCCTGCTGGCGCGCACCCACGATGGTGTAGCTGCTGAACAGCAGCCCGACCACGACCAGCACCAGGATGCCGGTGAGGAGGCTGCCGGGACCCTGGCCGAGCTTTCCGCCACGCTTCCTGAGCCGGTCCAGCAAGTCGTCCAGCGGCGATTTGCCGGAAGGGCGCTTGCGGTTCCACGGATCGTTTTGCCCGTTCTTTCCGGGTTCATTCCATGCCACGAGTCAGTCTCCTTGGAGCCGTCGGGAGGCCGGCAACGACGGCCGAAACATGCCTAGTGCCATCCGGACGAGTCCCTGACGGCAACGGAATACGCCACGCGCCTTGGCGGGGTGCACAAACACCAGACATTCTAGCAGAGCCGGGCGGAATCGTCCGCTTGAAGCCGTCCTAGCCAACCTCGCTCAGCAGCCCGCGCAGCAACTGCGCTTCGACCGCATCGCCGCCGCTGAGCGGGGCAATCACGCTGCGTGGCGCATCGATGCGCAACTGCCAGCCGCGCTCGTCGACCGTTTCTCCGATGATGGCCCCGGCCGCCTTCAGCCGGGCATGCAGGCGCCCTGCCGACAACGGCAGGTGCAGTGGCGATCGAACCCGGTCACCGCCCAATACTTCACCCAATGCCTGACGCAGCAGATCGAGGCCGATACCGTTCGCCGCCGACAGCCATACCCGCACCGGCTTGCCGGAGCCGTCGCGTTCGATCCGCGGCTCGGCCCCGGCCAGGTCGATCTTGTTCATCACGTGCAATTGCGATACGTCGCCGGCATCGATTTCATCGAGCACCTTGTCGACTACCCGGTGCAACCGCTCGCGCTCCTCGTCGGCCGCATCGCTGACGTGCAGCAGCAGGTCGGCGTCGCGCGCTTCGGCCAGGGTGGCGCGAAAGGCCGCGACCAGGTCGTGCGGCAGTTCACGGATGAAACCGACCGTATCTGCGATCACTGCCGGGCCGCAGCCGAGATCCTCCAGCTTGCGCACGGTGGGGTCGAGCGTGGCGAACAACTGGTCGGCGGCGTAGACGTCGCCGGTGGTGAGTGCATTGAACAGGGTCGACTTGCCCGCGTTGGTATAGCCGACCAGGGCCACCCGCGGCACCGTGTTGCGCAGCCGCGCGCGGCGCTGCTGGCCGCGCTGGACCTGCACCTTTTCCAGGCGCTTGGTCAGTTGCTTGACGCGCTCGCCGAGCAGGCGGCGGTCGGTTTCCAGCTGGGTTTCGCCGGGACCACGGTTGCCGATGGCGCCGCCGCGCTGGGCGTCCAGATGGGTCCAGCCGCGCACCAGCCGGGTGGCCAGATGCTTGAGCTGGGCCAGTTCCACTTCCAGCTTGCCCTCGTGCGAGCGGGCACGCTGGGCGAAGATGTCCAGGATCAGGCCGGCGCGGTCGACCACGCGCACACCCAGATGCTTCTCGAGGTTGCGCTCCTGCACCGGGGTCAACAGGTGGTCGACCAGAACCAGGTCGGCCTCCATCGCATGCGACGCTTCGGCGACCTCGTTGGCCTTGCCGGTGCCGATGTAGTAGCGCGGGTTGGGATCCTCGACGCGGGCGCTGATCACGCCCAGCACCTCGGCTCCGGCGGATTTCGCCAGTTCGACGAATTCCTCCGCCCGCCGCGTCGTATCGCCCTCGCCGCGCGAATGCGGCAGGACGAGGATGGCGCGATCGCCTTTCTTTTGTCGGTCAAACACGAGTGGACGCGATCCTGCGGAAACGAACCAACGTCATGCGGGCTGACCGTCGCCGTATCAAGCGCTTGCGTCGGCCGCAGCCGCAGCATCCGACTGGTGGTCCAGGCCCTCATGGCCGTCGTGGCCGTTGCCGATGCGCACGTTGCGACTCGGCACGACCGTGGAAATGGCGTGCTTGTAGACCATCTGGCTGACCTGGTTGCGCAGCAGCACCACAAACTGGTCGAACGACTCGACCGTCCCCTGCAGCTTGATGCCGTTGACCAGGTAGATGGCGACCGGCACGCGTTCGCGCCGCAACGCGTTCAAAAACGGATCCTGCAACGATTGCCCCTTGGACATTTCTTGTTCTCCCCTCGCCACGAACAGACCGGAGAAAAAACGCCACTGGCGCCCCGGCCCAACATGACTGGATGTTAACCGCTTTCAAATGCTTGATGAAAGAAGATTTTTGCATCGCGCAAGTGCGTTCGATCACGCTGCTGACATCGCACCGGCCAACGGGCCCAGAAATAGCCGCACGGCAGCGTCGGCACGGTCGAGCAGTGCCGGTCGATCGGGTTCGACGATCCGGGCGTCGTGTTCGCTGCGCAGCCACGTGATCTGGCGTTTCGCCAACTGGCGGGTAGCGAAGATGGCGCGGTCGCGGAACTGGACAGCATCGATCAGACCATCCAGGTGCTCCCAGGCCTGGCGGTAGCCCACGGCCCGAATGGCCGGAAGATTCGCGTGAAGGTCCCCGCGCGCGCGCAGCAATCGTACTTCGTCGAGAAATCCCTCATCCAGCATGGCATCAAAGCGCCGCGCAATGCGTTCGTGCAGACGTGGCCGGTCCACCGGAAGCAGGGCCAGCTTGAGCACCCGCCACGGGAAACGCGCCGGCTTGCCCATGCCCTGCAGCTCCGACAGCGGGCAGCCGGTCAATTCGAATACTTCGAGGGCTCGCTGTAGCCGCTGCGTGTCGTTGGCGGCAATGCGGCTGGCAGCCACCGGATCGAGCCTTGCCAAACGGGCGTGCAAGGCCGGCCAACCCGCCTCATGTGCCTCGGAAGCCAGCCGCGCACGGATCGTTGGGTCGGCTTCGGGCAGGTCGGACAGCCCCTGCTGCAGCGCGCGGAAGTACAGCCCGGTGCCGCCGACCAGCAGCGGCACCCTGCCCCGTTCACTGATCTGTCGCATCGCCGACAGCGCGTCGGCGGAAAAATCCGCCGCCGAGTACGGTTGTGCAGGGTCGCGAACGTCGACCAGGGCGTGCGGATAGCGCGCCAGCGTCGTCCGGTCGGGTTTTGCCGTGCCGATGTCCATGCCGCGATACACCAGCGCCGAGTCGACACTGACCAGGTCCAACGCAAAACGGTCGCGCAACTCGCACGCCAGCGTGGTCTTGCCGGAAGCCGTGGGGCCCATCAGGAAGATGGCTGGGGGACGTTGATCGGTGGGCATGCGTCGATTGTAAGCGGGCGGCAGCCCGTTCTTCGCGCCGACGGCGGGAGTGCGGCAACGCCGACGGGAGAACGAACAAGGCTTGCGTGAGAGCGCAGGCCCTGTTCGTTCTGGCCGGGCGGCGCCTCACGTCGTCGGCAGGCCCATCTCCTTCAGCAGGTTGTCGGCGTGGTCGAGGTGGCGCATGACCCACAACATGTAGCGCACGTCGACCTGGATCGAGCGGTTGAGTTGCGGGTTGAACAGCCAGTCGCCGCTCACCGATTCCCAGTTGCCGTCGAACGCGAGGCCGACCAGTTGGCCGTTCGCGTCCATCGCCGGCGAACCGGAATTGCCGCCGGTGATGTCCAGGTCGGCCAGGAAGTTGACCGGCAGCGTGCCCAGTTTCGGCGAGGCGTAGCCATCGAACGCCTTGGCCTTGATCGCGGCGATCTCCGCCTTCGGCGCGTTGAACGGCTCCACCCCGGTGTCCTTCTCGACGATGCCCTGCACGGTGGTGAACGGCGCATAGCTGACGCCGTCGCGCGGCGCCACGCCCTGCACGTTGCCGAAGGTGACTCGCAGCGAGCTGTTCGCATCCGGGTAGACCGGCAGCTTCTGCGAATCCTTCCACGCAATCATTGCCTGCATGTAGCGCGGACGCAGCTTGCTCAGCTCGCCGTCGCGGGCATCGGATGCGTCTTCCAGCGCCTTCAGCTGCGGCTGCACCGTGCGGGCGAGCTTGAGCATGCTGTCGCCGCTGGCGTCGATTGCCTTGCTGTCGGCGGCGAACCACTTCATGCGCTCGCCGACCTTGTCCAGCTTGCTGCCGGCGTACAGCGCGGCGACCTTGGCGGTCAGCTGTGCCTCGGTTTTCGCATCGCCCAGCCATGCATCCAGCGCCGGCAGGCGCTGCGCCTTCGGCAAGGTCACATAGCGTCCGAGGCCATAGACCATGAACTGCTGATCGACCTTCGGATCGAAGCGACGATCCATCTGCTTCAGGCCGGCTTCGATGCGCACCCAGTCGCGCTGCTGGTAGCCGGCGTCACGCTCGAGGTCGCCCTTCGGGCGCTCCTTCGCCAGATGGGTCAGGCGCACCGCGGTGCTGAACATCGACGCGCGAGTCACCAGGCTGATGGCCAGATCACGCTCGCGGTTGGCCTGATCGTCGGCAATCTGCTGGCGCAGCTTGCCGATGTCGGCCGCCAACGCGGTGTTTTCGGCGCCGCCCTGTTGCTTCAGCCAGGCCTCCAACTGCGCTTCCTGCGCGCGCTTCACCGTGACCGCATCGGCGCGATGCAGGCCTTCGAGCTGGCCGCCGAAGTTCTTCAGGTAGTTGTTGAGGCCGGCGACCATGCTGGCGTACTTCACCGCCACCTTGGGGTCGGCCTTGCCGGCGGTGTTGATGATGTTCAGCGTGTCTTCGTAGACCTTGATCTGGGTCGGATAGGTCCAGTCGATGGAGCTCTGAACTTCCTCGGCAAGACGATAGCGATTGGTGCGGCCGGGATAGCCGACGACCATCACGTAGTCGCCCTGCTCCACGCCCAGCGGGTTGACCTTGAGCACGTGTTTGGGCTGGTAAGGCACGTTGTCCTTCGAGTACGCCGCCGATTTGCCGTCCTTCGACACGTAGGCGCGCAGGTAGCCGAAGTCGCCGGTATGGCGCGGCCACATCCAGTTGTCGACGTCGCCGCCGAACTTGCCGATGGAATCCGGCGGCGCGTAGACCAGGCGCACGTCCTTGATCTCCAACTGCCTGATCAGCTGATAGCTGTAACCGCCGTGGAAGGTGTAGACGTCGCAGCGGTAACCATCGCTTTCGCACGCCTTGACCTGCTCCTTGATCGCCAGCTCGATCGCCTTGTAACGCTCCGCACCGCTCATCGCGCCATTGAGCTTCGCGTTGATCGCCTTGGTGACGTCACGAATTTCCTCGGTGACGTAGACCCGCTGGGATGGACCAGCAGACAGCTCGTCGGCCGGGGTCCTGGCCAGGAAGCCCTTCTCGATCAGGTTGTTCTCCGGCGTGGAATTCAACTGCAGCGCGCCGTAGACGCAATGGTGGTTGCTCACCACCAGGCCTTCGGGCGAGACGAACGAGGCGGTGCAACCGCCGAGGCTGACGATCGCACCCATCGGGTGGGCGGTGAGGTCGGTCAGCGTCTTCGGGTCCAGCTTCAGGCCATGTTGCTGCAACGTGGCGGCAATACCCGGAAGCTGGGCGGGCTGCCACATGCCTTCGACGGCATGGGCGGACGAGATGAGGCCGACGGATACGGCGGCAGCAAGCAATAGACGACGCAAAGCAATCTCCCGATGAGAGCCCGTCGCGGAAATGGCGGGCAAAATAAGGCGTAATAACTTGCGAGTTATGCCTGACCCGGACCGTCCGGGCATATGCCGCAAGTCATGCCTGCTCATTTCGTCGAGACGCGACAGCGCCCGCCGTGGCTCGGCCACCCCTTGTTGCCATCGCCCGAACCGCCGGTCGCGGTTGTACCAGCGAGGTCGCGACGGCGTTCTATAATCGTGGTCTCCCCTGCCCGCCTCGCGGGCCAACCAATGGATTTCCCATGCCGCAGACGATGAAGGCCCTGGTCAAGCGCAAGCCCGAGCAGGGCATCTGGATGGAAGAAGTGCCGATGCCGGAGGTCGGCCCGAACGAGGTGCTGATCAAGATCGAGAAGACCGCGATCTGCGGTACCGACCTGCACATCTACAAGTGGGACGAGTGGAGCCAGCGCACGATCAAGCCGGGCCTCACCATCGGTCACGAATTCGTCGGCCGCATCGTCGAGATCGGACCGGGCGTGACCGGTTACAAGATCGGCGACCGCGTCTCCGCCGAAGGCCATATCGTCTGTGGCCACTGCCGCAACTGCCGCGCCGGCCGCCAGCACCTGTGCCCGAACACGATCGGCATCGGTGTGAACCGCAACGGCGCGTTCGCCGAGTACATGACGATGCCGGCCTCGAACCTGTGGCCGATCCCGGACCAGATCCCCTCCGAACTGGCGGCATTCTTCGATCCCTACGGCAACGCCGCGCACTGCGCGCTGGAATTCGACCTGATCGGCGAGGACGTGCTGATCACCGGCGCCGGCCCGATCGGGATCATCGCTGCCGGCATCGCCAAGCACGTCGGCGCGCGCAACGTGGTGGTCACCGACATCAATGATTTCCGCCTCAAGCTGGCCGCCGACATGGGCGCCACCCGCGTGGTCAACGTCACCAATCAGTCGCTCAAGGATGTGATGAAGGACCTGCACATGGAGGGCTTCGACGTGGGCCTGGAAATGAGCGGCAACCCGCGCGCCTTCAACGACATGCTCGACTGCATGTACCACGGCGGCAAGATCGCCCTGCTCGGCATCCAGCCCAAGGGTGCCGGCATCGACTGGGACCGGGTGATCTTCAAGGGCCTCACCCTGCAAGGCATCTATGGTCGGCGCATGTACGAGACCTGGTACAAGATGACCCAGATGGTGCTGACCGGCTTCCCGCTGCAGAAGGTACTGACCCACCAGATCCATATCGACGACTTCCAGAAGGGTTTCGACCTGATGGATGCCGGCACCTGCGGCAAGGTTGTCTGTTCCTGGAACTGAGTCGGATGCCGCCGGTTGCCGCCGCGCTACACTGACGTACCAGCAGGCCGGCATGGGCCGCCGAGATGGGCGTACCCGGCCGATCCAGCCGGGCACCGACAGTTCGTGATGTCCAGGGAGCAGCGACGGCATGGCAAACCGCAGTCCTTCGCATAGTGAACTGATCGCCGCGGGGCGTGAACGCGCCCGCGCCGTGTACCACTCTCAGCGGGTACGCAAAGGCGCGCTGATCCTCGGCGTGCTGCTGCTGGTCTTCGGCCTGCTCGGCTTCTTTGCCGCACCGCCGCTGATCAAGAGCCAGCTGCAAAGCCGCCTTGGCGCCATGCTCGATCGCCCCGTCACGGTAGGCGAGGTGCACCTCAATCCGTTCACGCTGAAACTGGCCCTCGACCGGCTGCATATCGGCGAGCGCGACGGCAAGTCGCCGTTCGTCGATGTCGACCAGGCTGTCGTCAACGCCTCGTGGACGTCGCTGTTCCGCATGGCGCCGGTGCTCGATGAATTGCGCCTGCAGCATCCGCAGCTGCACATCACGCGCAGCGCGCCGCAGCAGTTCAACTTCTCCGATCTGATCGAGCGCTTCGCGGGCAAACCGGCGCAACCGAACGCACCGCCGGCACGCTTCGCGCTGTCCAACATCAGCGTGCACGATGGCGACATCGTGTTCGACGACAAGGTGCTGAACACCAGTCATCGCGTCGACCGGCTCGAACTCGGCATTCCGTTCATCGCGAACCTGCCGCGCGACACCGACGTGTTCGTGCAGCCCCTGCTGGCCATGCAGGTGGATGGCAGCCCGCTGCGGATCGGCGGGGAAACCAAGCCGTTTGCCGACAGCCATGAGTCGGCGATCGATTTCCATATCGATCACCTGGACCTGCCCCGCTACCTGAGCTATGTACCGACGCCCTTGCCGGTGGCGATCCCCAGCGGGCAGCTGTCCGGCCAGCTCAAGCTGGATTTCATCGACAGGAACGCCAGCCAGCAGATGAAACTGAGCGGCAACCTGCAGCTGGACAATTTCGTGCTCGACAATCACGACGGCTCGCCGATCGTCGCGCTGGGCCATGTCAGCGCCACCCTGGCGGACGTCGAACCGCTGGTGTCCAGGTATTACTTCGACGCCATCGCGCTCGACAAGACCACCCTGCATTACGCGAGTCTGGCCGGTGGCCACAGCAACCTGGACGCGCTGACCGGTGCCGGCACAGCGCCGGCCAAGCCGGCCTCGCCGCCCACCGATGCGCGTATCGCCACGCTGACCATCCAGGACAGCCAGATCGACTATGCCGACCTGAGCGGACCTGCTCCGGCGCGGCTGTCACTGGGCAACCTGCACGGCACGATCCGCGGCTTCGCGACCCTGGGCGCAGCGCCGGCCGGGATCGACCTGAGCTCAGGGCTGGCCGGCGGCACCCTGCATATCGATGGTGCCCTGGTCATGAGCGCCAGCCGTTTCACCGGCCAGGCGACATTGAATGGCGTCGGCCTGCAGCCGCTCGTCGCGCTGGCGCCACCGATGCTGAATGCGCAGGTGAACCATGGCAGCCTGGATGCGAGTGGCCAGCTCGTGGCTGACTGGAGCAAGGCGTTCAACCTGCAGCTCGATGCCAGCAAGCTCGCGGTGAATGACTTTGCGTTGCAGCAGCACAACCGCACGCCGGTGGCCTGGAAGGCCTTGACTGCCGATATCACGCATCTGGATCTGGCCGGCAGCCAGGCCAGCCTGGGCAACGTCAACCTGCAGGGGTTGAAGATCGATGCCCAGCGTTATCGCAACGGACGCATCGATCTCACCGACCTGGTGAAGTCATCGCCGCCTCATGCGGCGGGTAAAAAGGCGGCGGCGCCGGCATGGCACTGGAGCATCGCGCATTTCGGCATCGAGGGCAGCACCTTTGCCTATCGGGACACGGCGGTTGCAGGCAAGGCCGGGCGCATCACGGTCAATGCCGACAAGTTCAGCATCGCCGGCCTGTCCGACAACATGCGTCAGCCGCTGAAGCTGGACCTGGCCGGCGGCATCGACAAGGGCAAGTACCACGTCACCGGTTCCGTGCGACCGGAACCGCTGAACGCCGATGTGCATGTCACGGCGACCCGCCTGAACGTGATGCCGTTGCAATCCATGGTCAAGGTGCCGCTCAACGTACACGTCGACAGCGCGCTGTTGAGTCTCAACGGTCGTTTGCGCTACCGCGATCGCAAGCCGGAACCCCTGATGAGTTACCGGGGCCAGGTCACGCTCGGCCGCGTGAATGTGCTGGACAACGTCACCAACGACGATTTCCTGCGCTGGAATTCGCTGGCCGCCACCGGCCTCGACGTGCGCACCGGCGAAGGCGCCCCCCAGGTTTCGGTGGGTGGACTGGCGCTGGACAATTTCTATGCCCGCGTGATCGTCAACAGCAATGGCCGCCTGAACCTGCAGGACGTGGTGGCCAGTCCGCAGACCGCGCCGGTCTCGGTGACCCAGGCGAACAACGCACCTTCCGCGCCCAATGCGGCGAAGCCTGCCGTCGCCAACCCGGCCACTGCCGGCACGGCCGCGCCCGGCCCGGCTGTCGCCAGCAGCGTGGCACCGCCGGCGGTCATCCATATCGGCCAGATCATTCTGGCGCGCGGCAACCTCAACTACACCGACAACTTCATCAAGCCGAACTACACCGCCAACATCACCCAGCTCACGGGCAAAATCGGCGCCTTCGGCACGGCCAGCGACGGGCTGCCCGCGCCGCTCACGCTTGAAGGCCAGCTCGACGACAACGCGCCGGTCAATATCGACGGCAGCATCAACCCGCTGACGCCGGTGACGTTCCTGGACGTGAAGGGAAAAGCCGACGGGGTCGAGCTGACCCATCTGACGCCTTATTCGAGCAAGTACACCGGTTACCCGATCATCAAGGGCCGGCTCACCATGGACGTGCATTACGCACTCGACCAGGGCAAGTTGAATGCGGACAACCACATTTTCCTGAGCCAGCTGACCTTCGGTGATCGTGTCGAGGGCAAGGGCATCAGTCACCTGCCGGTGAAGCTGGCGGTGGCCCTGCTCAAGGATTCGCAAGGCAATATCGATGTCGATGTCCCGGTGACCGGCTCGCTGAGCGATCCGCAATTCAGCTTCGGCAAGCTGATCTGGCGCGCCTTCGTCAATCTGATCGGAAAGGCGATCACCTCGCCCTTCCGCCTGATTGCCTCGGCCATGGGTGGCAACCATCAGGATCTCGGCTATGTGGAGTTCGCGCCGGGATCGAACGTGCTCGATGCCAAGGCGCAGGAGCGACTCACCCAGATCGCCAAGATCCTCACCGAAAAGACGTCGCTCAACCTGGACATCATCGGCCGGGTCGATCCCAAGTTCGACGAGAACGGCTTGCGCAAGGTCATGATGCAGGAGTCGATCATGCACGAGGTAGCCAAGGCTCAAGGTGGTGACGAGAACGATGTCTCGGCCTTGTCCAAACTGAGCCCGGATGAATACAACAAATACCTCAAAAAGGCCTACAAGCATGCCAAGTTTTCCAAGCCGCGCGACCTGATCGGGCTGACCAAGTCGCAGCCGCCGGATGTGATGGAAAAACTGCTGCAGACGAACATGCCGGTCGACCAGGATGCCTTGCGTCACCTGGCCGAACGTCGTGCCGACGCGGTTCGCCAATGGCTGCATGGCAAGGTCGACGACAAGCGCGTGTTCGTGTCGGCGCCCAAGCTGGATGCCAAGGGCATCGACGACAAGGGCAAGACCACACGCGCCGATTTCGGCTTGCATTGATCGCCGCATCGGCAGCCGTCGTGATGCGGCAACTGTCAATGGTTTTCCGCCGCGGGTGAAAGGCTCACAATGGGCACTTCCCCCGCCTGCGGAATCCGCCATGAGCTACCCCGGTCAGTCACGCTACGCCAGCGAACTCGAATCCATCCGCGAGCAGGGCCTGTTCAAGGCCGAGCGCATCATCACCTCGCCGCAGTCCGCCGAGATCGAGCTGGAAGGCGGCCGCAAGGTGCTGAACTTCTGCGCCAACAACTACCTCGGCCTGGCCGATCATCCCGAGGTGATCGCTGCAGCCAAGGAAGCACTGGACACGCATGGTTTCGGCATGGCCAGCGTGCGTTTCATCTGCGGCACGCAGGACCTGCACAAGCAGCTGGAAGCGAAGATCGCCGCATTTTTCGGCACCGAGGACAGCATCCTCTACGCCGCCTGCTTCGACGCCAACGGCGGCCTGTTCGAGCCATTGCTGGGCGAAGAAGACGCGGTGATTTCCGACGCGCTCAACCACGCGTCGATCATCGACGGCATCCGCCTGTGCAAGGCGAAGCGCTTCCGTTACGCCAACAGCGACATGGCCGACCTGGAAAAACAATTGCAGGCAGCCGATGCAGCCGGTGCGCGCACCAAACTGATCACCACCGACGGTACGTTTTCGATGGACGGCTTCATCGCCAGGCTGGATGAGATCACCGTACTGGCAGCGAAATATGGTGCGATGGTGCATATCGATGAATGCCACTGCACCGGTTTTCTCGGCGATACCGGCCGTGGCGCCGCCGAAGTGCACGGCGTGATGGACAGGATCGACATCTTCACCGGCACGCTCGGCAAGGCGCTCGGTGGGGCGTTGGGCGGGTTTACCGCAGGCCGCAAGGAAGTGGTCGAACTGTTGCGCCAGCGCTCGCGCCCGTACCTGTTCTCCAATTCGCTGCCGCCGCACGTGGTCGCCGCCGCGATCAAGGTATTCGACATGCTGGCCAGCGCCGGCGACCTGCGCGAGAAGCTCAAGGAAAACACCCGCTACTTCCGCGAGCGGATGACTGCGCTCGGTTTCGACATCAAGCCGGGCGTGCATCCGATCGTGCCGGTGATGATCCACGATGCAAAGCAGGCTCAGGCCATGGCCGCCGGCCTGCTGGAAGAAGGCATCTATGTCACCGGATTCTTCTACCCTGTGGTACCGCAGGGCCAGGCGCGCATCCGCACCCAGATGAGCGCGGCCCACACGCGTGCGCACCTGGATCAGGCGATCGCGGCGTTTACCAAGGTCGGACGGAAGCTTGGCATTCTCAAAGGCTGATCGGCATTCGGCGCTAGGGAGAAGCGCCAAGCCGTCTCATCCGTCACGACGACCTGGTACGGATATCCAATGCCCGCACTTCCTCGACGCTCAGGTGCCGCCACTGCCCCTTGGGCAGGTCGCCCAAGGGCACTGGCCCGACCGCAACGCGGATCAGTCGCAACACATCGTGGCCCAGCGCGGCCGCCAGCCGGCGGATATGACGGTTGCGCCCTTCGTCCAGCACCACTTCCAGCCAGGCATTCTTCTCCCCCGCGCGCAGCAGCGCCACGCTTCGGGCCCGCAGCAGTTCGCCGTTGTCGCTGATGCCCGAGAGCATGCTGGACAGGACGGCTGCATCCGGTCGGCCCGCGACCTGCACATGGTAAGTCTTGCCGAGACGGGTCGATGGCGAGGTGATCCCCGCAGCCCAGATCGTATCGTTGGTGAGGAGGAGCAGTCCTTCGCTGGCCTTGTCCAGTCGACCCACCGGGCCCAGCCATGGCAGGCCAGCTGATGCCAGCGCCGAGTAGACCGTGTCGCGCCCCTTCTCGTCTGCCTTGCTGACAACCAGCCCACGTGGCTTGTTGAAAAGCACGTAGGTGCATTCGGCGGATTTCAGGGCCTCGCCATCCAACGCAACGCGATCCCGGCCCAGCAGGGTCGGATGGAAAGGATCGAGCACGATCGAACCATCGATACTGACGCGGCCATCCCGTATCCAATGCTCGGCCTGGCTCCGCGAGCAAACGCCAAGCTTCGACAGCACGCGGGCCAGGCCATGCCTCGGCGGCTTTGTCGAAGAAGTGATTGAACGGGAGGATCCGGGCGGTTGTCGAGGCATTGTGCGGGAGTGTCGGTTGGTGCCGGAGTGAAACGGACTCGTGATCAAGCCGCTGATCCCGATGATTGCACGACAGCAGGTCCTCCATCGCGCAAACAAAAAAAGCCCGGCCGGAGCCGGGCTTTTCCATGCTACTTCCGCAAGGTCCGATTACTGCTTGACCTGCAGCTCCGTGCGACGGTTCTGCGCGCGGCCTGCATCGGTCGCGTTGTCGCCAATCGGGTCGCTCGCGCCGTGGCCGATCGGACCTTCCAGACGGCTGGCATCGATGCCATGACTGGTCAGGTAGTCGTACACGATCTGCGCGCGACGCTCGGACAACTTCTGGTTGTAGGCGTCGGTGCCCTTCGAGTCGGTGTAACCGGCAACCGTCACATGCACCTGCGGGTAACGCTGCAAGGTATCGACGGCCTGGTTCAGCACCGAGATCGAGTCGGCAGTCGGCACGGCCAGCGACTTGGAGATGTCGGTCTCGCCGACCTTCGGGCGGTCGAACTTGAAGTTCACGCCGCGCAGATCGATCACGACCTTCTGCGGGCAACCGTCGGGGCCGACGATCGTGCCGGCAGCCGTGTCCGGGCACTTGTCGTCGCAGTCGTTCACGCCGTCATGGTCACTGTCCATGGTCGAGCAATCGGCCGGGGCCGGAGCCGGGGCCACGGCCGGAGCCGGGGCAGCAGCCGGGGCACCAAAGCGCGAAACCACGCTGAAGCCGAGGAACCAGTCACCGTAACCGCTCTTGTTCGGGTTGGTCTTGTTGTCCCAGTCGTAGCGATAGCCGGCTTCCAGACGGATGTCCGAGCTGTCCGAGACGGTCTTGGACACGCCGCCACCCAGTTCGGCGGCAGGAGCCCAACCGTGGTCGAACATGTTCTGATGATGGCTGCCCATCAACCCGACCAAACCATACGGGCGCCAGGCGTTCCAGTCACCCGCATAGAACCGCGCGGTGGCACCGATATTGGTGCTGGCCCACGAATTCTGGCTGTGACCGCCACCGTTGGCCGGGCCGTTGTCCATCTTGCGCTTGGTGCGGTCGACAAACGCGTCGATCGACATGTTGGGCGTGAAGAAACGACCGAAACCCAGCCCGTAATAGATCTGGCGGCTGTTGGTGTCGCGCTTGTGGTCATTGAAGTAGGCGCCCACGGTCGGGGCGATATACCAACGCCCGTCGTAGGACGAGGTTGCCGCGCTGCTGGACGCGTCGGCGGGGGCGGCAGTGGTGTCCTGCGCATGAACGGCACCTACGCCGCCCAGGGCCAGCGCGATCAGAAAGTACAAGCCCTTACGTTTCATCAGGTGTCTCCTCAATTATTAGGTTTTCGCGTCCGTTCGACCCCAAATCGGAAGTCGCGCGTCAGAACTTTTACTCAAGTCTCTCAGAGCTTCTGCAGCCCCTGCTTGGCGTTCCTGCGGCCAGCGGCGGGCAGTGTAGCAAAAACGTTAAGCAGGTGGCCATTTAACATCTTGACAACCTGCATTCAGTGAAACAGCGTTCAGGAAAGGATCAAGCCGGGCAGAGACCAATACCAGCTCACCGAAGAGGCCACGAGTGCCTCCCCGCAATGACTCCGCCAGATACCCGACTGGTTCGATCTTCCACTTGTGTCGTCTCTACAACGTGAAGAGCCCAAGAAACTGCTGCAAAGGCATCGCGTCCAGCCTGGCCGGATCGCTGGTCGCCGCCATGATCGCCTTGACCCGATGCGCCGGAAGATGCCCGCGCATGGCCGCTTCGAATTTTTGCAGCAGGACGGGTATGCCCTCGACGCGCCGCTTGCGGTGACCGATCGGATAATCGATCGACACTTTCCCGGTACTGCTGCCGTCCCTGAAGAACACTTGCACCGAGTTGCCGATGTAGCGCTTGGCCGGGTCGAAGTAATCGCGGGTGAACTGCGGGTTCTCCACGACGCTCATCCTGTCGCGCAGCGCGTCGATGCGCGGGTCGGCCGCCACGTCGTCGTTGTAGTCGCTGGCCACCAGCCTGCCGAAGATCAACGGTACGGCGACCATGTACTGGATGCAGTGGTCGCGGTCGGCATAGTTCGCCAACGGACCGGTCTTGTCGATGATGCGGCAGCCCGCTTCCTGCGTTTCGATCACGATCTTCTCGACCTGATCGAGCTTGCCGGCGACCTCGCCATGCAGCTTCATCGCGCACTCGACCGCAGTCTGCGCATGGAATTCGGCCGGATAGCTGATCTTGAACAGCACGTTCTCCATCACGTAGCTGCCGAACGGACGCTCGAACTCGAACGGCTTGCCGCCGAAGGCGACGTCGTAGAAACCCCAGGTCTTCGCCGACAGCGCCGACGGGTAGCCGACCACGCCGCGATCGACGGCATTGATCGCGTGGGTGACCGCGCGGCGGCACGCGTCGCCGGCAGCCCAGCTCTTGCGCGGCCCGGTGTTCGGCGCATGGCGATAGGTACGCAACGCGCCATTGTCGATCCAGCTGTGCGACACGGCCGTGGTGATCTGTTCCCTGTCGCCACCGAGCATCGCGGTCGCCACCGCCGTCGAGGCTAGGCGCACCAGGATCACGTGATCCAGGCCGACGCGGTTGAAGCTGTTCAGCAAGGCGTAGCAACCCTGGATCTCGTGTGCCTTGATGGCGTAGCCCAGCACGTCGCGTACGGTGAACGCCTGGCCGCCTTCCCGCTCGGCCTTGCGGCTGAGGTAGTCGCCCACGGCCAGGATCGCCCCGAGGTTGTCCGACGGATGACCCCACTCGGCGGCCAGCCAGGTGTCGTTGAAATCCAGCCAGCGGATCTGGGTACCGATCGCAAATGCCGCCTGCACCGGGTCCAGCTCATGGCTGGTGCCCGGCACGCGTGCACCGCCCGGCAGCGTGGCGCCGGGCACCAATGGACCGAGGTGCTTCACGCATTCCGGGAACTTCATCGCCAGCATCGCCGTGCCGAGCGAATCCAGCAGCATGTAGCGCGCGGTGTCGTACGCCTCCTTCGACTCGATCTTGTAGTCAGCCACATAATTGGCGATGTCGACCAGCGGCTGGTCGGGATCGGGACGGACGGCGGAACGGATGTCGTGCGCACTCATGAGGAATCTCGCGGCAGGGAAAACCGGCATTTTAGCCGACTGGCGCACGTCCAGTGTCTTGACCCCAAGGCAGATGCCCCGCAACAATCGCCGCATACCCCAAAAGGGAGTAGTTCCCGCGGCAGGTCCCAGTCTGCCCCGGTGCCGTGATCGTCAGCACGGGCGACGCCTCGCCCCGGTCACGACGGCAGCCTTGCTGCGAGCGAGACTTTTGCGGTGGCCACGGGCCGCGCGCGTCCGTGGTCACTGCATTGTCTGACGCGCAAGGTGCCCCGCATGGATTTTCTCAACTCCGACGTTCTCTCCGGCCTCCTGGCCATCATTCTGCTCGACCTGGTGCTGGCCGGCGACAACGCCATCGTCATCGCGCTGGCGGCAAGCCGCCTGCCCAAGGAGTTGCAGACCAGGGCCGTGTTCTGGGGCACCTTCGGCGCCATTGCGGTGCGCTTCCTGCTTACCGCCATCGTGGTGTATCTGCTCAAACTGCCCGGATTGCTGCTGGCGGGCGGTCTGCTGTTGCTGCCGATCGCCTGGAATCTGCTGCGCCATCGTACCGATGGTGATCCGAAGATCCGCGCCGCCCATACCTTCTGGCAGGCCTTGCGCACGATCATCCTGGCCGACGCCCTGATGGGGCTGGACAATGTACTGGCGATTGCCGGCGCCTCCAAGGGCCACCTGGGCCTGGTGATCACCGGCCTGCTGATCACCGTGCCGCTGGTGGTCTGGGGCTCGACCCTGATCCTGAAGCTGATCGAACGGTTCCCGATCATCGTCTACGTTGGCGCCGCAGCCATCGCCTGGACGTCCGCACGAATGATTTCCAGCGACCATCTGGTCGACCCGTGGTTCGACAGCCACGGGTGGGCAGTCTGGGCGCTGGACGCGGTGCTGGTGATCGGCATCTGCGGGCTGGGCTGGTGGGCGGAACATCGCGTCCCCACCGCATCGGAATGAGACCGCGCGGGCCATCGGCCACGCGGTCTCATCTCAATCGCCGGCGCGTCGCGTTTTTTTGCATCCTCATGCTGGCCGCGGTGCAGGCCGAAGGACTCTGAACCAGACCCACCCCCGCGGACACGGAGCCGCACGGCTCCGTGTCCGTTTTCGCCAGGTACTCAGCTCAGCGCTTGTCGATCGGCACGTAGGCCTGGTCTTCCGGGCCGGTGTAGTTGGCGCTGGGGCGGATGATCTTGCCGTCCTCGCGCTGCTCGATCACGTGCGCGCTCCAGCCGGAAGTGCGCGCGATCACGAACAGCGGCGTGAACATCGCGGTGGGCACGCCCATCATGTGGTACGCGCTGGCCGAGAACCAGTCGAGGTTCGGGAACATCTTCTTGACCTCGGCCATCACCTTCTCGATCCGCTCGGAGACGTCGAACAGGGTCGGGTTGCCGCCATCGATGCACAGCTTGCGCGAGACCTCCTTGATGATCTCGTTGCGCGGATCGGACACCGTGTAGACCGGGTGGCCAAAGCCGATGATGATTTCCTTGCGCTCGACGCGGGCGCGGATGTCCGCTTCTGCGTCATTGGCGTTGCGATAGCGCGCGATGATCTCCATCGCCACCTCGTTCGCACCGCCGTGCTTCGGGCCGCGCAGCGCGCCGATCGCGCCGGTGAGCGCCGAATACATGTCCGAACCGGTGCCGGCGATGACGCGAGCGGCAAAGGTGGAAGCGTTGAACTCGTGCTCGGCGTACAGCACCAGCGACTTGTCCAGCGCCTGCGCGTGCAGGTCGCTGGGCTTCTTGCCGTGCAGCAGGTGCAGGAAGTGCGCGGCGATCGAGTCGTCGTCGGTCTGCGTCTCGATGCGCTTGCCGTTGTGGCTGAAGTGATACCAGTACAGCAGCATGGAGCCGAAGCTGGCCATCAGGCGGTCGGCGATGTCGCGCGCGCCGGTGACGTTGTGGTCGTCCTTCTCCGGCAGCACGGTGCCGAGCACCGAGCAGCCAGTGCGCAGCACGTCCATCGGATGGGTGGCGGCCGGCAGCAGTTCCATCGCGGCCTTGACCGGTGCCGGCAGGCCGCGCAGGCGCTTCAGGCGCGAGCGGTAGTTGTTCAGCTCGGTCCAGGTCGGCAGCACGCCGTGCACCAGCAGGTAGGCCACTTCCTCGAAGCAGCCCCTGGCGGCCAGGTCGTGGATGTCGTAGCCGCGGTAGTGCAGGTCGTTGCCGCTGCGACCCACGGTGCACAGGGCGGTGTTGCCTGCGGCCACGCCGGACAGGGCGACGGATTTCTTGGGCTTGGGTAGAACTTGTGCGTTGTCGCTCATCGCATCCTTCCTCTCAATTGTTGAACACTTCCGCTGGCTGCAGGCGCGGACACCGGTCGACAGGCTTCATCTTCACCTGCAACGGCATCGAGCTGGAGCCAATGAGATTTCTGTTCTCGGAGATCCAGCACTCGCCCAATGTCGAGCAGAAACAGATGTCCATCGCCATTCGATCCAATGCCGCGGCGTGGAAACGTTCCCAGAGATCCTTGTCGGGGAAACGAATGGCCTGCATTTCCTCGCCAGGGCTCAACACGTCGTGGTTGACCGTCTCCTGGATGAAGTGGTGCGGCGGCAACCCCAATGCCGCCATCAGGTGATTCCAGTCCGTCTGCGGTTTTCCATCGATCCTGACCTGAACGCTGTGTACGACCGCCGGCCCCACACCCTTGTTGCCCACGGTCAGTGACTGGGTCAGATCGTTGTTGCCACTTATCAGGTACGGCCACACCTGCGCGCGCACCTGCTGGCGCTGGATATACGCGGTGTAGCCGGATACGCACAACGCCAGCAGACCGATCAGCGCGGCAATGATCGCCGCCAGTGCGTCCCAACGGACGCGGCGATCCACCGCTGCCAGAGTGTTCTCTTCAGGATTCGGCGGCAATTCCGGCATGACCACTCAACCCTCGCTGCCTTCCGCAAACAGCGCGTCGAGCTTGTCCTCGTAGGCGTGGTAACCGAGGAAGTCGTACAGCTCATCGCGCGTCTGCAAGGTGTCGATGATGTTTTTCTGGGTGCCTTCGCGGCGCACAGTCTCGTAGAAGTTCAACGCGGCCTTGTTCATCGCGCGATAGGCACCACAGCAGTACAGCGCGATGTCCACGCCGGCTTCGCGCAATTCGTCGGTAGTGAAGAACGGGGTGGAGCCGAATTCGGTGAGGTTGGCCAGGATCGGCACCTTCACCGCGGCCTTGAACCTGCGGTAGTCCGCCAGTGTCTTCATTGCCTCGGGAAAGATCATGTCGGCACCGGCCTCGACGTAGGCGCAGGCGCGATCGATCGCCGCGTCGATGCCTTCCACGGCGGCTGCATCGGTACGCGCCATGATCACGAAAGCCGGATCGGTGCGCGCATCCACCGCCGCCTTGACCCGATCGACCATCTCGCCCTTCGACACCACTTCCTTGCCCGGACGATGGCCGCAACGCTTCTGGCCGACCTGGTCCTCCATGTGCACGGCGGCCACGCCGACGCGCTCGAACGAACGGATCGTGCGCGCGATGTTGAATGCGCCGCCCCAGCCGGTGTCGATATCGACCAGCAGCGGCAGTTGGGTGGCATCCACGATGCGGCGTGCGTCGGTGAGCACGTCCTCCATCGTGCTGATGCCCAGGTCCGGCATGCCCAGCGAGTTGGCGGCCACGCCGCCGCCGGACAGGTATAGCGCCTTGTAGCCCACGCGTTTCGCCATCATGCCGGCATAGGCGGTGATCGCGCCCATGACCTGCAGCGGCGGCTCGGCGGCGAGGGCCGCGCGGAAACGCGCGCCCGGGGATGCTGGCTGTGTCATGTCGCCTCCGTAAAACACCCATTTTAGCCTACGGCGGCGTATCGCCGGGATTGGACCTTTGGCACCCGTGTCGCTGCGGTCCGGACGTATCCCGGCACAGTCGGCGGCCGGGGCGCAAATTCCTGCGTGACGAATCCGCCGCCGCCCCGTACATTCGAGCCATGAGCACATCGACTCCTCTCGCGAAACGCATCCTGTGGGGCCTGGTGATCGGCGTGGTCGCTGCCGTGGCCACGCTGGGCATCGGCCAGTGGCATCCGCCCACGCTGGCGCTGATGCAGAAGATCTCCGCCGCGGTGTTCGACCCGTTCGGGCAGATCTTCCTGCGCATGCTGTTCTTCGTGGTGATCCCGCTGGTGTTCAGCTCGCTGGCCTCGGGCGTGGCCCAGCTCGGCCGACTGGACCGGCTCGGCCCGCTCGCCGGACGTACGTTCCTGCTGTTCTTCCTCAACATGGGCATCGCCGTGGCGATCGGCCTGGTGATGATGAACACCGTGCAGCCCGGCCATCACCTGGACGAGCAGGCGCGCGCCCAGCTG
>DATNGL010000010.1:0-15130 GCA_035605895.1 Rhodanobacter sp.
CCGACGGTTTACTGAGCATGCCAAGGTCGGGTGCAACAGACGGATTCAGGAAATCCCCAGTGGGCACACACGTGGCCGAGCAGACGCAGCGACCCAAGCATAACGGATTTTTGAAAGAAAAGTGATTTGTCAAGCCGTCCGGCAGAACGATTATCGGAGGCCCGGAAACCCGAAGCCGAAGTCGGGTTTCCCCGCCCCCGGCTTCGGACCCTTCCCGGGGCGCCTTCCGGCCCGCAAGCCGCGCCAGGGCTGGATTGCCGCAGTGACAGGGTCACCGCGACAAATGGCCGGGTCCGCGCAGAAACGCGACAAATTCAGATTTTCTTTACCTCGCATCCTGTCTAGTGGCGGCAACCCGTACAAGCCCCGCCGGTTATCGGGCTTTCGGCCTATCCGACCGTTACAGGAGAGTCGATCATGCCCACTTTGCCCCGCATGGCCCTGGCTGCGACGATGATTGCCGGCGTGCTGCTTGCCGGCTGCGCCAAGCACCCAACCACCCGACCGACGACGCCCGTGACAACCACGCGCTCGACCAGCGCGACCGGGGCGGGCGCGGCAACCACCACGCGACCTGAGCACCATGCCGCCAGCCAGGCCAGGACCAATGAGGCGGCGCTGCCGGATCAGACCGGCATCGCGGCTTGCGACGATTATCTTTCCAGTTATCTCGCCTGCCACCGTGCCGCCGGGATCTTTGCGCCGGACCAGTTGCAGTCACGCTACGAGGCGATGCGCACCAACCTGCTGCGCGATTCGCAAAACCCGGACGTCCGCCCGCAGCTGGCCGAACGCTGCAACTCGCTGGCACGCAGCCTGCGCGATGCCCTGCATGGCAAGTCGTGCGCGGCAAACCCTGCCCCGGCAGCCAGCTCGCCCTGACATGCCGGGCTGATCAGTCGAGCTGCCGCAGTTCGGCGCGCAGCAGCCGGGCCAGCGTCGCTGGCCGGGTGCGGGTCACCCGCACTTCGGGCGTGCCATGCCAGCGCGCGGTCTCGACGATCGCCCCGGCCAGATCCCTCGGCAGCCCCGGTTCGATCGCCACGCCGGGCTCCAGGTGCAGCGCCTTGATTTCGAACACGCCGTCGCTGCGGTGCGCCTTGGCATCCAGCCGGCCGACCAGGCGGCCGCGGTGCAGGATCGGCAGCACGAAATAGCCGTAGCGACGGCGCGCCGCCGGCGTGTAGCACTCGATGGTGTATTCGAAATCGAACATCGCCTGCAGTCGCGTGCGATCCCACACCAGCGGATCGAACGGCGACAGCAGTGCGGTCCGGGTGGTGCGCAGGCGTCCCCGCAGCGCGCGATCGAGCAGCTCCGCATGGTCGCGATGCACATAGCCCGGAACCTTCCAACCCTGCACCGGTACCGCCAGCAGCTCGCCGGTCGCCAGCAGCGGCGCCAGCTCATGTTCGGTCACCCGAGGTTTGAGCCGGAAATAGTCGGCAACCCATGCAGCCTGGGTCACGCCCAGTGCACGCACACTGTCGAGAATGAAGCGCCGCCGCAAATCGGCGCTGGACAACCTCGTCACCGCCGGATCGAGCGACGGATCGAGCTGCGCCAGCACGCGCTCGGCCAGATCATAGACACGCTGGAACCGCTCGCGCCTCAGCACCATCAGCTCACCCAGCGCAAACCACGCCTCCAACCAGCGCTTCTCGGGCTTCCACGCCCACCAGCCCGATTCGCCCTTGCCTTCAGTCCGCGCGAAGTCCGCGGCGCGTACCGGACCGGAGGCGCGAATCCCTTCGAGCAAGCCATCCATGCCGCTGCGTTGCTCGCGATGCATCCGCTCCGCGTGCCGGTGCGCCCAGTGGTTCCCGCGCTGGTCGCGCCACGCGCGGTGCCACGCGAAATCCGCGGCGCTGACGAAACAGGCCTCGTGCGCCCAGCACTCGGCCAGGCGGCCCCCGGCCAATGCCTCGTCCAGCCATTCCATCGGATAGTCGCCGAGCCTGGCGTGCAGCACCAGGTAGGGGCTGCGCGCCACCACGTGGATAGTGTCGATCTGCAGCAGCCGCATGCGTTCGATCGCGGCCACCACGTCACCGCACCGGGCGCGTCGCCGCGGCAATTGCAGCAGACCCTGCGCGGCCAGCTGCAGCAGGCGTGCCTGCTGCAGGCTCAACGATGGCGGCGCAGCTGAAGCCACGCTCAACGGCATGCCGTCTTCACGGATTCGTGACCTTGATCTTGAGCTGGCCTATACACATCAGTTGCTAGCCTGCATTGAGTCGAGTTCGGCAACCAGCCTGGACGCGGGACGCGATGAAGCCACTGTGGCTTCGGGCAAGTCAGGCACACATTCTGGCATGGAGTAATCATCATGAAACCTCGCACTTCCCTGTTCCACGGCCTGATGGCCGCCGCGTTGCTGTCTGGTGGCGTCGCGCTCGCGCAGGATGCCCCGGCCCCGGCAGCTTCGTCGGCAACGGCAGCATCCGGCTCCAGCTCCGCCACCTACCAGACGCCGCAAGGCCAGGTGGTCGTCAACAGCGTGCCGGCTCCGGCCCCGACGATCGCTCCGGCGCCGGACTTCACGCAGTTGGCCGGCGGCGGGAAGAGCATCAGCGCCGAGCAGGCCGACTCTTACCCGCCGCTGGCGAACGACTTCCTCAACGCCGATACCAACAAGGACGGCAAGATCAGCAAGTCCGAGTACGAGCGCTGGGCAAAGCAGCTCCAATAGCAGGATGCAGCGTGAATGACGGGCCATGCCGTCGCCGGCATGGCCCGTTTGGCATGGCCCGGGGGGTTCGCGTGAAGCATGCCTTCACGGTCCCGGATAAACTCGCGACCACGCCCGAACCGAACCTGCTGCATCCGGCGAGCGGTCCATTCCAGATTCGGAAATTCCCATGAGATTTCATTCGGCCGCCGCGTGCGCGGCACTGGCATGCTGGATGATGGCCGCGACGGCACGCGCGCAGAATCCGGACCCCACCGATATCCGCGGTTGCACCGCGATCGAAAGCGACGCACAACGCCTGGCCTGCTACGACCAGGCGACCGGTCGCGTGAACCTTCCCGCCGCGCAAAAACGGCAGGTGCAGGTCGCGCCAGCCACTGGCATGTTCGGCCACGATCGGGCGGGCGCATCCGCGACGGTCGCCACAAGCAACAACGCGGTGGCCACTCCGCTGTCCCTGCTGGACAGTCGCTGGGAGCTGTCGCCGGAAAGCAAGCTGGGCACGTTCAATATCCGTGGCTACAAGCCCGTCTACGTGCTGCCGCTCTTTGCCAGCAGCAACCAGAACAGCCGGCCGCACAGTCCGAACCCCGACAACACGGTGGCCGCTGCCGAGCCCATGGAAAACGTCGAGTCGAAGTTCCAGCTCAGCCTGAAGACCAAGGTCTGGCAAGGCGTGTTCGGCGACGCCGGCGACCTGTGGGTGGGTTACACGCAATCGTCGCGCTGGCAGATCTACAACACGGAGCAGTCGCGCCCGTTTCGCGAGACCGACTACGAACCCGAGGCCATCCTGGTCTTCAGTACCGACTACCGGGTGCTGGGCTGGGATGGCAGGTTGCTCGGCATCGGCCTGGATCATCAATCCAACGGGCGCGGCAATCCGCTGTCGCGTGGCTGGAACCGGATCATCGCGAACGTGGGTTTCGAGCGCGCGGGCTGGACGGTAATGTTCCGACCATGGTGGCGCATACCCGAATCCGGAAGCACCGACGACAACCCCGACATCAGCGATTATGCGGGCCGCGGCGAGGTCGATATCGTGCACGAATGGCGCGGCCAGGAATTCGGTTTGACCCTGCGCGACTCGTTCCGCGGCGGCAGCCGGCAACACGGCTCGGCCCGTTTCAGCTGGAGCTTCCCGCTCGCCGGCAACCTGCGCGGCTATGCGGAACTGTTCAAGGGTTACGGCGAGAGCCTGATCGACTACAACCACAACGCCACCTACCTCGGCGTGGGCATTTCGCTGCTCGACTGGTACTGAGGTACTCACAAAAACAAGGGCCCGGCGGCGACTCACATCGCCGAGCCCTTGTCATGCCCGGGGCGCGGTCGCGCCGCAACGCTGCACTCAGTGGTGATGACCGCCGGCGCCGTGCACATGGCCGTGCTGCAACTCTTCCGCGCTGGCTTCGCGCACATCGGCCACCTCGATGGCGAAATGCAGGGTCTTGCCGGCCAGCGGATGGTTGCCGTCGATGAAGACCTTTTCGTTCTCGACCCTGGTCACGGTGACATTGATCTCGCCCTGCGGGCCGCGACCCTGGAACTGCATGCCGGGCCGGATGTCCTCGACGCCCTGGAACGCCTCGCGCGGCACTTCCTGCATCAACTCGGGATGGTGCACGCCATAGCCCTCCTCGGGCGCGACCTCGGCGCTGAACTTGTCGCCCGCCGAACGGCCTTCCATCTGCTTCTCCAGGCCGGGCACGATCTGGCCGCTGCCATGCAGGTAGGCCAGCGGATCGCGGCCTGCGGAACTGTCGATGACCTGACCCTGGTCGTCGGTCAGCGTGTAGTGGAAGGCGGCAACGGAGTTCCGGGTGATCTGCATGTGGGTCTCGCGAATAGGTTCAAGTCCGCCGGCCAGGTGCCGACACGAGCGCGCAAGGTTACCAGAACACGGCAAAACGTCCCTGCAGATCCTGCCGGGATTGGCGATACTGTGGCCATGATCCCGCTGCCACGCCGGCGCCGCCTGTCCGGTTGCGTACTGACCGTCATCTGCGCGCTCATGCCGATGACGACGATGGCCGCGACGACGCCCGCAGCCATCACCCGCGCAGGGCTGGCGGCACAGATCGATGGCTTGATCGGGCAGCCCCGCTTTGCCGCGGCCAGCTGGGGCATCGCGGTGGTCTCGCTGGACAGCGGCCGCACGCTGTACGCACACCGAGCCGACCGCCTGCTGCAACCGGCGTCCACCGCGAAGCTGTTCACCGCCGCGCTGAGCCTGTCCACGCTGGGTGCGCAGTACCGGATTCCCACGCGCCTGCTGGCCCGGGGAGGGATTCGCCAGGGTCGCCTGAACGGCCCGCTGATCCTGCGCGGCATGGGCGACCCGACCCTGGGCACGGACGGCAGCGTCGACTGGGCCGATCAGCTGGCCAGCCAGTTGGCGGCACGCGGCGTGAAACTCGTGCACGGCGACCTGATTGCGGACGACAGCTATTTCGCCGGGCCGCCGTTCGGCACCGGCTGGGAGGCCGGCGATCTGCAGAGCTGGTTCGCGGTACCCGCCTCGGCGCTGAGCGTGCAGGAAAACATCGTCCGCATCACGGCCCGTCCGGGCAGCGCTGTCGGCCTTCCGGCGAGCCTGGCCTTCGACCCGGTCGAAGCGAAACCGGACGTGCTCGGCCAGCTCACCACGATCCTGCCGCGCACGCCGGGCGAGATCAACCTGTACCGCGCACCGGGAGCCGACACGCTGTACGCGTTCGGTACCATCGCGGCGAATGCCCCGGCACAGGACTTCAAGCTGGCGATGGCGGACCCGGCACGGGTGGCCGGCCGGCAGTTGCATGAGGCGCTGGCGCGCCACGGCATCCGGCTCACCGGCAAGCTGCAGGTGCTGCACTGGCCGCAGGACGACAGCGACCTGCTGCGGCATGCCGACGTGCTGGGCGAAGTGCTGTCGCCACCGCTGTGGCAGATCCTGCAGCGCGGCCTGAAACGGTCGCAGAACCTCTATCTGCAGAACCTGCTGCTGAGCGTCGGCGCACGGGCGCAGGCCGGCGACGACACCGCGCCGACGGCTTTCGTGTCGACGCAGGATGACGGCATCAAGGCGCTCGACCAGTTGCTGGTGCGGATCGGCATTCCGTCATCGGCGGCGTTGATCGGCGAAGGCACCGGGCTGTCGCGGCGCAACCTGGTCACGCCCGATGCACTGGTGCGCCTGCTCACCTACCTCGCCGCGCAGCCGTATGCGGAGATGCTGCGCCAGGCGTTGCCGATCGCCGGCGTCGACGGCACCCTGCTCGGCCACATGCGCGGCACCGCGGCCGAGGACAACGTGCACGCCAAGACCGGCAGCATGACCTACGTGCACTGCATGGCCGGCTATGTCACCAGCGCGGCGGGCGAGCGACTGGCGTTCGCGATCATGCTCAACAACTACCAGCGCCCGGACGGCGCACCCGGCGCCGGCAGCGACATCGATGCGATCGCGGTGCTGCTGGCGAACTACCGCGACCGCGACTGACCGCGACCGATCAACCGCCCAGCCGGGCCAGCGTGTCCTTGCCGATCTTCTCCGGCGTGTCGGTGGAGGCGTAGCGCTTCACCACCTGGCCATCCGCATCGACCAGGAACTTGGTGAAGTTCCACTTGATCGACTCGCTGCCGAGGATGCCCTTGCCTTCGCTCTTCAGCCACTTGTACAGCGGGTCGGCATGCTCGCCGTTGACCTCGATCTTGGCGAACATCGGGAAGGTGACGTCGTACTGGGTACTGCAGAAGTTCTTGATCTCGGTCTCGTCGCCCGGCTCCTGGTGGCCGAACTGGTCGCATGGAAAACCGAGCACCACCAGGCCGCGATCGCGCTGGTCCTGCCACAGCGTTTCCAGCCCCTGGTACTGCGGGGTGAATCCGCATTTGGACGCGACATTGACGACCAGCAACGTCTTGCCGCGCCACTCGGCCAGCGAGCGCAGCTTGCCGTCGATGTCGTTCACGGTGAAATCGTAGATGCTGGTCATGGCGGTACTCCGAAGACAGAGGTCAATCAGGCAGCCTACGCTATCCGCGCATGCTTTGCTCGGCGCCGCCGCTGCGCGGCATATCCATATGCATCCCGTTCCTTTGTCCATGGTCGTATGGACGGCTAAATTCGATGGCCAACCATCGTGCCGGAGAAGGCGCCTTGCTCCACGTGATCGCCGCCATGCTCTCGTTGTTGCTGCTGGCCGGGGTGTTCGGCGGCGGCGTGGATGGCGACGCCGATGCGCCCGGGACACCTGCCGAAAATGCCGATGCCGCCCGGGGCGGGGTCGATTTCGGCGACCTGCCGTAGACGAATCCGCCGAAGCTCAACCCTGTGCGGCGGGAATCTCGAACACCTGGCGCAGGTATGCCACGTAGGCCAGGTCATCGCACATGTTCTTGCCCGGCGAGTCGCTCAGCTTGGCCACGGGCTGGCCATTGCAGCGAATCATCTTGATCACGATGTTGAGCGGCGCGGGGCCGACATCGTTGGTGAGATTGGTGCCGACACCGAAGGCCAGCAGGCAGCGTCCCCTGAAATGGGCGTACAGCTGCATCACCCGCGGGATGTCGAGGCCGTCGCTGAACACCAGCACCTTGTTGCGCGGGTCGACGCGATTGGCCTGGTAGTGCGCCAGCACCTTCTCGCCCCACTCGAACGGATCGCCGGAATCGTGGCGGGTGCCGTCGAACAGCTTGCAGAAATACATGTCGAAGTCGCGCAGGAAGGCGTCGAGCCCGTACACGTCCGACAGCGCGATCCCCAGGTCGCCCCGATACTCGCGCGCCCATGCCTCCAGCGCGGCCACCTGTGAATCGCGCAGACGCGGCCCCAGTGCCTGGTGCGCCTGCAGGTATTCGTGTGCCAGCGTACCCAGCGGGGTCAGGCCGAGCTTGCATGCCAGCCAGACATTGCTGGTGCCGGCCAGTTGCGCACCGAGCTCATCGCGCAAGGTGGTGACCACTTCCTCCTGCCAGGTCCGCGAATGGCGCCTGCGCGTGCCGTAGTCGGCGATCCGGCAGCCGGCATAATCCGGCGTGTCGCGCAGCAGCGCGATCTTGTCGCGCAGGCGCCGGCGTCCCGTGCCCAGGTCCAGTCCCGCGCTGGTGCGACGGAAGTAGACCTCGTTGATGATCGCCAGCAGCGGCACCTCGAACATGATCGTGTGCAGCCACGGACCGCGGATGCGTATCTCGATCTCGCCCGGCACCTCGGGCGAGGGGGCGAGCTCCACATATTTCTCGTTGAGCTGAAACAGGCCCAGGAAATCGACGAAATCGCTCTTGATGAAACGCCAGCTGCGCAGGTAGTCCAGTTCATCCGTGCGGAAGCGCAATCGGCACAATGCAGCCAGCTCGACGCGGATCTCGTCGATGCAGGACACCAGGTCGATGCCCGGGGTGCGGCACTTGAATCGGTATTCCACCTGGGCGGCCGGGTACTGGTGCAGCACCACCTGCATCATCGAGAACTTGTACAGGTCGGTATCGAGCAGCGATTCAATGATCATCGGCGAGCCAGGCGGGAAGGAGGTCCTGCACACCCATTATCCATGCCGCGATGCTTTCCTCCGGCCGGGCAGGGCACACAAAATAAAACCCCACCGGCCAGGGGAGGACCGATGGGGTTTGTCAGGCGGCCTCCAGGGGAGGTAAGGCCGGCCCCTCAGCAACGCGGTGACTTGCGCCACTTCCTGTCGCCATCACGGCGATACGTGCTGTTAGTGTGTCCTCGTCACTGTGAGTTCAACGTGCACGCCGGATCACGTTCAGCGGGGCGACAGGGAAGCGCGTCTGCAGCCGAATCGCCACGATCGGATGCAGACGCGACCGCCGGCATACACTGCATCACGTCCTTGCGGAAACCTCTTGATATCCGGAGCGTTTGATGAAGCCGATCGGCGAATGCCTGCTCACCCTGAGTCTGCTGGTACTGGGCACTCTGTCACCGCTCCGGGCAGCCGAACTGACCCTCGAACTGGGCCACGGAACCGTCCACTGGTCGACCGCTGCACTGCTGGCGCGCCCCGACGTGCAAACGGTCGGCGTGCCGGCCGATGTGGCGTTCAAGCGTCCGATGCGGTATCGGGCGGTGCCTCTGGCCGACTTGCTCCATGGCATCGTGCCGACCGATCACCTGCAGTTCGTCGGTGCCGATGGCTTCGCCGCCGAGATTCCTGCGACGCTGATCCTGAACCGGCATGGCAGCGAAGCCTGGCTGGCGATCGAGGAGCCGAATCGGCCCTGGCCTGCGCTGCCCGGCCAGCACGGCAGCGCCGCGCCGTTCTACGTCGTCTGGACCAGGCCGCAGGCCGCCGCGGTCGGCCCCGAGCAGTGGCCGTACCAGCTGGCCGCAATCCGCAAACTCGACAGCATCGCCATGCGCTTTCCGGCGATCCTGCCCGATCCCGCCCTGCCTGCCGACAGCGCGATACGGCATGGTCTGGCGGTGTTCCAGCGCACCTGCTTCGCCTGCCACACGCTGAACGGTGCAGGTGACGCCAGGCTCGGGCCGGACCTGAACATCCCGCACAACCCTACCGAATACCTGCGGACCGACCTGCTGCGGGCGTATGTGCGCAACCCGCAATCGCTGCGCCTGTGGCCTCAGGCGAAGATGCCGGGGTTCGACCGGCAAGCGTTGTCCGACGCCGACCTCGATGCCTTGCTGGCCTACCTGCGGCACATGGCTGGACGCAAGATCGAGCCCACCATCAGGCACTGAACCGGGACAGCAGCATGCTCGCCGCAGACATTCGCCCATATGGTTCACGGGTTGGTCGCTGCGGCAGGTTTTGACGCAGGCATGCGCGACGGTCATTCGCGACGGGCGGCGCTCGCCGTAGAACCCGTGCGCTGACCGGAAGGCAACAGCGCCTGCAGATCGCCGTCGCGCCGCGCCTTCGGCTCCCGCGCCAGCGCGCGCACTTCGGCGTAGAACGCAGGCCAGTTGCGTTCCGCGCGCTGGAACAGCACGGCAAATGCCGGCGTCCACTCGTCATACAGGCCGAACGGCAGCAAGCGGGCGTTGTTGATCGGTTGAGCCACCCAGGCGTCATAGCGGTGGTCGCCGGGCCAGTGCTGCTGACGCCAATCCTCGTAGCGCTCGCGAAACGCCGCGATCTCGTGCTGCTTGCCCGCGGCCATCGCCGCCTCGTCCACACCGCTCGCGTACAAGGTTTTCAGGCGCCCGCGCAAATCCAGCACCAGGCGGGTGAAACCATCGTCCATCGCCTGGTTGCCGTCGTCCTGCGGCGACAGGCCGCGCGCGGCGCGCCAGGCGCGCAAGCCTTGCCGCTGGACGAAGGTGGCAAACGATTCGTTGAACGAGGTGTCGCTTTTCACGTAGATCAACTGATGCGCCAACTCGTGGAAGATGGTGCTCGCCAATTCGTCGTCACCCCAGCGCAGCATGCTGGAGAGGATCGGGTCGGCGAACCATCCCAGGGTCGAATACGCCGGCACACCGCCGATCCACACGTCGTCGCCATCGGCGCGCAGACGCGCCGCGTCGGCCTTTGCCGCCATCTCGCTGAACCAGCCGCGATAGGCCACGCAGCCGGCAACCGGGAAGCACTGCGGCACCGCCTGCACCGAGTAGCGCGGCGCGGCGAACACGTTCCACACCACGTAGGCGCGATCCAGCTGCACGTAGCCGGTGTAGCTGCGATTGTCCGGCAACCCGAGTTGTCGCGAGGCAAACCGGCGCGCCTGCAGTGCCAGCCGCAGGCGCGCGGCAAGCTCCGGATCGGTCCGCGGGTCGTGCAGCAGCTTGTCGATGGGGCGACGATGCACGACCAACTCGCCCTGCCCGTGCACGGCCTGGGCGTAAAAGCGAACACTGCCGCAGGCGGACAGCCAAAAGCTCATCGCCGCGATGGCGATGAGCCGAGGGAAAGCCGTGAAAAGAGGTGGCGGTCGAAATCCGGGCATGCCGCGATTGTGCACGAACCGGCGAATTCACCGCGGCACTCAGTGATGATGGTCGTGATGGCCGCCCGATCCGCGCCCGCCGCCATGGGAACCGCCATGACCCGTCGAACCGTGCCAGCCACTGCCGCCACGACCGCGGTAGGCGGACTGCCCGTGGTAGTCGCGATAGCCATGGCCGCGGTAGCCGCGATAGCGCGAACCGCCATACCAGCCACTGCTGATGCCGATGCTCACGCCTGGCGCATAGCAGCAGCCGTAATAGCCATCGTAGTAACCCGGGTAATAGCCGTCGTAATAGCTCGGTGCGGCGTAATAAGTACTGCCGCTGCCGTAGTAGGCATCGCCGGCATATCCCGAGCCGCGCACGTAGCTGTAGCCGGGATCGTAGTAACAGCCCGACAAGGCCACGGCTGCTGCGGTCGCCAGTGCGAAACAAGCAAATTGTCGCTTCATGATTCACCTCCGCGGCGAATGACGACCCTACGCTGGACCACGATGCTTGAACTCACCCTGAGCGGCCGCCGTACCGCCGCGACGTGCTTGCGGAGAGAACAGCACACCGGGTGCGGGGCACCGGTCAGTCCTTGCGCTTGCCCTGCTCGTTGCGCTGCGCTGCCAGCACGGGGCCGTCGCCGCCACCACCCGACCCGGACACCGGCGGATGCAGGTCCGCGGCATTTGGCGCAGGATGCGACGGGTTGGCACCGGGCCAGCTTGGCCCGCGTTGATCCCGTTCGTGCTTGGCATCGAGCAGGGCCTGGATATGGGCGACCGCCTCTTCCGGGCTGATATGCCGGATCGGTGCATCGTTCAAGGCCGCGGGCTTGCGCGGCGCCGCCTTCTTCACCACGGGCTTCGTCCGCGTGTTGCCGGCGACGGGCCCGGCTACCACCACCTTCTTCACCACGGCCTTTTTTACCGCAGCCTTCTTCGGGGCGGTCTTCTTCGGCGCCATTTTCCGGGCAGTCGGCCTTTTGGCCGCCGGCTTCTTCGCCACCACCCGCTTTGTTGCGGTCTTCCTGGTTGCAGTCTTCTTTGCGGCGGGCTTCCTTGTCGCCTTCTTGCTGGATGTTGCCTTCTTTGCGACGGCCTTCCTCGCCGAGGCTTTTTTTGGCGCCGCCTTGCGCGATGCCGCTTTCTTCGCAGCCGGCTTTTTGGCAGCCGACTTCTTCACCGCCTTCACCGCCGCCTTGCGTGGCGCCGACTTGCCCGCGCCGCCAGTCGATGCCTTGCTGGCCGATACTTTTTTCTTCGGCGCAGCCTTTTTGGCGGGCGCTTTCTTTGCCGCGGACTTCTTCGCTGCCGACTTGCGTGTCATAGCCATGCGTTCGTTCTCCTGCGGTGAGCAAATGAAAACCGGCTCCAGTATGCGCGCCTTGGCGACATGCGGCATTACGCACTGCACGAACCGTTCATTCGCCGGCACGCGCGCCGGCCAACATTCGCGCAAGTTCGCCACGGCGGATCAGAAGCCCGGGTGCAACAAGGCATCGACGAAATGCGGCAGCACGCGATGATTGACCAGGATGGTGAACAACACGCCGTAGGCGGCGCCCCACAGATGGGCGCTGTGATTGACATTGCCCTGCCCGCGCCGATCCATGTAGATCGAATAGGCCGTGTACAGCACCGCGTAGACGATCGCCGGCATCGGTATCACCAGCACGATGATCTGCTGCCAGGGCGCAATCAGGATGTAGGCAAACAACACGGCCGACACCGCACCGGACGCGCCCAGGCTGCGATAGTTCGGGTTGTTGCGGTTCTTCAGATAGGTCGGCAGGATCGAGATCACCAGCCCGCCGAGGTAGAACAGCGCGAAACCCAGCGTACCGAGCATGCCGGTGAAGAACGGTTCCATCGCCCGCCCGAAGAAGAACAGCGTGAACATGTTGAACAGCAGGTGGCCCAGGTCCGCGTGCACCACGCCATAGGTCACCAGCCGGTGATACTCGCGTTGGCGCGTGATGGCCGGCGGCCACAGGATCAGATCGTTCATCAACCGACTGTTGTTGAACGCGATGAACGATACGATGGCGGTAATGGCAATGATGGCCAGGGTGATCGGCATGGATGGTTCCGCAGCGGACTGGCAAAAGTCGGCATCTTGGCGTGTCGAACCGGGCTTGTCGACCGGCAGCGCTCGGCGCGGCGCTTATGCCGGGCCGCTCGATGGATATCGCCATTGCTCAGTGTCGGAACCGCCGCTACAGCTTTATCATCTGCCGCTTTGCGCCGCCACCCGGCGGCCGGGTGAACCGCATGAGCCTGCTTCGTTACCTGCATCTTGACGTGTTCGCCGCCACCGCCGGTGGCGGCAATCACCTCGGCGTGGTGATTGGCGCGGACGCGTGGACCACGACGGCGATGCAGCGCTTTGCGCGCTGGACGGCACTGGTCGAGACCACCTTCCTGCTGCCGTCCACCGACCCGCGGGCAAGCTACCGGGTGCGCATCTTCACACCGCACAAGGAGATTCCGTTCGCCGGCCACCCGAGCATCGGCAGTGCGCACACCGCGCTGGAGACGGGGCTGGCCACGCCAGTCGATGGCCTGCTGTGGCAGGAGTGCGATGCCGGCGTGCTGCCGATCCGGGTGGAAGGCCATGCCGACCGGCGTGAACTGCTGCTGCAATCGCCCGGCGAACGCGTGCTTCTCACCGGCCGCGATGCGCATCCGTTGCTGGCCGCCACGCTGGCCGGGATCGAATGCGGCACGCTGCCGCCGGCCCTGGTCGACGGCGGACGGCGCTGGTGGCTGGCCGAGATGGCGGACGAAGCCGGCCTGCGCGTGTGGCAACCCGATCACGCCGCCATCCTCGCGCTGGCACAGGCCAGCGACAGCATGGGTCTGTGCGCGTTTGCGCGTGCCGCGCAGGGCGAGCGGCAACTGGTGGTGCGCGCGTTCCCGGCCGGTGTCGGCATCGTCGAGGACCCCGCTTCCGGCGCCGCCAACGGGCTGATCGCCGCGTACATCGCCGATGCCGAACCCGACGGCCCGCTGGCACGCGGCTATCAGGTCAGCCAGGGCCGCGAAATCGGTCACGATGCACAATTGATCGTGCGCATCGACGGCGACGCCATCTGGGTTGGCGGCCGCAGCCACATCGTGATCGACGGCAGCCTCGCCTGGTCGCCCTAGGGGCCTGGGCCGCAGAAACCGTCCGGGCTCCCAGCCACCGGCAAGGCTATTTGCGCTCGTCCAGGTGCGCGCGCCTTGCCGCCACCAGCGACAGCGCCGACCAGTCCAGGTCCTCATCGCCAGCGGCCAGCGCTTCGAGCAGGCTGTCGCGCAGCACCCCGGCGAACGGCAGCGGCACTCGCGCCGCCTCGGCCGCTGCCTGCGCCAGTCCCACATCCTTGAATCCCAGCGGCAGGGGAAAGCCGGCCGGCTTGAAGCGCTGCTCGGCGATCAGCCTGCCATAGCCCTGGTAAGCGGGCGCCGCGAACAAGGTGCTGGTCATCACCTCGAGGAAATCCGCCGCGCTGACCCCGTACGCACGCGTGAGTGCGGTGGCCTCGGCCATGCTCTCGATCGCGCTGGCCAGCATGAAGTTGCCGGCGACCTTGGCCACGTTGGCCCGTTCCGGTGCCTCGCCCAGCGGCCAGACCCGACTGCCCATCGCCTCCAGCAGCGGCCGCACCTGTTCGACCAGCGCAGGTTTGCCTGCCACCAGGATGTTCAACTTCGCCGCTGCCGCCATGTCGGGACGACCGAACACCGGCGCCGCCACGTAGCCCAGCCCGCGTCGCTCGTGCTCGGCCATCAATTCCTGTGCCAGTGCCACCGAGATGGTGGCGTGGTTCACGTGCACGGTACCGCGATCCATCGCATCCAGCAGGCCGCTGTCGAGTATCACGGCGCGGACCGCCCGATCGTCCGCCAGCATGCTGCACAACACCTCGCCCTGCGCCGCGCGATCGGGCGTGGAGGCGACTTTGGCACCCAGCGAAGCCAGCGGCCCGCAGGCCTGGGCCGAGCGGTTCCACACCGTGACCGCATGGCCGGCTGCGACCAGGTTGCCGGCCATCGCGCTGCCCATCGCGCCCAGGCCAATGAATCCGACTTTCATGGAAGATTCCTCGTGACAGTCCAGCACGCAGTAAAGCAGGCATGACGTTCATGCTCCGCGAAGCCCAGCGGATGGGCCGGGTCGGCCAGACCTCGGACACGCTGACGCGGAACCGCGGGCGGCTTAAGCTCGGCATACCGTGAATTGCCGGGAGCGCACACCGTGTTCCATCCACTGCATCGGCTTGGCCGCGCGCTGGCCCGTTTTCTGTCGAAACCGCGCAGCACGGACATGCATTTCGGCACCTCGCGTTTCGACCTGTTGCAGGCGTCGCTGAAACACGCGGACGTGCTGCTGGTCGAAGGCAGCAGCCGCATCAGCGGCGTGATCAAGTACGTCACCCAGTCGAGCTGGTCGCACGCCGCGCTGTACGTCGGCGACGCCCTGTCCGGCACGCATCCGGAACTCGGCACGCAGGTCCTGATCGAGGCCGACGTGGTCGAGGGGGT
>DATNGL010000011.1:0-8920 GCA_035605895.1 Rhodanobacter sp.
GGCAACGCGCTGTGCTGGTGGCTCCTGTGTGCGGATGCCCTTTGCCTCGTCGATCCAGCGGCGCAGGACACTATCGACCAGGTCCAGGTCCGCGCACACACGCGAGACCGTCAGGCCTTCTTCGATGACCATTGCCGCGGCGCGGGACCTGAATTCTTCGGTAAAACGACGACGTATACGTTTGGGCATGATGACCACCTCTGGGTGAACCTTACGATCCGCGGTAGGTGTCTATCAAACCCGGGCAAGCTCACACAGCTTTGAGGAGCGAGGAAGTCGAAGGACATACCGGCGAGTGGCTGTCTAGGCTTGGCGTCGCTTCGACTCCGCCCGCTGCGCGGGCTACGCTCAGCGCGAACGGTTGTGAGTCGGATTGCCCCTTAAGTCAGTGCCATTCGTGTCAGAGGCAAATTCAAGAGCCATGCCGACCGTCATCAGATTGTCCCTGGCACCGTTTTCGCTGACCGAGCGGCACCACCCCGAACTGAAACCGGTGCGGTCTCCACGCCATCGCGGATTGCCGGAAACAAGGGATCACTCTGGAGGGATCACTCTGGCGTTCTGACTGGCATCAAGGCTTCTTTGCACCGGCCATCAGCGCGCGATGCCGCGTATCGGTCTGATCGTCCGCCGGATACATACACTCGATGCGCAACTCCTGCGCCGCGATGGTCTGTGGCGCGCCGACCGTGGTCACCATCGAGAAATAGCTCAGCGTGCGGCCGTCCCTGACAAAGCTCAGCGGGATCATCGGCAGCGTCGGTTGCGGTGTCGCTGCGTCGGCCAGCTTCGGGGCATCGTCCACTTCGGGGTAGGCCACCAGCGTGGCGAGCAGATCCCGGGTGCGTTCGTCGACCACGTGTCCTACCGACTCGCGATGCACGCGCTGGATGAGGCTCTTCGCGGTGCGATCCCAGTGCGCAATGAAGGGACGCATGCCGGTGGGGTCGAACATCAGCTGCAGCAGGTTGCGCGGCTTCGGTCGCGCCTCGAGATCGATGAACAAGTTGAAGAAACGCGGAGTCGATGCGTTCGTCATGAGCACGTTCCAGTAGCGATCCATCACCACCGCGGGAAATGGCTCGTGCTGGCGAAGCACGCGTTCCAGCGCGGCGTTTACGCTCACCATCTCGTCGGCGTTCCAGGCATCCTCGCCGTAGATCGGCGCGAAACCCGCAGCCAGCAGCAGACGGTTGCGATCGCGAAATGGCACCTCCAGCCCCTGCGCGATACTCATCAGGGTCTGCCGGCTAGGCGCGCTGCGGCCGCTCTCGATGAAACTGAGGTGGCGCTGGGACACGCCGGTATCCAGCGACAACTCGATCTGGCTCTTGCCGCGCGTGCCACGCCAGTAACGAAGCAGTTCACCCAGTTCGCCGCCGACGGCGGCGTCAGTTGGTCGGAGGGACATGCGATATCACCTGGAGTGTTCGTTCAAAGAATTGACGCCGGACGGATCATGCGGTGCATTCCGGCATCGCATGATCCACCGCGCCGCATCAAAACGCCGTTGGACCGACCGAACCAAGCCAGCGCCTGACCTTGGTGGGATCGTTCTCGTCCATGTAGAAAAAATGCGCCATCGCGGGTCGCACGACCGGCAGGGCCGGATCGTCGAAAGTCATCCGCACCTTGCCGTGGAACACCTTGATCGAGCCGCCGTCCCAATACTCCACGACATCGTGGTGGGCGGTGAAGCCGCGATCGATGAACTGGCGAAGATTCTCGCGGATGGTGTCGCGGCCGTGCCAGTCGGCCACGCCGAGGTTGCACACGGCATCGTGCGCGAAGCAGTCGAAGCCCTTGCCAAAGGTCTTGTCGTCAATCTCTTTCCAGAAATCAAGCAGCCACTGCGGCGGGTCTTGGCGGGTAAAAGTCATCGTGGCCATCGCATCTCTCCTGAACATCTGAATAGGCACCCGAGGTGCCTGGAATGACCCGAATATCAGTCGATGCGCATCGTTTCATCGGGCGTGTTGCCACTATCGATGACACGCCGCCAGCCAGCAATGACGCCGGAGGTAATAAAAGACACATTGAAATCCTGTCGGGTTTGCGCAGAACCAGATCGTCGCTACCACGAACACCTCTCCGCCCACCAGCGGCTGAAAGCCGTCGGCCGTGTCGCCGGCACCAGATCGTGGGTTCAACGAGTCCTAATAGGGGGCAGAATCGACTCTCCTGAACCGGGCGCTCGAAGAACGCGCACTCCGTTCCCCAGCGCACCGCCCGAGAACCTGCATGGCAAAAATCGTTATCTATGGCGCTGGCTCCATCGGTTGCTATGTCGGCGGACGGCTGCTTGCCGGGGGTAGCGACGTCGGTTTCATTGGGCGTGCGCGCATCGCCGACCAGTTGCGCCATCAAGGCATTACGCTGTCGCGGCACGATGAAAGCCGTTGGCATGTGCCCGCGGAGCGGGTCGAGGTGTCGATGGACCCTGCGAAGGCGGCCACGGCGGATCTCGTGCTGGTGACCGTCAAGTCCGCCGCGACAGCCGCGGCCGCAGCAGAACTGGCGAACGTGCTTCGCCCTGGCACGATCGTCGTGAGTTTCCAGAACGGCATCGGCAACGCGGACGCGCTGCACGCTGCGCTGCCGCAGTGCACGGTGCTGCAGGGGATGGTGCCATTCAATGTCGTCGAACGCGATCCCGGTGCATTTCATCAGGGCTAGGCCGGCGAGCTGGAGATCCGGCGTGCGCCGGCCATGCAGCCGTTCGTCGACGCGTTCAGCAACGCGGGACTGCCGCTGATCCAGCACGCCGACATGTTGCCGGTGCAGTAGGCGAAGCTGCTGCTCAACCTCAACAATGCCATCAACGCGCTGGCGAACCGGCCCTTGAAGGAGGAGCTCACGCAACGAGCCTACCGGATCTGCCTCGGCATGGCGCAGAAAGAAGCGCTGGCGCTTCTGAAGCGTGCAGGCATACGACCAGCCAGGCTGACGCCACTCCCGGCCACCTGGATACCGCGTGTTCTCGCCCTGCCCGATGCATGGTTCGAGCGGCTGGGCCGCAGGATGCTGACGATCGATCCGCTCGCGCGATCGTGGATGTCGGACGACCTTGCAGCGGGGCGTACCACAGAAATCGACTGGATCAATGGCGAAGTCGTGCGCCTCGCCCAATGCCTCGGGCAAACAGCACCAGTGAACGAACGGCTAAGCGAACTCATGCGGGAGGCCGAGCGAGCCAACGTGCGCCCTTCATGGTCAGGCGATGCACTATTGGCGGAGATGCGGGCTGCAGCCGGCGCATCTTCGTAAGCGCCCGGGCACCTCGCTCCATCCCCACGGCGACGGCCGGAGGGCCCTGCCGAGTTGTTTCTTATCGTTTTCGGTCACGATGTTGAATCCCCGTCGTTGCACACGCCGGCATGAAGAACGGGAAGAACGAGGTCAGGTTGGATCGATCCAACCTGACCCCTTGCGCTCGTTGTTTACGTCCCTTTGGGGGTTGGGCGTGCACTACCGGCCATGCAGCGTTTTTGACGCTTGAGCCAATCACCGGAGACTCCTCTCGCGGAATGCCGGGAATAAAAGCCTGCCCTGGGTGATTAAGTACCTGAATCCACCATCAGGAAGGCTGTCATGAGCGAGTTTGATCACAACGAATCGGGGCACGATGCGAGCCGGCGAAAAGCTCTGGGTTGTTTGGCAGCCTGGACCGGGGCGGCGGTTCTGTGGAACGTCGCAGGTGGCGTTCCTCGCGCCTTGGGCATGACATCCAATGGCACCCTCCAGACCGCACCTGCCAATTCCCTGACCTTCGTGCAAATCAGCGATACGCACATCGGTTTCAACAAACAAGCCAACCCTGACGTCGTCGGCAGCTTGAGACGCGCCATCGCCGACATCAATGCCTTGCCGCAACGTCCGGCCTTCGTCGTGCACACCGGCGACATCAGCCATCTTTCACGCGCGGATCAGTTTGGTCAGGCGCGCGAAATATTCAAGGAAATCCGTGTCGACCGCTTGCACACCGTGCCCGGCGAGCACGATGCGATCGACGATGGCGTGAACGGCTATCTGAAGTTCTTCGGCACGGACGGACGCGGTCGCGCCTGGTACAGCTACAACCAGGGCGGAGTGCACTTCATCGGCCTGAACAACGTGCAGAACTTCAAGATGGGCACGATGGCCGCGCTGGGTGATGAGCAGTTGGCGTGGCTGAAGGCGGATCTCGCCAATGTCTCGCATTCCACTCCGATCGTGGTCTTTGCGCATATTCCCATGTGGACCATCTGGGCGCCTTGGGGCTGGGGCACATCCGATGCCGGCGCCGCACTTGCTCTTCTGCGTCCGTACGGCTCGGTGACCATTCTCAACGGCCACATCCACCAGGTGATGCAGAAAGTGGAAGGCCATGTCGCGCTGCATACGGCCATGTCGCTGGCCTATCCATTGCCTACTCCAGGGCAGGCCGGATTCGGCGAGCCGAGTCCGATGACCGTACCCCCTGGGGAGCTGGGCAAATTGCTGGGCACGCGCCAAGTATCGGTAGTCCGCGGACAACAGCGTCTTGCGCTCATCGACACCCCGCTCGACCACTGACCGGATCCCGTTTCAAAAACTTGGCGAGACAACCATGACAAAAACTAGAATTCTTGCGACGGCGCGACGGTACGGAATGGGGTGCATGACGGTTTGGTTGCTGTCATTTGGCGTCATGACGCCAGTCCCGGCATCGACACCCGCGCAAGCGGTCCAGATCACCCATATGGCTTTCAGTCCGGGCGAGATTACGGTGAAGCCGGGCACCGAGGTGACGTGGACCAATCGCGATCAGGTTCCTCATACCGTGACGAGCAAGGACAAAGGCGGGGTGCTTGCTTCCCAAGGCCTGGATACCGGCGATACTTATTCCTACACATTCACCCGTGCCGGCGACTATGCCTACTATTGCACCGTTCATCCCTTCATGATGGGAGTGGTGCATGTCCGCAAGTAGCCTCGTAATGCTTCGCACGAGACAGTGAGCCATGGTCATCTCGACCCAACAAGGCGTCATTGGCGATCTGGCGGTTGGTCACCTCGACGCCGCCTACAATCTCGCGCGCTGGCTTCTTGGCAATGAATCCGATGCCACGGATGCCGTGCAAGATGCCTTTGTGCGCGCGATGCGTTCGGCGGATACGTTTGTAGGCGGCAATGCCAAGGCGTGGTGGCTTACCATCGTCCGCAACTGTTGTCTTGCCCGCCTGAAAGTTCGACGGCGTGAGATTCGTCTGGTGGCCATCGACCAGATAGCCACAGATCAGGAGGGCGGTGCCGAATTGCATTTATTGCCGCAAACCGGCGCGAACGACGTCGAGGATCGGGCATCTTTGACGCAGGAAAGCGTAAATCTCCGAAAGCACTTGCGAAGCCTGCCCAGCGAATTCCGCGAAGTCCTGATATTGCGGGAGATCGAAGAACTTTCTTACCGTGAAATTGCCGATGCACTGCATATACCCATCGGCACGGTCATGTCCCGATTGGCAAGGGGACGCGAGAAGCTCACGCAGGCCATGATCGTGAACGGTGGCCGTGATGGAGGTCGAGCATGAGTTGCAAGATGACCCATAGTCTTCTTCCGCTGTACTTCGATGGCGAACTGGACCAGATCACGAGTCGCGATTTTGAACTGCACCTCGACACTTGCCAGGAATGCCAGGAAGCCATGTCCGGACTTGATACCGTGAGAACGCAGTTGCGCGATAGCGCGGTTCGCTTCAATGCGCCAAGCGCGCTGCGCGAAAAAATACGCAGGCAACTCGAGTCGTCTTCCGGGCCGATCCGCCAAGGGCCTACCATGCGAACATGGATGGCGTTGGCCGCATCATGGTTGATCGTCTTCCTCGTCGGAGGCGGGATGAACAGCCTCTGGCACCGGCACACGGGCCAGGTGCAAACGCAAAACCAGTTTGCCCGGGACCTGCTCGCCAGTCACTGGCGTGCCCTGGTGGCCACGTCGCCGGTGGACGTGGTCTCCACCGATCGCCATACCGTCAAGCCCTGGTTCGCAGGGAAGATCTCCGAATCCCCCATCGTCAACGACTTTGCGTCACAAGGCTTCCCCCTGGTCGGTGGCCGTATCGATTACGTCGGGAACGTACGCGTACCCACCCTCGTCTATCGTCACGGCAAACATCTGATCGATGTCTTTGTTTTTTCTCAGCCGCTGCCTGAAGCGACAACAGACGGAGCACGGACGCAAGGTTACGCAATCCGGACCGCGGAGCTGAATGGCGAATACGCCGCTGTCGTTACGGACATGGACGACGCAGAACTGGGGAGGTTCATGCAATTGCTGGCCGGCACGCCTTAGCCGTCAAGTTCAAGGCTGCCACTGGCCCATCAGATCGATTTCCATCCTGTGCATGCAACATATCTGGCTGCTTCGATTACTTGCCGCCGTCTCCTCCGTCAAAACGGGCCAATTGGCATCGGGGCGTAGCAGCCAACGCGTTGGCTTGCTCCGCCCCGCTTTCGAGTTGCCTATCGACGCTCCCTTCGCCAAGCCTCGATGATCTCCAGTACCGCGTCGGAGGGCTCCTGGTCGGAACGCCATTCGACCGGTGAACCTGCATCCAGCAGCAGTCGGCCAACCGCTTCGTGATCGCCACATCGGCCTTCCGACATGCGGCTCCCTTCGGCGGCCCAGACCAGCGGCTGAGCGTGAAATTCCAGATCGCGCACAGCGGTGGAGGCCCCACGCGACAGCAGCAAGCGCACTGCCTCCACCTGCCCGCTCATCGCCGCGCAGTGAAGCGCGGTCTTGCCGATCTCCTCGTCACCGCGATCCGGATCCAGGCCACAGGCCAGCAATGCATCGATCGCATCCGTATCACCCTGCTCGGCGGCGCGGTACAGCGTCGCGTAGTGATCGGGCCGGATCCGGGTGCGCAATGCCGGATGCCCGGCAAGCATGGCGTCCACCGCGAAACGATCGCCACGGCTGGCCGTGGCGATCAGTTGGTCGACCAGCTCAAGCGCCTCGCTGGCACCATGCAGGGCCAACCACTCCGCCACGGCGCGGTTGCCGTTCATCGCCGCCAGGGCATACGGGGAATACCCGTCGGCCCGACGCCGCGACAGATCCGCCCCACGCGCGGCCAGCAGTTCGACCAGGGCCACGTCGCCACGCGTGGCTGCCGCATGCATGGGGCTCTCACCGTTGGGCTCGAAGACCGGGTCCGGATCGGCGCCATGATCAAGCAGCCAGCGCACGCCTTCGATGGCGTTCGACCACTGGAGGATCGCGTACAGCGTGGCCGCACCGTCCGTGGCCCAGCGCTGGTTCGCCGAGGCGCCATGCGCATGCAGAAAATCCAGCTTGGCGATGTCGCCCGCGCTGGCGAGTATGGGCAAGGTCACGCCATCGTCGGGATCGGCGCCGGCTTCCAGCAGCACCTCGGCCACGGGAAGCGAACCGGTCACCAGCATCGCGCCCCACAGCACCGGACGATGCACGCCATGGTGCTTCCACGGAAAGCGGAGCTGCACGTCTTCACCCAATGCCAGCAGCCGTCGCGCGATCGTCACCAGGCCATCGGGGTCGGCAAGCCCCGCGGCGTGAAGTGCGGTATGACAGACGTAGTGCAGCGGCCGCCAGTCGCGTGGCCCGCCCTGCTCCTGCGCAAGCCTGGGGTTTTCGGCCAGCCAGGCTTCCACCCGGGCAGCATCCCCCAGTACAAGTGCGGCGTGAAAGCTGACGCGGGACAGATCGGGATACCGCTCCAGCAATCGGCGCGCGCGTCCGCTGCGCCCATCCGTCGCCGCTTCGACGAAGGCGACCACCGCTTCATCACCTTGCAGCGTCAGCTCCTCGACGCGCTCGGCAAGTGCCTTCCACGAGGGAAAACCATGCTCGCGCGCCATCACCGACTGGGCATCGTGGAGAGCCAGGGAAACGCCGGCCAGGGCATCCATGGGCAGATGGGCGAAAGCAGGCAGGATGCGAAAGCGTTCGAGCGCGGCGGGATCGCCACCTGTGGCCAGTCGCTTGAGCTCCTTGGCCTGACGCTTCAGCTGATCGATGTCCGGACGGTCCGGAAGAATACGGTGGGTCATCACGACAACCTCCATGCAGAGGCCGGCGGTCCGCAAGCTGGCCAGCACGGAGACGGGATGCCGTCATGCGTGTTCAACCAGGGTGGACTCTGTCCTTCGCGCGGACCCGCGAGCGCCCCGAAGCGCCCGGTGGTGATGCGCCACGCACTCGCAAAGAATCAACACACAGGGGCCGTTCGGCATCAAGCGAACAAAAGGCATGGACAGGGCCGAATTCACCTGCCAGGCCCCGGCGGACCTGTGTCTGTACAAGCGGCTCCCGGCTTTCCGGGGAATTTTCCGGATGCGCCGGCAGAAGCGCTCGGCCGTTGAAGAAACCGACTGCACCAGTCGAGACAATTTCTCGGCGGATCGGAAAAGAACTCGGCGCGACGGGCTCGCCAGCTCGGATGGTCGAGAAAAAAGCCCGAAAAATGGTGTCAGGGACGAATGGCACTCTTAAGGGGCAATCCGACTCACAACCGTTCGTGCTGAGCGTAGCCCGCGCAGCGGGCGGAGTCGAAGCGACGCCAAGCCTAGACAGCCACTCGCCGATATGTCCTTCGACTTCCTCGCTCCTCAAAGCCGTGGCCATCCATAGCCACTCCCCGCGTGCGGCCTTCGGCCTACGCTCAGAGCCTGCCCCGGACCTGATCCGGGGACGAACGGGTGTTAAGTAAGTGCCATTCGCCTCTGGCACCATTCTTCATTCTTGGCATCTTCCGTGGCTCAGAGAATCCACGGAATCAGCGCCTTGGAGTGGTTGCGGTAGTCGCGGTAGGCGTCGCCGAAGGTTTCGGTCATCCAGCGTTCCTCCAGGCCGAGCTTGTACCAGAGGCCGGCCAGCACGGTCACGAAGGCGATCATGCTGAGCCACTGATCCATC
>DATNGL010000012.1:0-23080 GCA_035605895.1 Rhodanobacter sp.
ACCCGCGCGAGCTGGCCGCCTTCCCGCTGCCCTCGCTGAAGCTGCAGAAATACTGGCCGCCGGTGGCGCGCGTGGACAATGTGTACGGCGACAAGAACATCATGTGCGCCTGCATCCCGGTGGATGCGTACAAGGAAGAAGCGAGCGCCTGAAGCGAACGCAGGATTCGGTTCAGCCGGAGGCGGCCAGCGGCATGGTGCCTCGTGCGATGCCGCCGGCCCCGGGGAGTGACGGCGGAGGCCGTGTATCCGGCGCCATGGCAAGGCCGATCTGGTGCTCGGCACGCATGCGTGCCGCCTTGGCGGCGAACCAGGCCTTGGGGCCCGCCAGGAGAACACCACCGGCCGAACCGGCCTGGCGCGAGGCCTCGATGGTCTGGCGCAACCGGGCCAGCAGGCATTCGTTGAACGCCTCGTTCAGGGCGGCTACGGTGAATGGCGGTGCGACGTATTCGTCGAGCATGCCGGCCAGCGCCGCGGCCACCCGCAAGGCGATCCGACGATTGGCGCAGGCCATGTGCCGCGCCCTCGCGGGAACCCGCCAGGCGCCGTCGAGAGCACCGACCAGGGCATGGAACTCGCTGCGGTTTAACGGTCGCTGCGCCAACGGCAGGGCGCGCCGGCGAACCAGCCAGGTCTGGTCCGCCGCGGGCAAGGCATGCGAACGATGGATGGCGCGATCAAACGCCTCGCGCATGGACAGCCCGGCGGCAGCCAGTTGTCCGGCGAGAGCCTCCTGGGTCAATGGCTGCGGCCGCGCCGTTCCATCGTCGTGATACCAACGGCGATATTCCAGTGTGGTCGCCGGAAACAGGTCCCGCGGCGGCTTTACCGTGGCGCGCGCCTCGGCGGCGTCATCGAGGGTCGGGGCGATCGGACGAAGGCCCGCAGCATGGGCAGCCATGACGCGATCGAGCAGCACCTCGGCCCTGACCAGGTGTTGATGGTAGGCGGCACAAGGATCGTATGCTTCATGCGCAGGCAGGTAGACGAAACGGATGCGGGCGTCATGCCGGACAGCCTGCGCCCTGCCATGGTGAACCGGCAGGCGGCTCAGCCCATGACAGTCCTGCCCGACCAGCCGACGCCCGATCGGCAACGCCGGGTGCGCCGTGGGCAGGTCGCTCAACAGGAGGGCAAGGCTGGATTTCGAAAGAACCGGGGGGGTGGCCGAGGAGGCCCGTGGCGGAGGGACGACTGCTGTTATGAACGCGCGCACAAACTGACCTTCTCGCCGAGGGCCATCGTGGGTTCGACTCCGCAAACACCGCAATGCGCCTTGATGGATTACCCGTCGCCGCTGCCGGACGACTTGGGCTGAACCATTGCACAAACCGCCGCAACGGAATGTGCGGCAGCACCCAATCCGGCAACGCCGCGCACCGCCAGCGAGGCGCAAATCGGCGCCACGATTACCGCCGGTCGGACAAAGCAGGCATCATGGGCGGCTGACGCCGTGCCAAACCCGCCCGACAGACAACGGCACGCTACCTCCTGACCCGCATGCGACCGACCGCCCGATCATGACCATTGCCAAACAGACCCCCGCCGACAACCCGGAAGCCGAGTTGCTGGCACGCCTGCGTGTCGCCGCGCAACTGCTGGAAGCGGTGGCGGAAGATCGGCAATTGCTGGACCGATTGCCCGCCGAGGATCGCCAGCGCCTGCACCGGGCGGTGGCAAGCGTCTATCACCCCGACCCCGGCGCCCGCCGGATCCGGCTGAAGGCCGCCGAAAAGGCAAGGCATGCCGCGAAGATCCAGGCCGAGGACAGCGTGCTCGACCAGACCGGCATCCGCACGCTGCGTCGCCGGCCCGTATTCACCACGCCGAACGTGTTTGCGCCGGAGGGCTTCCTGCCGCACGACATCGCCCCGGACAAGGGCGCCGCGCAACCGCGGGAGCCGATCGAGCCGAAGCACTGCTACGTGTGCAAGCGGAAATACACCGCCATCCATTTCTTCTACGACCAGCTGTGTCCGGATTGCGCCGCGTTCAACTACGCCAAGCGCACCGAACTGGTCGACCTGCATGGCCGCGTCGCACTGCTGACCGGCGGCCGGGTGAAGATCGGCTACCAGGCCGGTTTGAAGCTGCTGCGCGCGGGTGCGGAGCTGATCGTGACCACGCGTTTCCCGCGCGACTCGGCGGCACGCTACGCCGAAGAACCGGACTTCGCCGAATGGGGCCAGCGCCTGCAGATCTACGGGCTGGACCTGCGCCACACGCCCAGCGTCGAGGCGTTCTGCCAGGAGCTGGTGGCGACGCGGCCGCGGCTGGATTTCATCATCAACAACGCCTGCCAGACCGTGCGCCGCCCGCCGGATTTCTACGCCCACATGATGGACGGCGAGACGGCCGCCCTGCATGACATGCCGGAACACCTGCGCCAGCTGGTCGGCCATTACGAGGGGCTGCGCGGCGCGGACATCCTGCCGCAGACCGGGGCGGCGACGCTGGCGCTGGGTAGCCGCGCATCGAACGTCCCCGGCCTGACCCGCGCTGCCGAACTGTCGCAAGTGCCGCTGCTGCCCGAAGAGCTGCTGGCGCAGAGCCACCTGTTCCCCGAAGGCCGGCTCGACCAGGACCTGCAGCAGGTCGACCTGCGCGAGCGCAATTCATGGCGACTGCTGATGGCCGAGGTGCCGTCGGTGGAATTGCTGGAAGTGCAACTGGTCAACGCGATCGCGCCGTTCATCATCAACGCGCGACTGAAGCCGCTGATGCTGCGCACGCCCGGGCGCGACAAGCACATCGTCAACGTGTCGGCGATGGAGGGCCAGTTCTACCGCAACTTCAAGACCACCCGGCACCCGCACACCAACATGGCCAAGGCCGCGCTGAACATGATGACGCGCACCTCGGCGACGGATTACCACAACGACGGCATCCACATGAACAGCGTCGACACCGGCTGGGTGACCGACGAGGATCCGGCGGCGCTGGCCGCGCGCAAGGTCGCCGAGGAACGCTTCCACCCGCCGCTGGACATCATCGACGGCGCCGCCCGCATCGTCGATCCGATCATCAGCGGCATCAACACCGGCGAGCACGTGTGGGGGCAGTTCCTGAAGGATTACAAACCGACCGACTGGTGAGCCCGGGAAACGGCCGCGACGGATCGATCACCCGGCAGTAGCGCCAAACCGGCGACAATCCGTTTCCCCGCTGACCATTTCAAGCGGATGCGCCCGGCCTTATGTTGTTGGCGATGCGCCAGCTGGCGCGACACACCAACCGGAGAACCGCCGTGATCGAACGCAGACCCTTCGACAGCCTGGGCGGAGCCGACCACGGCTGGCTCAAGGCAAAACATCATTTTTCGTTCGCCGGCTACAACGACCCCAGGCGCATGGGCTGGGGCGCGCTGCGCGTGTGGAACGACGACACCATCGCCCCGCAGAGCGGCTTCCCGCCGCATCCGCACGCGGACATGGAGATCATCACCTACGTGCGCGAAGGCGCGATCAGCCACAAGGACAGCCTCGGCAACGAAGGTCGCACCGAGGCCGGCGACGTGCAGGTGATGAGCGCGGGCAGCGGCATCACCCACGCCGAGTACAACGTGGAACCGGGCGCCACCCGCATCTTCCAGATCTGGATCATCCCCGATGAAAGCGGCAAGCCGCCGTCGTGGGGCGCGCGGCCGTTCCCGAAAGGCGATCGCTCGGGCCGTTTCGTGGCGCTGGCCAGCGGCTTCAGGGAGGATGCCGAAGCCCTGCCACTGCGTACCGATGCACGCGTGCTGGGCGCGACGCTCAAGGCCGGCGAGACCATCGAGTACACGCTGGATGCCAAACGTTACGCCTACCTCGTGCCGGCCACCGGCTCGGTCGAGCTCAACGGCGTGCAGCTGGATGCACGCGACGGCGCCGCGATCCGCGACGAATCCGTGCTGCGGGTGACGGCGTTGGCAGATGCCGAGCTGGTGCTGGTCGACACCGCAGCCTGAACCGTAGGAGCGCACCCTGTGCGCGATGCTCTTCGTGACGTTACCGAAAAACCAAAGAGCATCGCGCACAGGGTGCGCTCCTACAGGTGGGTCGGCGAATTCGACCGCAAGACCCGGAGTGTCACGAGGGGCGCCCATCCGTAGATTGAGCCTTGAGCGATAATCTCCCGGAAGGAACAGCCATGAATACCCACCACAAACACACCAAACTTGCCGCCATTACCCTGGCCGACCCGCGCTGGGCCGCGGTGCAGGCGCACGATGCACGTGCCGACGGCAGGTTTTTCTATTCGGTGAAAACCACCGGCGTGTACTGCCGGCCCTCCTGCGGAGCCCGTCCGGCGCGACCGGAAAACGTGGCATTCCACGCCACGGCGGCCGATGCGGAACGCGCCGGTTTTCGCCCATGCAAGCGCTGCAGGCCCGACCAGCCGTCGCTGGCGGAGCAGCATGCGGCGATGGTCACCGCCGCCTGCCGCATGATCGAGCAGACCGAGGCGATCCCCACGCTGGAACAACTGGCGGAACCGACCGGGCTCAGCCCGTTTCATTTCCACCGCGTGTTCAAGGCCATCGCCGGCGTGACTCCGAAGCAATACGCCGCGGCACATCGCAGCCGGCGTGTACGCAACGAGCTGGCGCATGGCGCCTCGGTGACCTCGGCAATCTTCGACGCCGGCTACAACGCCAGCAGCCGTTTCTACGAAACCGCCGGTCAGGTGCTGGGCATGACGCCGTCGAACTACCGCGCCGGCGGAGCCGACAGCGAAATCCGCTTCGCCATCGGCGAGTGTTCGCTGGGCTCGATCCTGGTCGCGCAGAGCGAACGCGGCGTATGCGCGATCCTGCTGGGCGACGATCCCGACGCGCTGGCGCGCGATCTGCAGGATCGCTTTCCGAAAGCCCGGTTGATCGGCGGTGACCGCGACTATGAGCAACTGGTGGCACGGGTGGTCGGCTTCGTCGACGCTCCGGCGATCGGCCTGGACCTGCCGCTGGACGTGCGCGGCACCGCGTTCCAGCAGCGCGTGTGGCGGGCGCTGCGCGACATCCCGGCCGGAAGCACGGTCAGTTACAGCGAGATCGCCCGGCGCATCGGTTCGCCCAAATCCGTGCGTGCCGTGGCCGGGGCCTGCGCGGCGAACATGCTGGCGGTGGCCATCCCGTGTCATCGCGTGGTGCGCAACGACGGCGGCCTGTCCGGCTACCGCTGGGGCGTGCAACGCAAGCGCGCCCTGCTGGACCGCGAGGCAAAGGCATGAATGCGCAGTTGCAGGTGACCGCCGATGCCGGTGGCCGGCTGCGCGTGTACGACTGGGGCCGTGTTGCGGAAGACCTGGACGTTCACGGTTACGCGATGCTGGAGGCCCTGCTGTCACCGCGGGAATGCACGGCGCTGGCCAGCCAGTACGAGGACGATGGGCGCTTTCGCCGTCGCGTCGTGATGGGCCGCCACGGTTTCGGCCGTGGCGAATACCGCTATTTCAGCTATCCGCTGCCCGAGCTGGTGGCCGAGTTGCGCACGGCGGCCTATTCGCAACTGGTACCGATCGCGAACCGCTGGAATGCATCGATGGACATGGCGGTTCGCTACCCCGCCACGCACGCCGAATTCATCGAACGCTGCCACGCTGCCGGCCAGCAGCGCCCTACCCCGCTGCTGTTGCAATACGGCGCCGATGACTACAACTGCCTGCATCAGGATCTGTACGGCGAGCATGTATTCCCGCTGCAGATGGCGGTCCTGCTGTCCGAACCGGGGCGCGATTTCCATGGCGGCGAGTTCGTGCTGACCGAGCAGCGCCCGCGCATGCAGTCGCGCGTCGAGGTGGTGCCGTTGCGCCAGGGCAGCGCGGTGGTGTTTGCCGTCCATCGGCGGCCGGTGCAAGGTACCCGCGGCAGCTACCGGGTGAACCTGCGTCACGGCGTCAGTCGCGTGCGCGGCGGCCATCGGCATACGCTCGGCATCATCTTCCACGACGCCACATGATCACGACCGACCTGTTCGCCGCTGCGCCTGCGCCGGTTCGCCGGGATGAGCCCTTGTGCGAAGGCGCGGTAGTCCTGCGCGGGTTTGCACTGGCCGACGAAGCGCCGCTGCTGCAGGCACTTGGTGCGATCGTGGCGCAGGCACCGTTCCGCCACTTGATCACCCCCGGCGGTCTTCGCATGTCGGTGGGCATAACCAATGCGGGGCCACTGGGCTGGGTCAGCGATCGCCGGGGCTATCGCTACGATCCGCTCGACCCGCTCAGCGGCAAACCATGGCCGCCGATGCCCCCGATTTTCCTGCAACTGGCCGGAGCCGCCGCCGCGCATGCCGGCTTTGCCGGCTTCGTGCCGGATGCCTGCCTGGTCAACCGCTACGAGGCAGGTACGCGGCTGAGCCTGCATCAGGATCGCGACGAGCATGACCTGGGCCAGCCGATCGTGTCGGTCTCGCTGGGTATCCCGGCGGTATTCCTGTTCGGTGGCCTGCAGCGATCCGATCGACAGCTGCGCGTGCCGCTGGCACATGGCGACGTGGTCGTATGGGGCGGCCCGGCGCGGCTGCACCATCACGGCGTGCTGCCGCTGAAGCCGAACCATCACGCCGCGCTGGGCGACTGCCGGATCAATCTCACCTTGCGCCGGGCCGGTTGAACGAAGCACGCCCGTGCCGGCGCGGCGGCAAATGCTACCCTCGATCCATCGTCGGATTCGCGAGACACCCATGACCCAGTCCCCAGGCATCCACGTCATCGATACCGGCTTCGTGCGCCCGGGTTTCGATGCCGCCTACCTGGTGGTCGAGAACGGCCGCGCCGCCTTCATCGATTGCGGCACCAATCATTCCGTGCCGCGCATGTTGGCCGCCCTTGAACGGGCCGGCCTGACGGCGGCGAACGTGGACTGGCTGATCCTCACCCATGTGCATCTTGATCATGCCGGCGGTGCCGGCGAATTGATCGCGCGCTTGCCGCATGCGCAATTGCTGGTTCACCCGCGCGGTGCACGCCACATGATCGACCCGTCGAAATTGTGGGCCGGCGCCAGCGCGGTATACGGCGAGGAAGTGATGGAACGGGAATATGGACGGCTGCGTCCGGTGCCCGCCGAACGCGTGGTCGAGGCCGGCGATGGACACCAGATCAATCTCGCGGGCCGCATCCTGCGCGCTCTCGACACCCCTGGCCACGCGAAACATCACAACGCGATCCACGACGAACGGGCGAACGTGTGTTTCACCGGCGACGTGTTCGGCCTGTCCTATCGTGAATTCGATACCGCGAAGGGTCCGTTCATCCTGCCGACCACCTCGCCGGTGCAGTTCGATCCGGAGGAACTGCATGCTTCCATCGATCGCCTGCTTGCACTGCACCCGGTGGCGATGTATCCCACCCACTTTGGCCGCATCGAAGATGTCGCCCGGCTGGCCGCCGACCTGCATGTGCAGATCGATGCCATGGTGGCGCTGGCGCTGGAGGCCGGCGCCGATGCAGACAGGCACGCCCGCCTGGTCGATGGCCTGACCGGGTTGTACGCGACTCGCGCCCGGGCGCACGGCTGGACCGGGGGGCGCGACGCGCTGGAGCAACTGCTGCGGATGGATATCGAGCTGAATGCCCAGGGGCTGGAGGTATGGCTGGAGCGCACCGCGGCCTGATCCATGCCGCGAGCCAGGCGGTCGAGTCTCCTGATCCGCAGGACACTCGCGCTGCCTATTGACCGCCATGCCGAAATGGATTCCTCTTGGGCACTGCCTCGCCAAGCCATCGACCCAAGCCATGTCAGACACAACCTACCCGTTCAACGAGACTGCTGCCGCACATCACGCCGGTGCGCGCATCGAGGCCGACCCGCCGCTGCGCAGGATCGTGGTGGTCGGCGGTGGCACCGCCGGCTGGATGACGGCGCTGACGCTGGCCAACTCGGCCTACGGTTCAAGGCTCCAGGTGACGGTGATCGAATCGCCGCAGGTCGGCACGATCGGCGTGGGCGAAGGCTCGACACCGTTTCTGCGCCGCTTCTTCGAGGATCTCCGCATCGAGGAGGCGGAATGGATGCCCGCCTGCAACGCCACCTACAAGAACGGCATCACCTTCGACAAATGGTCGACCCGGCCCGGTTTCGAGAGCTATTTCCACGCGTTCGCGTCGATGCTCGACAACCTGACCATGACGCAATTCATCAACAACGTGCACGCGCGCCTGAACCACGCGGACGTGCATGCGCACCCCGACCGCTTCTTCATCGCCAACCGGCTGGCGCGCGACTGCCGGGCGCCCAAACCGGTACGCAGTTTCCCGTTCGACATCTGGCATGGCTACCACTTCGACGCCAGCCTGCTCGGCGCCTTCCTGCTGAAGAAGGCGCTTGAACGGGGCGTGCGCCATGTGCCGCGCCATGTGAACGAGGTGATCCTGAAGGAGAACGGCGATATCGACTCGCTGCGCCTCGAGGGCGGCGAGACGCTGGACGCGGATTTCTTCGTCGATTGCACGGGCTTCGCCGCGCTGCTGATCGGCAAGGCACTGAAGACCCCGTTCGTGCCCTACGCGGAGAACCTGTTCAACAACGCGGCGGTGGCGCTGCCGACGCCGCTGGACGGGCCGATCATGTCGCAGACCATCTCCACCGCGCTCAAGCACGGTTGGGCCTGGAAGATTCCGTTGACCAACCGCTATGGCAACGGCTACGTCTACAGCACCGATTTCTGTTCGCCCGAGCAGGCCGAGACCGAACTGCGCAGCCACCTTGGAGTACTCGATGCCGACGTCTCCGCGCGCCACCTGAAGATGCGCGTGGGACGCGTCACCGAGAGCTGGAACCGCAACTGTGTTGCGATAGGCCTGTCGCAGGGCTTCGTCGAACCGCTGGAGGCCACCACCCTGCTGTTCGCACAGCGAACCGCCAACATGTTCGTCGCCGCGCTGGAAAAGGGCGACCTCGGCGAGTCGGTGCGAACGACGTTCAACCAGACCATCAATGGCCAGTTGGAAGGCACCCGCGATTACATCGTCACCCACTACAAGACGAATACCCGCACCGATACCGACTACTGGCGCGCCAACGCGGCCAACACCAACCTCTCCCATCCGCTCAAGCAGCTGCTCGCCACCTGGCTGTCCAGCAGACCGATCATCCCGGGCCTGAAGAAGGGCGTGTTCGGCCAGGGCTACCCGACCCTGTCCTGGTACAGCCTGCTGGCCGGCATGGGGCTGTTTCCGGAACCGCAGGACATGCGCCCGCCGACACCCGAGGAGGCACAGCACGACCTCGCGCAGATCGACAACCTGCTGGAGCGCAGCGCGATGAACTACCCCGACCAGCGCGAACTGCTGCAGCGGATTCCGCTTCGATCCACCGAGCCGTCGCTGCAGGTGTATCTCTGGTAGATCACCCGTTCCGCGGCGAGCGCTGCAGGCTCAACCCAGCCGCGTGCCATCGGGCACCCGCCGCTCCAGTGCGGTTAGCACCACGCCCTCCTCCGTGGGGAAGCCGGTGAGCAGGAATTGCGAGCGGAATGGGCCGATCTGCTTTTCCGGAAAGTTGATCACGCCCACGATCTGCCGGCCAAGCAGGTCTTCGGCGCGGTAAAGCGCGGCGACCTGCGCGCTGGTCTTCTTTTCGCCATAGGGCCCGAAATCCACCCACACCTTCCATGCCGGCTTGCGCGCCTCGGGAAACGGTTCCACCCGGGTCACCGTGCCGGCCACCACCAGTACCTTCTGGAAGTCGGCCCAGCTGATCTCGGAAACATCCATCTCGCTCATCCTTCCAGCCTCGTCTTCAGGCAATCGCGACCCTGTTGCCACCAGTAGCTCGCCTGCGCGGCAAGAAAGCCGAACGGTCGCCAGGTATTGTCCAGGCCATAGTCGGCGAACTGCCTCCAGCCATCGTCGCCCTCGGCGAGCGCCGCCGCCAGCAATTCGCCGGCGGCACAGGTGGGTGCCAGGCCATGCCCGCCAAAACCCTGCGCCCACCACAGGCCATTGCCGTCACCGCCGATCTGCGGCATCTGGTGGCGCGCATAGCTCATCAGGCCCGACCAGGCGTAGTCGATCCGCACCCCGGCAAGCTGCGGAAAGACGCGCAGCAAATCACGGGTCAGCAGCCTCTGTACCGCGGCAGGCGAACGGTTCAACACCGAGATCCGCCCACCCCACAGCAAACGGCTGTCCGGCAGTGCGCGGTAATAGTCGAAGGCGAAGCGGCTGTCGTAAATGGCTGCGCGCGTGCGCAGGCAATCGTCCAGTCGATCGCCGAGCGGCTCGGTGACCATCACGTAGGTGGCGATCGGCAGGATGGCGCGATCGATCGCTTTTTGCAGGCCGGCCAGATAGCCGCCGCAGGCCAGCACCACCTGATCGGCGAGCAGCTCGCCCTGCGCCGTGCGCAGGCGCCACTGCAAGCCTTCGCGCGCGAGGCTCAGGGCGCCACTGTTTTCGTGGATCCGTACACCTTGCGCAGCCGCCGCCGAAGCGAGGCCGATCGCGTAGTTGAGCGGGTGCAAATGCAGCGCGTCCCGTTCGAACAGGCCGTCGTGGTAACGCTCGCTGCGAATGCAGTGGCGCAGTTCTTGTTCGGCCAGCCATTGCCAGTGCACGCCATAATGCCCGGCCAGCAATCGCTGGCGCTGGCGCAACACCGCCGGATCACGGAACCAGTTGGCCCAGATCACGCCCTCGTCCACGACATCGCAGCTGATCGCGTGGTCGGTGATGCGCCGACGGATGCGTTCGACCGCTGCCGTGGTGAGGGTGAACAGCGCCGCTGCCCGTTGTGCGCCCAGCTGATCGAGCAGCGCCTGCTCGCCTAGCGAATAGCCGGCGAAGACGAAGCCGCCATTGCGGCCGGACGCGCCGAAGCCCACCTGCTCGCGCTCCAGCAGCACGACATCCCGCACGCCACGCTCGGCCAGCCCGAGTGCGGTGTTGAGACCGGCAAAACCGCCACCGATGACGGCCACCCGCGCGCGTGCGCGGCCCTGCAGGGATTCGTAGGCTGCGTATGGCGTGGCCGTGGCGCGGTAGTAGGAAGCGGACGCGTTCATTTGCGAGGATTGTCGATGCTCAAGCCCGAAGCCGCGCAAGCATAACCCTCCAGCCACGCGCCGGCGCTACTCGCGAAATCATCGGAGGGGTCCCCGGGGCTCTTGCGCCCCGCTCAGAGCTGATCCAGAAATGCGCGCACGGTGGGCGCCAGTTTGGGATCCTGCATCGCCATGTGCATGGTGGCACGCACCAGGCCGGCCTTGTTGCCGCAATCGAAGCGGGTACCTTCGAAGCGATAGGCCAGCACCTTGCCCTGCTCTTTCAGCAGCGCCTCGATCGCATCGGTCAGCTGGATCTCGCCGCCCGCACCGGGCGTGGTCTGTTCCAGCAGCTGGAAGATGCGACCGGGCAGCACGTAGCGGCCCACGACAGCCAGGTTCGACGGTGCGTCGGCAGGCTTGGGCTTCTCGACCATGTAGCGGATTGATGCACTGCGTTCGTCGACGGGGGTGGCATCGACGATGCCGTATTTGTCGGTCTCGTCGTGCGGCACTTCCTCCACCGCGATCACGCCGGCTTGCTGCGCTTCGGCCAGTTCGGCCATCTGCCGCAATGCGCCCTTGCCGGTGCCGTTCCAGAGCAGGTCGTCGGGCAACACCACGCCGAACGGCTCGTCACCCACCACCGGTTTGGCGCAGAGCACGGCATGGCCCAGGCCCAGTGCTTCGGGTTGGGTCACGAAGATTGCCCGCACATTCCGCGGCAAGGTGCCCTGCACCAGCGCCAGCAACTCCGCCTTGCCTTTTTCCTGCAGCTTCGCCTCCAGCTCGTAGGCCTTGTCGAAGTAATCGGCGATGGCGTGCTTGTAGCGGTTGGTGACGAAGATCAGGGTATCGGCCCCGGCATCAACGGCTTCGTCGACGGCGTACTGGATCAGCGGCTTGTCCAGTACCGGCAGCATTTCCTTGGCGACCACCTTGGTCGCTGGAAGAAAGCGCGTACCGAGTCCGGCGACGGGAAACACGACCTTGCGCAGCGGCTTGCTCACTCATTGATCTCCGGGTTGGCACGACGGATCGATACCACGTTGTCCGGCTGGGACGACTCGCTCCAACGGAACGAGGGCAGCAGACTGGATACGCAGCGGCGCAGTTCTTCCTCATTGAAGACAGCGACGGCCTCGACCGCCCTGCCAAGCAGCGCCTGCAGCAGCTCCCACGAAACCTCGCGATGCTGCGCCAGGAAAATCTTGGCATGCTCGGTGGCGCTGTAATTTTCCAGCGGGTGGAACAATTCCTCGAACAGCTTCTCGCCGGAGCGCAGGCCGGTGTAGATGATCGGAACTTCGCTTCCCGGCTTCTTGCCGGCGAGGCGGATCATCTGCTCGGCCAGGTCGCGGATCTTGACCGGTTCGCCCATGTCCAGGGCAAAGATCTCGCCGCCCTTGCCGATGCTGGCCGTCTGCAGGATCAACTGGCAGGCCTCGGGGATGGTCATGAAGTAGCGCGATATCTCCGGGTGGGTCACGGTCACCGGACCGCCTTCGCGGATCTGCCGGCGGAACAGCGGCACGACCGAACCGGCCGAGTCCAGCACGTTGCCGAATCGCACCGTCATGAAATGGGTGTCGGTCTGTGCGTTGAGGTTCTGGCAATAGATCTCGGCCACGCGCTTGCACGCACCCATCACGCTGGTCGGATTGACGGCCTTGTCGGTGGAAATCAACACGAAACATTTCACCCCGACCGCGCAAGCGGCGTCGGCTACGGTGCGGGTACCCAGCACGTTGTTGCAGAACGCCGCACGCAGCTGCCCCTGCAGCATCGGCACGTGCTTGTAGGCCGCCGCATGGAACACCACTTGCGGTTGCGCTTCCGCGAACACCTTGCACATCGCCGTCTCGTCCCCGCAGTTGGCGAGGACGCCGTCAAGAATCAGTTCCGGAAAGTCGGCGCGCAGTTCCTGGGTGATCCGGTACAGGTTGTATTCGCTCAGCTCGACCACCGTGAGCGACTGCGCACCCAGCCGGGCAACCTGCCGGCACAGCTCCGATCCGATCGAGCCACCACCGCCGGTCACCAGCACGCGACGGCCACTCAGCGTCTCGCGGATCGCGGTCCAGTCCAGTTCCACCGCATCGCGGCCGAGCAGATCCTCGATGGCCACTTCCTTGATCTGGTTCATGTACGCCCGCCCGGCGACGACATCCTCCAGTCGTGGCACGGTCCGGTAGGGCAGATCGGTACTGTCGCACAGCGCAACCACCCGCCTCATCTCGGCGGTGGACGCACCGGGCAGCGCGATGAGCAGCATGTCCACGGCCGCCTCGGGCGCCAGTTGGGGCAATTGGTCGAATCTCCCCAGCACGGGATGGCCGTTGATGCTGGCACCGCGCAGGCCGGGTTTGTCGTCGACGAAGCCGACCACGGCGTAGCGGTTGTCGCGACGCAGGTCGCGGGACAACACCTCGCCGGCCCGATCGGCACCGACGATCAGCACGCGTTTCACTGTCTGATCCTTCAGCAGTTCGTTGCGGCTGTCCTTCCAGTATCGGTAGATGAGCCGGGGTGCACCCAGCAGCAGTGCCAGCAAACCCGGATAGAGCACCAGCACCGAGCGAGGCACGCCCAGCAGCCGATCGTAGAGAAACAGGCACAGACCAATGGACAGGGCACCGATCACCGATGCCCGCACGATGTTCCACAGATCCGGCAGGCTGGCGAAACGCCACACGCTCCGGTAGAGCCCGGTCCAGCGGAAGATCAGCCCCTGCACCAGCAGCACCACCGGAAATTCAAGCAACTGGAAGCTGAAGACTTCGTCGGGCCGCAGCGCATAACGCAGCCACTTGGCTATCCACCAGGCGATGGCGGTGACCAGCAGGTCGTGCAGCACGACCGCAACGCGCGGATGGATGAAGGCGACGGACTTACGCAGTGACATGGGGTGCCTTGATCGGGTGGCGCCGCAGCAAGCGACGTTTCAGGTACAGCCAGACGACCGCCGCGCCCACATAGGCGACCATGGTAATCGTCAATGCCGCGTGCAGATGACTCCAGGCCAACCAGCCCATCGGCGCAGCCACCAGCAGGTTCCAGCCCAGGTAGGCCGCGTCCGCCCTGGCATGCGTTCCGCCACGCCGTACCAGCCACTGGTACAGATGCTCGCGGTGGGCGGCATGCCAGCGTCGCCCCAGCCACATCCGCGTCAACAGCGTCATGCTGGCATCCACCAGGAACGCAGAAGAGAGGATCAGCGCCGGCCACAAGAGTGACGGATCGACCTGCCACAGCATCGCGCTGAACGCGAAAATCAACAGGCCTACGCTGCCGCTGCCCACGTCGCCCATGAAAATGCGTGCCGGCGGCCGGTTGAAACACCAGAACCCCAGCGCCGAACCGGCCATGCAGGCCGCGGCCAGGGCAAGCACCGGTTGCGCCGCGGCCCACGCCAGCAGGGCCAGGCCGGCGCCGACGAAGACCACCTGCTGGGCCAGCAGGCCATCGATGCCATCCATGAAATTGTGCAGGTTGATGCTCCAGACACCTCCGGCGATCAGCAAGGGCAGCCACCACCAGCGCGTGCCCGTGGCAAGCAGGCTCAGCGAAAACACGCCGACCCCAAGCAGCTGCGCGCCCAATCGCGGCAAAATGGGCAACGAACGATGATCGTCCCACCAGCCAGCCAGCGCCACCGGCAGAACTGCGGCACACAGGCCACCCGGCACCGGATGCCACCATCTTCCTTCCGGCAGGATCCAGCCCGCCCCGAGCAGGCAGACCAGCATCGCCAGCACGATTCCGATACCGCCGCCGCGCGGAGTGGCCCGAGTGTGGGAACGGCGCTGTCCGGGCTGATCGAGCATGCCACGCCGATGCGCATAGCCGACCGCAGCCCGCACGATGAGCAGGGTGATCGAGAAGCTGGCCAGCAACCATCCGATGGTCGTGAACATCGTCATCTCATTCGCCGGCAACGCCATGGATCGGCCTGATCGTGCTCCAGCTCTTGCAGCTCGGGCATTGCCAGTGGTGTGCCTTGGCGCCGAAGCCGCAGCGGTTGCAGCGGTACATCGCCTGCCCCTCCAGCAGCTTTCTGGTCAGGTCGCGCAGGATGAGGAAGTTCTCGCGTGCTTCGCCCTCGATCTTGTCCATCGTCGCATCGAGCAGGGCCATCAGCCCGCGCACCGACGGGCGCTGGCGCAACTGCGAGGTCAGAAAGTCGATGGCAGCGCGCTCGCCGTCGCGCTGCCGGTAGATATGGGCCAGCGCGAGTATCGGCGACACCCCGTGGTAGCGCCCCAGCATGTCGCTGAGGAAGGCTTCGGCGCGTTCCATCTGCTGCGAGCGGGCATAGCTGTTGAGCAGCGGCGGCAGGATGTCCGGCGTGAACGCGCTGTCGGCCCTGATTGCCGCCTCGAACGAGGCGACCGCGTCGGCATGCTGGCCGTCCTCCGCATGCAGTCGCCCGGTGAGCATGAACGCACGCACGCAGTCAGGCTGGCATTCGAACGCCTGACGCAGGTAATCGCGCGCCTCCGCGCGCGCGCCATGCTGGCGCGCGCGCTCGGCCAGTTCGCAATAGAACTGGGCGATGACCGGCGCCTCGTCCTCGCCGGTCATCACCTCCAGGCGCCGGGCGTGCTCGATGGCCTTGTGCCAGTCGCGCTCGTGCTGGTAGATCGCAATCAGGTGGCGCAATGCCGAGGGCGCATGCGAATCCATCGCCACCAGGTCGGCGAACAACGCTTCGGCGCGATCGAGCAGCCCCGAACGCATGTAGTCCTCGCCCAGTTCCAGCAGGGCCACCGTCTTCATCGGATCCGACAGGCCCGGCCGCGAAACCAGGTGCTGATGCAGGCGGATCGCCCGGTCCACTTCGCCGCGGCGACGGAACAAGTTGCCCAGCGCCAGGTGCGTCTCCACCGTGTCGCGGTTGTATTCGGCCAGCTTGAGGAAGACCTCGATCGCCTTGTCCTGCTCCTCGTTGAGCAGGTAATTCAGGCCACGAAAGTAATCCGACGACAGTTCGCTGACCTCGGCGCCGGAGCGCCGCGCACCGGCCTGGCGCGAAGCCCACCAGCCCAGCACGAACGTAACGGGCAGCAAGGCAGCCAGCACATAGAGGGGATTCATGGCTTGGCCGGCGGGTGCTTGTCCGCGCGCGACGACTTACGCGGCCGCACTCCCAGCCAGGCGCTCACTCCGCCCAGCAACCAGCCGATCACCAGGGCACCCAGCAGGGCAGCCCCCTTCGGCAACTGCACCTGGGCAAACCCGAAATCGTAGCCGACCATCCCCGCATTGAGCGCCCCCAGCACGATGCCGGCGGCAATAAAGACGACCAGGGTGATGATGGCGAGCAATCGCATGGTCGAACTTTACCCGATTGGCCGTGACTGGCACAGGCGGCAGTACGTCGTCGGCGTCAGCCGGATGGCGCGGTCGATATCCGAAAAGGCGGGACCGGCTTGCGCCGCCTGCCTCGGGGTCGATCTTCAAGAACGCTCAACCGGCGTCGTCTTCCAGATCGAGGTTGACTCGCTCGCGCAATTCCTTGCCTGGCTTGAAATGGGGAACGTGCTTGCCGGGCAAGGCCACGGCGTCACCCGTCTTCGGGTTGCGACCCATGCGCGGCGGCCGGTAATGCAGCGCGAAGCTGCCGAAACCGCGCACCTCGATGCGCTCGCCCTGGGCCAGCGCCTGGCTCATCTGTTCGATCACGCTCTTGACGGCCATCTCGACATCGGCAAACGCAAGATGGGTCTGGCGTCGTGCCAGTGCTTCGATCAATTCGGATTTGGTCATGGGCCCCAATGTCCGTGACGTGAAACAGCGGGGCGGCCAATGCCGCCCCGCGTCGTGCCTGCAATCGGCGATCAGTCGGCCTTGTTGAACTGTTCCTTCAACAGCGCGCCGAGCTTGGTCGTACCGCTGGCGGCAGAGGAATAGTCCACCGCTGCCTCGGGAGCGTCTTCCTCGTCCTTGGCGCGAATCGAGAGCGCCAGCTGGCGACCCTTGCGGTCCATGCCGGTGAACTTGGCCTCGACCTTGTCGCCCACCTTCAGATGCAGGGTGGCATCGTCGATGCGCTCCTTGGCGATGTCGTTGGCGCGCAGGTAACCCTCGACGCCTTCGCCCAGATCGATCACGGCGCCCTTCGCATCGACTTCCTTGACGGTGCCGTTGACGATGGTGCCGCGCGGATTCGCCGCCATGAACTGGCCGAACGGATCCTGCTCCATCTGCTTGATGCCGAGCGAGATGCGCTCGCGCTCCGGATCCACCGCCAGCACCACGGCCTCGATCTCCTCGCCCTTCTTGAAGTCGCGCACGAGATCTTCACCGGATACCTGCCAGGAAATGTCGGACAGGTGCACCAGGCCGTCGATGCCGCCGTCCAGGCCGATGAACACGCCGAAGTCGGTGATCGACTTGATCTGGCCGGAGACCTTGTCACCCTTCTTGTGCATCGCGGCGAAGGCTTCCCACGGGTTCGAGCGGGTCTGCTTGATGCCCAGCGAGATGCGGCGACGCTCTTCATCCACGTCCAGCACCGTCACTTCGGTCTCGTCACCGACCTGCACCACCTTGGCCGGGTTGACATTCTTGTTGGTCCAGTCCATTTCGGAAACGTGCACCAGGCCTTCCACGCCCGGCTCGATCTCGACGAAGCAGCCGTAATCGGTGACGTTGGACACCTTGCCGAAGATGCGGCTGCCGACCGGGTAGCGACGCGAGATGTTCACCCACGGATCGTCGCCCAGCTGTTTCAGGCCCAGCGAAACGCGGTTGCGCTCCTTGTCGTACTTCAGCACGCGCACGTCCAGCTCGTCGCCGACGTTGACCACTTCGGACGGGTGGCGCACGCGCTTCCACGCCATGTCGGTGATGTGCAGCAGGCCATCGATGCCGCCCAGGTCCACGAACGCGCCGTAGTCGGTGAGGTTCTTGACGGTGCCCTTGACCACGGCGCCTTCGGTCAGGCGCTCCAGCAGCTGCTCGCGCTCGGCGGAGAACTCGGTCTCGACGACTGCACGGCGACTGACCACCACGTTGTTGCGCTTGCGATCCAGCTTGATGATCTTGAACTCGAGTTCCTTGCCCTCGAGGTAGGTCGGCTCGCGCACCGGGCGCACGTCGACCAGCGAGCCCGGCAGGAAGGCGCGGACGTCCTTGATGTCGACGGTGAAACCGCCCTTGACCTTGCCGGAAATCATGCCGACGATGGTCTCTTCCTTGTCGAACGCCTGCTCGAGGTCGTCCCACACCATCGAGCGCTTGGCTTTCTCGCGCGACAGCTTGGTCTCGCCGAAACCGTCTTCCAGGGCTTCGAGGGCTACCTTCACCTCGTCGCCAACCTGCACCTCCAGCACGCCGTCCTCGCTCTTGAACTGCTCGATCGGGACGATGCCTTCGCTCTTCAGGCCTGCATTGATCACGACGACGTCATTGCGGATTTCCACAACGATGCCGGTGACGATGGCGCCGGGCTTCAGCTTGGAGATGGCCTGCTGGCTCTGTTCAAACAGTTCGGCAAAACTTTCAGTCATGTTGATTCCATAATGGGAAAAGACCTTTGGATCCGTTGCGCCAGGATTGGATGTTGCGCACGGACTTTCCGGTCCACCGGTTGAGGGTGTCTCCGGCGGCTCGCACAGAGCCGACCGTCGCCACCGTGGGTCAAACCCCTGCCGCAGCAGGGGCACAGAAACCGCCGCGCAATCCGCTCAGGACCGCACGACGGCAAGTACTTTCGCGACGACCTCGTCGATGCCCATCCCGGTGGTATCCACCAATACGGCATCTTCGGCAGGCTTGAGCGGCGCGACCGCACGCGATGCATCGCGGCTGTCACGCGCCTCAATTTCGCGCTGAAGGCCGCCAAGTGTAACGCTGAGCCCCTTTTCCTTCAACTGCTTATAACGTCTTTTCGCCCGCTCGGCGGAGCTTGCCGTGAGGAAAACCTTGTGCGCGGCATCGGGGAAGATCACCGTGCCCATGTCGCGCCCGTCCGCGACCAGTCCGGGCGCCTTGCGAAAGCCCAGTTGCAGCGCCACCAGGGCCTCGCGCACGGTCGGCATCGAGGCGATGGCCGAAGCTGCCGCACCGGCGGTTTCGGTGCGCAACTCATCGGTGGCGTCGTGGCCATTGACGACCACCCGGGTCTCGTCGCCGTCCGTGGCCGCCCGAAACTGGATCCTGGTGTTTCGCGCACAGCGAGTCACCGCCTCCACATCCGACAGATCCACTCCGCCCATGCCCGCGGCATATCCCACCGCACGGTACAAGGCGCCTGAATCCAGCAGCCGCCAGCCCAGTCGCTCGGCCACCAGGGCACTGATGGTGCCCTTGCCCGATCCCGATGGCCCGTCGATGGTGAGTACGGGAACGGGGGCGGCATGGGTCATGGGAACATCCTGGCGGCAAGGGAAAAGCGGCAGTCTAGCGCGTTGACCGCACCTGCAACGCGTGCTATCTAGCCGGTCTCCCCCGCCTGCAAGCGATGGCCCCTCCATCTGATGAACGATCTTCGTCGCGAGTTCGACCAGGCTGCCCAGGATGTCCAGCGACTGGCCAAACGCCCTGACAACGACACCTTGCTGAGGCTGTACGCACTCTACAAGCAAGGTTCCGAGGGTGATCTCAAGCGTGCCCAGCCCGGCTTCTTCGACTTCGTCGGCACCGCCAAGCACGAAGCCTGGGCGCAGTTGAACGGCGTTCCCGAAGAGGAAGCCATGCGTCGTTATATCGCGCTGGTACAGCAACTGCTGGCCTGACCTGGACGATCGCGTTCGCACCGAGCTTGCTTTCGGGGGCGAAACACCGGCACATTCATACGATCGTTTGAGCCATCCGTGGATCGCATGAATTACCCCCATTTGTTTGCCCCGCTCGATTTGGGGCACGTCACCCTGCCCAACCGCATCCTGATGGGATCGATGCATACCGGGCTGGAGGACAAGGCCAGCGACTACGACAAGCTGGCGGCGTATTTCGCCGAACGCGCCCGCGGCGGCGTGGGCCTGATGGTCACCGGCGGCATCGCACCGAGCATCCGGGGCTGGCTGAAGCCGTTCGGCGGCCGGCTCACCATGCCCTGGCACAAGCCGCGGCATCGCAAGCTCACCGACGCCGTGCATGCCGAGGGCGGCCGCATCTGCCTGCAGATCCTGCATGCCGGACGCTACGGCTATCACCCGCTGTCGGTGGCGCCGTCGAAGATCAAGTCACCGATCACTCCGTTCACGCCGCGAGCGCTGTCTTCACGCGGAGTGGAGCGCACCATCCACGACTTCGTGCGTTGCGCGAAACTGGCCCAGGACGCCGGCTACGACGGTGTCGAGGTGATGGGCTCGGAAGGTTATCTGATCAACCAGTTCATCGCCGCGCGCACCAACCAGCGCAACGACGCCTGGGGCGGCGACGCCACCCGCCGCATGCGCTTCGCGATCGAAATCGTGCGCCGCACTCGCGCAGCGGTCGGGCGCAACTTCATCATCATCTACCGGCTGTCGATGCTCGACCTGGTCGAGGGTGGCCAGGACTGGAGCGAGATCGTCACGCTGGCCAAGGCGATCGAAGCCGCCGGCGCCTCGATCATCAATACCGGCATCGGTTGGCACGAGGCACGCGTACCCACCATCGTCACCAGCGTGCCGCGCGCCGGCTTTGCCTGGGTCACGAAGAAGCTCAAGGGCGAAGTGGCGATTCCGCTGATCACCACCAACCGCATCAACATGCCCGGGGTGGCCGAACGCATCCTGGCCGACGGCGAGGCCGACATGGTCTCGATGGCGCGCCCGTTGCTGGCCGATCCGGCCTGGGCCAACAAGGCGAAGGCCGGGCGCAGCGAGCGCATCAACACCTGCATCGCATGCAACCAGGCCTGCCTCGATCATGTGTTCCAGAACAAGCGGGCCAGTTGCCTGGTCAACCCGCGCGCCTGTCACGAGACCGAGCTGAAGATCGAACCAGCCAGTGTGCGCAAGCGCATTGCCGTGATTGGTGCCGGGCCGGCCGGCATGGCCTGCGCCAGCACGCTGGGCGAGCGTGGTCACGATGTGACATTGATGGATAAAGCCAGCGAGATCGGCGGCCAGTTCAACTATGCCAAGCAGATTCCGGGCAAGGAAGAATTCCACGAGACACTGCGCTATTTCCGTCATCAACTGAGCGACACCGGCGTCGACGTGCAACTGGGCCGGATCGCAGATGCGACGTCACTGCATGCCGGTGGCTATGACGAAGTAGTGATCGCCACCGGCATCACGCCGCGCACGGTGAGCTTCCCTGGCAGCGACGATCCGCGCGTGCTGAGTTATCTGGATGTACTTGCCCGTCACCAGAGCGTTGGCGCAAAGGTGGCGATCATCGGCGCTGGCGGCATCGGCTTCGATGTGGCCGAATTCCTGGTCGAGCATGCGCCCTCGCCCACCACCGACGTGGCGCGCTGGACCCGTGAGTGGGGCGTGGACATGCAGCTGGCGCAACGTGGCGGCCTGCAGAAGCCGCAGCCGGAAGCCCCGGCCCGGCAGATCTGGCTATTGCAACGCAGCGAGGGGCGTCCCGGCGCGCGGCTCAACAAGACCACCGGCTGGGTGCATCGGGCCACGCTGAAAGCCAAGCGGGTCACCATGCTGGGCAAGGTCGGCTACGAGCGCTTCGATGATCGGGGTCTGCACGTCACCGTGGATGGCGAGCCGCAGGTCCTGCCGGTCGACAACGTCGTGGTGTGCGCGGGCCAGGAGCCCAACCGCGGCTTGGCCGACGAGCTGATCGCCGCAGGCCTGACCGTGCACGTGATCGGCGGCGCCGACGTGGCAGCCGAGTTGGACGCCAAGCGCGCCATCGATCAGGGCATCCGCCTCGCCAGCACGATCTGAGCCGCGACCAGCCACCAACGGCGGAAAAGAAAGCGCCCCGCAGGTGAGACGCATCGACATGGGTTCAGGGGGGGAGTTGAACCAGATGTCGTATTTAGCGTCGCTGCGGGGCGAGGGCCGCCGCCACTAGGGGGGAGGGGAAGTGGCGGGACGAGGGAGAGTTTATGATCGACGCGATAAAGTATCCAATATATATTTCGCGCCTTATTAATTCGAAATCGCTATATGTTTGACTTCCGCCAGTTGCGCTATTTCGTAGCCGTCGCCGAGGAGCTCAGCTTCACGCGTGCAGCCTTGCGCCTGCACCTTTCGCAACCTCCGCTCTCCCAGCAGATCCAGTCGCTGGAGCAGGACCTGGGCGTGCGCCTGCTGGAACGCAGCAAGCGCCAGGTCAAACTGACCGAACCGGGACGGGTCTTTCTTGAACAGGCCCGGCAGATCCTGGCCAAGGCGGACGAGGCGCGGAGCCATGTGGCTGCCGCCGCAGCGGGCTACAGCGGCCACTTGCGACTGGCCTATACGGTTTCCGTCTCGTTTCATCCGGCGCTGCCGCGAACCCTGCTGCGTTACGGCCAGATCGCGCCCAAGGTTGCCTTGAAGCTGGTCGAGATGTACTCCGAGCCGCAGTTTGCCGCCCTGCTCGCCGACGAGATCGATGCCGGCTTCGTGCGCAGCGAACCGGTTCATGCGCAGGATGTCCGCCGCCTGCGCTTGAGCGTGGTCGACCGTGAACCCCTGTTGCTCGCCATGCCGGCCGGGCATCCGCTGGCGGGGCGCAGCAGCCTCGGCCTGAGTGAGGTTGCCGGCGACGCTTTCGTATCCCAGCCTCGCGAACTCGCTGCCACCTTGTACGACCGCCTGGTGACCTTGGCAAACAACGCCGGATTCCAGCCATCCATCGTGCAACAGGCCCAGCAGATCAATGGCTTGCTGGCCCTGGTCGCCGCCGGCCTTGGAATGGCGCTGGTGCCGGCCAGCCTGCGCGCGGTGCGCCTGGGCGGCGTCAGCTACGTGCGACTGGAGGATCCCGATGCCTTCCTGCTACTGGCGGTGGCGTGCCGCGCCGACGACCAGTCTCCGGCTCTGCAGCAATTCCTGGCCACCGTGGCAGAAACGTCGGTCGCACCGGGCTTGTGACAAGTCATTGGAATGGCTATACTTGCGAGCTTGAATTTTTCTTTTAGTGTCAGGAGCCGGCCGTGAAGGTGCTTAACTCTTTGAAGTCCGCCAAGGCGCGGCACCGCGACTGCAAGATCGTGCGTCGTCG
>DATNGL010000013.1:0-2173 GCA_035605895.1 Rhodanobacter sp.
GGTCGCGACTGACGATCGCCGCGCATTCCCCCGGAATGCGCCACCTCGTGCCCGCACGCTACTACGGACGCCACGCGACAGGCTTGCTGCGGTGCGATAGCCGGAATCCACAGGCTGCGCCGTCGCGCAATCCGATGACAAACCGGGGGATGAGAAATGGTGCGCCCGGCGGGATTCGAACCCACGACCACCGCCTTCGGAGGGCGGTACTCTATCCAGCTGAGCTACAGGCGCATTGTGTGGCCGCGCGCGGTGGGGCCGATGGCCGGCACCGCGGGGAGCGGAAGTATAGCCGAGTTCGCCGCGGCGGGCAGACTTGCACGGCTGCGTTGGCGCCGGGGGATTTCGTGCAAGCCGGGGCGGAGGAATGCTTTCCTTCGAGTGGCTCCGGGGAGCACTGGCCCCTCGCCTTCCCGAACAGGGATTCCCTTTGGTCACCCTCCTCTCCCCGGCGGGGAGAAGGGGCGAACGCGAAAAGCGCTTTATTTCATTGGCGCGGCTTCAGCAGCGTTGCCAGGGTGTCGGGCCGGCTGGTGTCGCGCACCAGGTGCGGGTATTTCAGGCCGCCGTGGTAGTCGATGCGCACGGTCTTGTACTCGTTGAAGTTCTTCACCAGCAGTTCGATGGCCTGGCTGTGGTCCTTCGCCGCCGCGGTGACGGCGTCCTTGAGTTCGTCGGCGTCGTAGTCGTGGCCGTTCACGGCGATCACGGTCATGCCGGGCGAGATGCCGGCCTTGAACGCGGGGCTGTCCCACAGCACGTCGCCGATGCTGCCGTCCTTGCCGATCGACAGGCCCAGCGAATAGGTGAGGTCGGCGTGGTGCCGGCGCGCCTCGACCGCCTTCACCGCGTCGGACGGCTGGTCGGTGTAGACCAGCTTCCAGCCGTGCGAAGCGATGCCGCCGATCAGCGGACCGTGGCCGTCCAGGCGCGTGCGCAGATAGCCGGCCCAGTCGAACGGGGCGATGTCGTCGAGGGTCTTCACCACGTCCTCGAAAGTATAGGTGTCGACGTCCCACTTGCCGGGATTGATGCCGAAGAACGCCTTGCCGAAATCGTCGATGGAACGCTGGCCGTGGCTGAGCTCGCGCAACTTGCCGTCGACGTCCAGCCAGATCAGCTGGCCGGCGGAGTAGTAGTCCTCGCTACCCTGGTAGTTGCGGTACGGCAGCGGGGCGCGCTGGGCGATGGTCGGGTCGTTGGTGGTGTCCTGCACGTTGCGCCAGCTGGCCAGGCCCGGGCGACCGCGGTCGTAGGTGGCGGCCACATAGGCCCACATGTCGTGGCTCTGGGCGGTATCCCACAGGCCCGAACGCTGCGCCATCACGTAGCCCCAGAACTGGGTCTGGCCCTCGTACACCCACAGCAGGGTGTCGCTCATCGGCACGTTGTAGTTCGGCGTGTACAGGTCGGCGCCACGGCGGTACTTGCCGTCCCAGGAATGGTTGAACTCGTGCGAGAACAGGTCGCGACTGAGTGCGTTCTTTTTCCACTCGGTGAAGAAATCGGCCGAGGTGCCGTCCTCGCTGGAACGGTGATGCTCAAGGCCGTTGCCGCTCATCTTGTCGCTGAGCGAGACCAGGAAGTCGTAGTGGTCGTAGTGGTGCGCGCCGTACAGCTTGTACATCTGCTGCACCAGGTTGCGGAACGGCTGCAGCTGTTCGGGCTTCACCTCCAGGTACTTCGGGGCATCGGCGACGATGTCCATGTGCACGGGCGTCTTCGCGCCCGGGTCCAGGTCCAGCCGCTTGAAGTACTTGCCGGCATAAATCGGCGAGTCGACCAGGTCTTCGTAGTCGATCGGCTTGAAGTGGATCGTGTCGCCATCCCTGGATGCCACCTCCAGCGCGGTGCCGGCCTGCCAGCCGGCGGGCAGCGTCACGCTGGCCTCGGCGGTGATCTGATTGGCGTAGTGGCCTGCCGGGTACAGCGTGACGGTGTTCCACTGCAGGTTGAGCATTTCGGGCGTCATCACCACCCGCCCCTCGCGCCGGTCCTGCGGCGACAGGAACTGGAATTGTGCTTCCACCTGGGTCGCCCCCTGCGGCACCTCGACGTGGAAGGCGTAGACGTTCAGCGGGTCGCGCTGCCACGCCAGCGTCTTGCCGTTGGCGGTGACGACCAGGCCGGCCAGCTTGTCGATCGGACCGGTCGGCGAGTGATTGCCCGGGAT
>DATNGL010000014.1:0-17334 GCA_035605895.1 Rhodanobacter sp.
TGATCGAAATCGAACTGGCCAACGGCGCCACGCTGAAATCGAAAACCGTGATCCTTTCCACCGGCGCCCGCTGGCGGCAGATGGGCGTGCCCGGCGAAGACGAGTACCGCAACAAGGGCGTGGCCTATTGCCCGCACTGCGACGGCCCGCTGTTCAAGGGCAAGCGCGTGGCGGTGATCGGCGGCGGCAACTCCGGCGCGGAGGCGGCGATCGACCTGGCTGGCATCGTCAGCCACGTCACCCTGGTCGAGTTCGACGGCAAGCTGCGCGCGGACGACATCCTGCAGCGCAAGCTGCGCAGCCTGCCCAACGTCGACATCATCGTCAGTGCGCAGAGCACCGAGGTGCTGGGCGACGGCCAGAAGGTCAGCGGCCTGGTCTACAAGGATCGCAGCGACGGCACCATGCACAGCCTCGCGCTGGAAGGCATCTTCGTGCAGATCGGCCTGCTGCCGAACACCGAGTGGCTGAAGGGCACGCTGGAACTGTCGCCACGCGGCGAGATCGTCATCGACGAGCGCGGCCAGACCTCGCTGCCCGGCGTGTTCGCCGCCGGCGACGCCACCACGGTGCCGTACAAGCAGATCGTGATCGCGATGGGTGCCGGCTCCACCGCCGCCTTGAGCGCCTTCGACCACATCATCCGCAGCCCGCTTCCCTCGAACGCTACGGCCGAACCCGAAGCCCAGGCAGCGTGACCCCATGACCATGGCAGCAAGCGGCAATCGCCGCGAAGCCGCCATGCTGGTCGGTTATGCTCGGGCGACCCGCTCCCGGATGGTTTGCCCAAACTGCGAGACATGACCCCGCTGCAGCAATTCATCGAAACCCATCCGCGCTTGTTCGTGCTGACCGGTGCCGGCTGCAGTACCGACTCGGGCATCCCGGACTACCGGGACCGCGAAGGCGAATGGAAGCGCGCGCCGCCCGTGACATTCCAGGCCTTCATGCACGAAGCGGCAACGCGCCAGCGCTACTGGGCGCGCAGCCTGATCGGATGGCCGCACTTCGGCCGGGCGTCGCCAAACACGGCACATCACGCATTGGCGCAACTGGAGCAGCGCGGGCAGGTCGAGCGACTGGTCACCCAGAACGTCGACCGCCTGCATCAGCGCGCCGGCAGCAAGCGGGTCGTCGACCTGCACGGCCGGCTCGATGAAGTGCGCTGCATGGCCTGCGACTGGCGCCTCGCCCGCGACGATTTCCAGCAGTATCTGGTCGAGCGCAACCCGGCCTGGCAGCAACTCGATGCCACTGCCGCTCCCGATGGCGACGCCGACCTTGAAGGCCAGGACTTCGACCTGTTTGACGTGCCAACGTGCCCGCGCTGTGGCGGCATCGTGAAGCCGGACGTGGTGTTCTTCGGCGAAGGCGTGCCGCGCGAACGGGTGGATGCGGCCACGCAGGCCTGGCTGGCGGCCGACGCCGTGCTGGTGGTCGGTTCCTCGCTGATGGTCTATTCCGGCTACCGCTTCGTGCGCGCGGCGGCGGAAGCCGGCAAGCCGGTGGCTGCGCTGACCCTGGGCCGCACCCGTGCCGACCCGCTGCTCAGCCTGAAGATCGACGCCCGCTGCAGTGACGCCCTGGCCTTCGTGCTGAACCCGAGCCGTTGATCGCGAACTGATCAGATCGACGCGGCAATGCGCCCGACTTCAGCCAGCACCGCGCTACGTTGCTGGCTGCCTGCCGACGAGCCCGCGTAATAAGCCGTCACCAGGATCGGTTTGCGGTGGGGAGGCCAGAAGACCGCCACGTCGTTGCTTTCGCCATGGGCGCCGCTGCCGGTCTTGTCGCCGGCCTGCCAGTCGGCGGGGATGCCGGCACGCAGCTTGTCGGTGCCGGTGGTGCAAGTGCGCAGCCAGCCGATCAGCCGCGTCCGCGAGGCATCCGCCAATACATGGCCAAGCAACAGTCGCTGCAAGGTATCAAGCATCGCGTTCGGCGTGGTGGTGTCGCGTACTTCGCCGGGGCCACCCTCGTTGAGTTCGGGCTCGGTGCGGTCGAGTCGCGTCACCGGATCGCCCAGACTACGCACGAACCGGGTCACGGCGGCTGGCCCACCCAGGCTGGCCAGCAACAAGTTGGCGGCGGTGTTGTCGCTCAACGTGATCGCCGCCTCGCACAACGCCGCCACAGTCATGCCGGGCGCACCAAGGTGTCGCCGGGTCGCCGGCGCATGGTCCAGCAAGACATCCCGGCCAAACACGATGCGCCGGTCCAGCTTTTCCCTGCCGGCGTCGACCCGCGCCAGCACCGCCGCCACGGCCAGCACCTTGAACGTGCTGCACAACAGGAAGCGCTCGTCGCCACGTTGCGCGACCCGACGGCCCGTGCCGGTGTCGAGCACGGCCACGCCAAGGCGTCCGCCATGACGACGCTGCAGCGCAGCCAGCCCGGCTTCGGCTCGCGCAACCTCCGTGGCCTGCGAAACCAGCGGATGCAGGAACAATGCGGACGCCCCGAACAGGCCGTTCTTGAGCAGGTTTCGACGATTCATGCGGCTACCTCGGTGACTGTTGTCGTGGATCAGTGCACGTGCATGCGGAGCGGCCCATGCTGGCCGTCGATGCGGGCAATCCGCGGCATGATGCATGGCCATTCCATGGCAAGCGGACGCAGCCGCGACTCCGCCCGATGCGGGCCCTCGCAGGTAACCTTGCGTCGGCTGCAGCGAACTCCATGTATACCGCGTCGCCCGCAAGCCTGGGCAAACGCTTCCGACCATCACCTCGGAGACAATCATGTCGAACTACCGCAAGACCCCCGAAGCGCTTGCCCGGCTCACGCCCGAGCAATACCGCGTTACCCAGGATGCCGCCACCGAACGGCCGTTCGACAATCTCTATAACGCAAACAAGGCGGCAGGCCTTTACGTCGACATCGTCTCCGGCGAGCCATTGTTCGCCTCCACGGACAAGTTCGAGAGTGGTTGCGGCTGGCCCAGCTTCACCCGCCCGCTGCAGAACGAGCACGTCATCGAGAAGCACGACAACAGTCACGGCATGATCCGCACCGAAGTGCGTTCGCGCGATGGCGACAGCCATCTCGGCCACGTCTTCCCGGATGGGCCGCGCGAGTCGGGCGGGCTGCGCTACTGCATCAATTCCGCCTCGCTGCGCTTCATTCCCGTCGACCAGCTCGAAAGCGAGGGCTACGGCGACTACCGCAAGCTGTTCGACAACTCGCACAAGGAGCCCATGGCATGAACACCACCCACGAACGAGCCGTTCTCGCCGGCGGTTGCTTCTGGGGCATGCAGGAACTGATTCGCGCGCAGCCCGGCGTCATCTCCACCCGCGTGGGCTATTCCGGCGGCGACGTGCCCAACGCGACCTACCGCCACCACGGCACCCATGCCGAGGCGATCGAAATCGTCTTCGATCCGCAACGAATCAGCTACCGCAGGCTGCTGGAGTTCTTCTTCCAGATCCACGATCCGAGCACCCCGAACCGCCAGGGCAACGACCGCGGCGCGAGCTATCGCTCGGCCATCTTCCATACCAGCGGCGAGCAGAAGCAGGTGGCCGAGGACACCATCGCCGACGTGAATGCCTCCGGCTTGTGGCCGGGCAAGGTGGTGACCGAACTGGCGCCGGCCGGCGACTTCTGGGAGGCCGAGCCCGAGCATCAGGACTACCTCCAGCACTACCCAAGCGGCTACACCTGCCATTTCATCCGGCCCGGCTGGGTGCTGCCGCGGCGCGGACAAACCCCATGAAAACCCGGGTGCGACGACCTGCGCCCTCATTTTCAACGACTGCGTTCAGGCGCTGTTGACGGGTCTTCACCCCGCCTGCGCGACGAGCCGCAATTCGGCCGCCTCCACCATCGCCTGGTAGCGCGGATCGCCGCGCAGCAGGTCGAGATCCGGATCGCCCTTGACGTATTCCAGGAAGCTTTCCGACATATTTTCCAACAATGGGCCGAGCATGTTCAGCGCGGCTTCCTTCTCTTTCAGATGCACGCTCAGCGCACACACGAAGTTGTAGCGCATGTTGAAGTTGTCGGGATCGATCAGCAGCGTGCGCTCCATGCGCGCCTTGGCGCGTTCACCCTCGCCCAGGGCCGCCAGTGCGTAGGCACTGTAAGCCGCAACACTGGAGTTGTACTGATCCTGGACCAGGACAGGTTCGGTGCGCTGCAGCGCCAGTTGCGCCGCGCGGCGCGCGCTGGCGGCATCGCCGACCGCCGTGTAGCAGGCGATCAACATCATCGCCGAATTGATGTCGGCGTCCATCAGCGTGACCGCCTTTTCATAAAAGCGAATGGCGTCCCCATAACGGTGGAGCTGATAGCTCAGGCGACCCGCCGAGCGATTGGCCTCGTAGGACTCCGGATCCAGCTCGAGCGCGCTGGCGACTTCGGTCGCGGCAGCATCGGGCTTGCCATCCTGCAACAGCACCTGGGCCTTGATCGCATGCGCCTCGGCCAGGCGGGGGTCCAGCGCCAACGCACGCTCCGCCGCCGCGAGGCTGTCACCCGAACTGCCACCATTCACCACGCGCAACTTGTGGTAACCGACCGCCATCAACGCCCAGGCCTGGGCATAGCGGGGATCGATTTCGGTGGCACGAACGCACAGGCGCACGATCGCCTCCGCCGAACGCGCCTCCATCTCCTGACCGGTGATGTAGCTCTGTCGCGCCATCAGGTAGAGGTTGTGCGCTTCGGCATTGTCGGTGCCGCGGCGCACGATCGCCTGCTTCTCCGCGGGCAACAGGCGCAGTTTCAGCGCCTTGACGATGGCCTCGGAAATTTCGTCCTGCAGCGCGAAGATGTCGTTGGAGTCGCGGTCGTAGCGCTCGGCCCAGACGTGGTTGTTGCTGCCGCCGTCGATCAGCTGCGCGTTGATCCGCACCCGGCCACCGGCCTTGCGCACGCTGCCCTCCAGCACGTGGCTGACCTTGAGCTCGCGCGCGACCTTGGGAATGTCGACATGCCTGCCCTTGTACATGAAGGCGCTGTTGCGCGAGATGATCCCCAGCGCGGATACCTTGCTCAGGTCGGTGATGATGTCCTCGGTGATGCCGTCGCTGAAATATTCCTGCTCCGGATCGCCGCTCATGTTGGCGAACGGCAGCACGCATATCGTGCAGCGCCTGGCATCCTGGTCGACGGAAGATGGCGCCAGGGCGCCCGTCCCGTTCGCCGATTGGGCTGCCTGCGTACGCAGGATCATGGCGCCAAGCGCGCGCAGGAACTCCTGTACCGGCGCACTCGCGGGATCTTCGCCGCAGCCGTCGAGGTCGGTGGTGTGGATGGCGCGAACGTCCAGCGGCAGGCGTGCCTGCTCGAACCGCACCGGCACGAGGATGCCGCGCTCGGCGGCTTCGCGGGCCTCGCCGCGCACCCACCGGGAAGCCACCGAGGTCGGGGTCCAGACCACCAGTACGGCCCGGGCCGCATCGATTTCCGCCTCGATCCGGTCGTCGAACTCCTGCCCCGGCGCGATCTCGGGATCCCACCAGACCGACCAGCCCCTCGCCTCGATCGCGGCGACCAGCGGCGCAACCCGTTGCTTGTCGCTGCGGGCGTAGGAGACAAAAACGTCAGCCATGCTGCTCAATCCTCGATACGAACCGGTCGCACTGCCTCAAGTTTCAAGCATACCCCTGCGCTGCAGCAGATGCGCCCGAGGGCAGCCGGCCATTTCATTGCACCGAACCGCAGCGGCCGGCAACCGACCGTGCCGGCGAAATCGGGGCCCGCCTCGGCGCGAACTCATCCGCCTTCGCCCGCCGCGCCGTGGATCGTGTCCTCGATGCGCCGGTCCGGGATCAACCACAGCAGCGCCGTCAGCGCATACAGCAGCTGCGCCGCCCACGGCCGCCAGAACGCCAGCACGATGCCCGTCACGTAGAGCACCGGCGAGAGCTTGCCCTTCCAGTCCGAACCGATCGCCTGCCGCAGCATCGAACCGGCGCCGTCCGCCGCGATCAGGGTTCGCTGAAGAATCCAGTACGCAATCGCCGCCATCAGCAACACCACGCCATAAGCCACGGTCGGCGGCACGGCCAGGTAGCTTTCGCCCATCCAGGCGGTGGTGAACGGGAACAGCGACAGCCAGAACAGCAGATGCAGGTTCGCCCACAGTGCGGCACCCGACACCCGATGACAGGGAAACAGCATGTGGTGATGGTTGTTCCAGTAGATGCCGACGTAGGCGAAACTCAACACGTAACCTAGCAGCACCGGGGCAAGCGGCAGCAGGTCGCCCAGCGTGTGCCCGGCCGGCACCTTGAGCTCCAGCACCATGATCGTGATGATGATCGCGATGACGCCATCGCTGAATGCTTCGAGCCTGCCCTTGCCCATGCCCCGCCTCCCGTACGCCAGTGCCCTTCGATGGGGCAACAGCTTGCCTGATGACTGGCGTCGACGCACCGACCGCCACCTGACGCGATGACGACAAGCCGACGATGGCGTCGCCGTGATCCAGCCACCTGGCCGGATCCCGCCCCGGATGCGGATAATGCGCCTGATCGGGGGAGGTGAAACATTCGTCGTGGAGTTTCGGCAGAATCGCCTTGCCATGGTCTGCGCCGCGACCGGCAATCCGCCGGATCTCCCCGCATCCGGACCGCAACCAGCGAGATTGAACGATGGACGCTTTCAGTTACCTCTCCGTGCTGCTGTCGATCATCCTGGGCCTGGCGATCACCCAGGTGCTGCAGGGTTTTCGCGGCCTGATGCTGGCCCGCTCGCGCGTTCGCAACTACTGGCCAAGCATCGCCTGGGCCATCCTGCTGCTGGTGCTCGACGTGCAGGTGTGGTGGGCGATGTACGACCTGCGCTTCCGGCATGATTGGAGCTTCCTCGGCTTCGCCGTCGTGCTGGCGCAGACCGTTCCGCTGTACCTGCTGGCCGGCCTGGTATTGCCGGACATCGGCATCGAGGGATCGGTCGACCTGCGCACCCACTACTACGAAAACCACCGCTGGTTCTTCAGCCTGCTGGTCCTGTTGCTGGTGATCAGCATCGGCAAGGAAGCGATTCTCAATGGCACGCTGCCGGCGCCGCTCAATCTGGCCTTCCAGCTCACCTTCATCGCCGGCTCGCTGTTCGGCGCCTTGAGTTCCCGCGAGTGGTGCCACAAGGCGCTGGTGCCTTTCAGCGCCATCGTCATCATCGCGTACATCGCCGCGCTGTTTGCCCACCTGCACTGACGGTGGCCTGGCACGGCACCTCCGGGCCCTTGATTTGCGCGGCCGCGGCGCACATTCCCGAGAAGTGCCACAGCAGTCACAGGAGCAGCCCATGCGATCTTTCGGCAAGCCCGCCCAGGGCGAACGTCTCGAGCGGCTGCACGACCTGCCGTTGTGGGACGGCGAGCGGCTGCGCAACATCCATCCGGTGCTGCCCGGCTTGCGCGACACGTCCGCACCACGCCCCACCCTGCGCGAGTTCGTCTGCGGCGATGCGTATCGCACCCCGCCGGCGCCGCTGCCTGCCGAGGATCCTCGCGGCGCATGGTTGAAAGCCCCGGCCAGCGGACTGCGCGTCACCTGGCTGGGCCATTCCACCGTGCTGCTGGAGATCGATGGCTGGCGCGTGCTGACCGACCCGGTGTGGGGCCAGCGCGCCTCGCCATTCACCCTGCTCGGACCGAAGCGCTTCCAGCCGGTACCGGTCGGCCTGCGCGATCTGCCCGCCGTCGATGCCGTGGTGATCTCGCACGACCACTACGATCACCTGGACTACCCGACCATCCGTGCGCTGGCGAAGTCGAATGTTCCCTTCGTCACCTCGCTTGGCGTCGGTGCCCATCTGGAAGCCTGGGGCATTGCGCCCGCGCGCATCACCGAGCTGGCCTGGTGGCAGACCCATCGCGTGCCGGGCACCGGCTTGAGCATCACGGCCGCGCCGTCGCAGCATTTCTCCGGGCGCGGCCTGAAGGACCGCAACCTCACCTTGTGGTCGTCCCTGGTCATGCAGGGCGAACGGCGCAGCGTCTTCTTCAGCGGCGACACCGGCCTCACCAGCGAGTATCAGACCATTCGCGATCGACTCGGCCCGTTCGATCTGGTGATGCTGGAAGTCGGTGCGTTCCATCCCTCCTGGGGCGACATCCATCTGGGTCCGGCCAATGCACTGACGGCGCATGAGATGCTCGGCGGCGGGATCCTGATGCCGGTGCACTGGGGCACGTTCGCCCTGTCCACCCACGCCTGGGACGAGCCCGTGGAAACGCTGCTCTCGCTGGCCGATCCGCAGCGGACGCCCCTGCTGCTGCCGCGGCTCGGCGAGGCTGTCGAGCCGGTGCAGCGGCGGCCAGTCGCGCCTTGGTGGCGCGGTGACGAAAAGATCGCCCGGACCCGAGGGATCGAACCCGATCCGGTCGAGGCATCGACAGCCGATCACCTCGCCGGATCATTGCCATGGCCGCTCGACTGAGCCGCCCGCGGAGACAGGGAAAAGCGGCTGCCGGGGAATCGGGCCATCGCCCTGCGCGGATGACGTCGTCCTGCATCGGGCGGTGACGGACCGGCCGTGTACCTGTTGCCGGACGCCTCGGGCGTGGTTGTAGTATGCCCTCGTGGCGCAACGTCACGCCCTGCCTGCCGACAGCGGCTTTTGCGTTCGCCTCCTCTGCCAGGGGGTCTGTGACATGAGCGCCCGGAACCAGATGCTGCTGCAGCTGACGCGGCTTCCGTTCTTTCTCAGGCTCTGGAACCGCTTTCCGTTCGGGTCGCTGCGCACCCGTGTCGACTACGGCATCTTTCCCTATCCGCACTATGCCTACGGGCTGTTCTGGGCTGCGACACTTGCCGCCGCGCTGGACATCGGGCGCATCTCGGCCATCGAGTTCGGTGTCGCCGGCGGCCGTGGGCTGGTTGCGCTGGAACGGGTCGCCAGCGAAATCTCCCGCGAGACCGGCGTGGCCATCGATGTGTTCGGCTTCGACAGCGGCGCGGGCATGCCCGCGCCGGTGGACTACCGCGATCTGCCGCATATCTGGGGTCCGGGCTTCTATCGCATGGACGTGGACAAGCTGCGCGGGAAGCTGTCCGGCGCCGAGCTGGTGCTGGGCGACGTGCGCGACACGACCGCCGCGTGGATCGGCCAGCCGCACGCGCCGGTCGGCTTCGTGGCGTTCGACCTGGATTACTACAGCGCCACCGTTGCCGCGCTGCAGATTTTCAGCGGTACGGCGTCCACCCATTTGCCGCGCGTCCACTGCTATTTCGACGACGTCACCACCAACGACCTCGGCTGCATGAACCCCTATGTCGGCGAATTGCTGGCGATCCGCGAGTTCAACGAGCGCTCGGCCGAGCGCAAGCTCTGCGTCGTCGAACAGCTGCGGGTGCATCGGCATCGCTGGGAAAAGTGGCAGGGCCGGATGTTCGTCTTCCACGACTTCACGCATCCGGAATATACCCGGCTGGTGGTTTCGCCGGATCGGGCCGACAGCCAGCTGCCGCTGGGCTGAACGGCAGTCCGCAGGATTCACGCCAGGCCGGAGCCGGCGGGCTGCGGCGCCTTGCGCATCCCCGCTGGCCCGACGCGGTGCGGCGGCCGCCTGCCGGAACGGTTACGCTGAACGCTGTCCCGGCGAGACATACCGATGAGCAAAGGCACCCACGACTACACCAGCGATCCGCGCAATGAAACGATCCGGATCAGCGTCAACGGCGAACTGTTCTCGCGCCACGAGGCACGCGTGTCGGTATTCGACAGCGGCTTCGTGCTCGGCGACGGCGTGTGGGAGGGGCTGCGCCTGCATGACGGCGGCCTGCCCTTTCTCGGCCAGCACCTGGACCGTCTGTACGAAGGCGCTCGGGCGATCGACCTGGATATCGGACTCGATCGCGGACAGTTGACCCAACGCATCGTCGACACGCTGCGTGCCAACGACATGCATTCGGACGTGCATATCCGGCTGATGGTGACACGCGGCATCAAGGCCACGCCGCACCAGGATCCGCGCTTCGTGATCGGTGAGGCGACCGTGGTCATCATCCCCGAATACAAGCAACCGCTGCCGGCTACGGTCGAGCAAGGCATCCGCCTGTTCACCGTGCATGTGCGCCGCGGCGCCCCCGACGTGCAGGATCCGAAACTCAACAGCCACTCCAAGCTCAACTGCATTCTCGCCTGCATCCAGGCGCAGAAGGCGGGCTACGACGAGGCGCTGATGCTCGACCCGCACGGCTTCGTGGCCACCTGCAACTCCACCCATTTCTTCATCGTGCGGCGCGGCGAGGTGTGGACCTCCAGCGGCGACTACTGCCTGGGCGGCATCACCCGCGCCAACGTGATCCGGTTGTGCCATGCCAACGGCATTCCGGTATTCGAGAAAAACTTCAGCCTCACCGAGGTCCATGGTGCCGACGAAGCCTTCGTCACCGGCACCTTCGCCGGCGTGGTGCCGGCCAGCGAGATCGATGGCCGGTGCATGGGCGATGGCGGGCGCGGCCCGATGGTCGAGCGGCTGCAGCAGCTCTACATGGAACTGGTAAAGACGGAAAGCAGGTCGGAACCACGCGTATGAGCTTGCCGCGCGATGGCCTGCGCATCGCGATGTGGTCGGGGCCACGCAACATCTCCACTGCGATGATGCGCGCGTGGGAAAACCGCGAGGACACCGCCGTCATCGACGAGCCGTTCTACGCGCACTACCTGCTTGCCACCGGCGTGCAGCATCCCGGGCGCGACGACGTGATCGCCGCGCAGGACAACGACGCCTCCGATGTCGCCGCCATGCTGACCGGCCCGATCCCGGGCGACCGCCCGATCTGGTACCAGAAGCACATGACCCAGCACATGCTGCCGGAGATGCCGCTGGACTGGCTCGACCGGGTCAGCAACTGCTTCCTGATCCGCGAACCGGCGGCGGTGGTCGCCTCGTTCACCATCCAGCGTCCCGACGCCGCCGCATGGGAACTCGGCTTCGAGCAGCAGGCGCGCCTGTTCGACCGCGTCAGCGACCGGCTCGGCGAAACACCTCCGGTGATCGACGCCAGCGATGTGCTGAAGAATCCCGCGGCCGTCCTGGGCAACCTGTGCAGGCGCCTGGGCATCGCCTTCAGCCCGCGCATGCTGCGGTGGCCACGCGGCCCGCGCGCCAGCGACGGCGTGTGGGCGCCGCACTGGTACGCGGCGGTGGAGCGCTCGACCGGCTTCGCGCCGTGGCGCGAGCGCGAGGTCAGGCTCAACGCGTTCCAGCGCCGCCTGGCCGGACAGTGCCAGGTGCACTACGACAAGCTGTCACGGCACCGGCTGGCTGCATCCTGACGATGTCGCGGGTGGAACCGTCGGCAACCCTTCGGACCACATCGAAAGCCGTGCAGGGGCGCGCACGGGTGCGTTGCCACCGCTTCGTCCTTCACCACGCGGCCGACGGCCTTGAGGCTGCAATCCACCACTGCGTCACGGCTCGGCAGCAACGACACCCGGTTCACTTCCGCGGTGGGACAGACCGGCTCGACGTACCGGGGAATGCCTACGGCGATGGGTTCGCCATCAGGAGTGCCGCTCCGCCAACACCCTCACCACATCCCCCATCGACAACCCACGCGCCCTTAACGCCACCATGAGATGAAACACCAGGTCCGCCGCTTCGCCCAGCAATTCCTCGTCGCCCTGCGCCACCGCCGCCAGCGCGGTCTCAACGCCCTCCTCGCCCACCTTCTGCGCGATGCGGCGGATGCCGCCATCGAACAACTTCGTCGTGTAGCTGCCTTCGGGCCGCTCGGCATGGCGTTGCGCTACCAATGCATCGAGTTCGGCGAGGAAACCCAGCGGCGGACGCACCTCGGCGCTGTCGCCGAAGCAGCTGGAGGTGCCGGTGTGGCAGGTCGGGCCGTGCGGGTCGGCCTGGATCAGCAAGGTGTCGGCGTCGCAGTCGATGCGGATCGACTTCAGCGCCAGCACGTGGCCGGAGCTTTCGCCCTTGGTCCACAGGCGCTGCTTGCCGCGGCTGTAGAAGGTGACGTGGCCGCTGGACCGGGTTTGCGCCAGCGCCTCGACATTCATGTAGCCGAGCATCAGCACTTCGCCGCTGCGCCAGTGCTGCACGATCGCCGGCAGCAGACCGTCGCCCTTGGCCCAGTCGAGGCGGCTGACATCCCTATTGGCATCACTCATGTCTGTCTTCTCTTGAGGCCCACAAACGCACCGGAATGCCCTGCCCGTGCAGGTAGCGCTTGAGTGCGGGAATCGCGATGGCACCGGAGTGGAGCACACCGGCGGCCAGCGCGCCGTCCACGTCGGCTTCGACGAAGGCGTCGCGGAAATGTTCCGGTTCGCCGGCACCACCGGAGGCAATCAACGGCACGTGGCAGATCGCGCGGGCGGCAGACAGCTGTTCGAGATCGTAACCGGTGCGCACGCCGTCACTGCCCATGCAGTTGAGCACGATTTCGCCGGCGCCGCGTTGTTGCGCCTCGATTGTCCAGTCCAACGTGCGGCGCGGCAGCGCCCGGGTTTTGGACGGATCGCCGGCGTACTGGCGCACGCGCCACTCGCCATCCTCGTCGCGCAGCGAGTCGATGCCGACCACCACGCACTGCACGCCGAATGCGGCGGCGAGTTCGTCGATCAGCGCGGGACGCTCCAGCGCGGGCGAGTTCACCGAGATCTTGTCGGCGCCGGCATGCAGCACGGCGCGCGCCTCATCGACCGAGCGGATGCCGCCGGCGACGCAGAACGGGATGTCGATCACGCGGGCGACCTTCGCCACCCAGCCGCGATCCACGCTGCGCCCTTCAGGGCTGGCGGTGATGTCGTAGAACACCAGTTCGTCGGCGCCTTCGTCGCGATAGCGCAGGGCCAGCTCGACGATCTCGCCCATCACCACGTGATCGCGAAAGCGCACGCCCTTGACTACCCGGCCGTCGCGCACGTCGAGGCAGGGAATGATGCGACGGCTCAACATGCGAGTGCCTCTTCCACGCTGAAGCGTCCTTCCAGCAGCGCGCGCCCGAGGATCACGCCTTGCGCACCGGCCGCGCGCGCCGCGCGGATATCGTCCAGCGAACGCACGCCACCGGAAGCCTGCACGGCCAGCTGAGGCACGCGGTCGGCGAGGTGCCGATACAGGTCGAGATTGAAACCGGCCAGCATGCCGTCGCGGTCGATGTCGGTGCACAGCAGGTGGCGGGCACCGCGTGCTGCATACCACGGGGCCAGTTCGTCCAGCGTGCGCGCCTCGATTTCGATCCAGCCGGCACTGGGCAAGGTCCAGCGGCCGTCGATGCGACGCGTGTCCAGGGCGACGGTCAGGCGGTCGGCGCCGTATGACGCCAGCCAGCCGGCGACACGTTCGGGATCGCGGATCGCCACGCTGCCCAGCACCACGCGCTGCACGCCGGCATCGAACAGGCGTTGCAGATCGGTTTCCTCGCGCACCCCACCGCCGGCCTGGACCGCCATGCCATCGGCGGCGATCGACTGGATCACCGCGAGGTTGCCGAGCCGGCCGGAGCGCGCACCGTCCAGATCAACCAGATGCAGCCAGCGCGCGCCGGCGTCGGCATAACGCGACGCCAGCGCACGCGGATCGCCGGCGTAAATGGTCTGTTGCGCGTAGTCGCCCTGTTTCAGCCGTACCACCTGGCCGCCACGCAGGTCGATTGCCGGGATGACGTGGAAATTCATGGATCGAGGAAATTCCTGAGGAGCCTGGCACCTACCGCGGCCGAACGCTCGGGATGGAATTGCATGCCGTGGAAGTTGTCGCGCGCGATCACCGCGGAGAATGGCTCGCCGTAATCGCTGCTGGCCAGCGTCCAGTCGCCCGTCGGCACCGCATAGCTGTGCACGAAATAGGCTTGCCCGTCGTCGCCCAGGCCGGCGAGCAGCGGATGTTCGCGCCACGCGGTCACGCGGTTCCAGCCCATGTGCGGCACGCGCAGACCGGGCGCACCGGTGAAGCGGCGCACCGGTGCGGGAATCAATCCCAGGCATGCGGTATCGCCCTCTTCCGAATGCGCGCACAACAACTGCATGCCGAGGCAGACACCGAGCACCGGCTGGGTCAACGACCGCAGGAGCTCGACCAGGCCGAGTTCACGCAGCCGCGCCATGCCCGGACCGGCGGCACCCACGCCAGGCAGGATCACCTTGTCGGCGGCGCGGATGGCCGCAGCATCCGCAGTCAACGCGGCTTCCACGCCGAGACGCTGCAAGGCATAGCGCACCGAACCGATGTTGGTGCCGCCGGCATCGACGAGAACCACGCTCATGAAAGCGTGCCCTTGGTGCTGGGCAACTCGCTGCCTTCGCGACGGATCGCCTGGCGCAGCGCACGCGCGACGACCTTGAAGCAGGCCTCGACCATGTGATGCGCATTGTCGCCGCGCACGCTCAGGTGCAGGTTCGCGCCCAGCGTCTCGCACAGCGAGCGGAAGAAATGCGGCACCAGTTCGGTCGGCACCTCGCCTACGCGCTCGCGCGGAAAGCTGCCCTCGAACACGAAATACGGCCGGCCGGACAGATCCAGCGCCGCACTGGCCTGCGACTCGTCCATCGGCAGGGTGAAGCCGTAGCGGCCGATGCCGCGCTTGTCGCCCAGCGCCTGCTTCAGCGCCTGGCCCAGCGCCAGCGCGCAGTCCTCGATGGTGTGGTGTTCGTCGATGTGGGTATCGCCGTCGCAGTCCAGCTCCAGCGCGAAGCCGCCGTGCTTGCCGATCTGCTCCAGCATGTGGTCGAAGAAGCCCAGGCCGGTGTGCGCCTTCGGTTCGGTCACCCGGTCGAGATCCACGCTGACCGTGATCCGGGTCTCCTTCGTGTGGCGCACCACCGTCGCCGTGCGCGGCGCGTCCAGCAACCGGTGCGCCAGCTCACTCCAGCCCAGGCCTTGCGGGCCCACGCGGAGCCCGCGCACGCCGAGGTTGGCGGCGAACTGCAGGTCGGTCTCGCGGTCGCCGACCATGGCCGAGGCCACGCGACTCCAGCTGTCGTCGCCGAGGTAGTGACGCACCAGGCCCGTGCCGGGTTTGCGCGTGTCCAGCCCTTCGTGCGGGAAGCTGCGGTCGATCAGCACCTCGCGAAAGCGGATGCCTTGCGAGCCGAGGATGCCGAGCAGCAAGTCGTGGGGGCCGCTGAAGTCCGCTTCCGGAAAACTGTCGGTACCCAGCCCGTCCTGGTTGGTCACCATCACCAGTTCGTAGCCGGCGGCGACGAAGCGCTGCAGCGCGCCGATCACGCCCGGCAGCAAGGCCAGCTTGGCGTAGCTGTCGATCTGCTGATCGGCAGGTTCCTCGATCAGGCAGCCATCGCGGTCGACAAAAAGAAGCTTGCGCTTGTTCATGCCGATTCCTCGACAAGACCTTGGCCGTTCCTGGCCGCGTTCATCAGAACAGCCAGCACCTTGTCGTTCTCCGCGGGTGTGCCAATGGTGATGCGCAGCGCATCGCCGAGGTTCGGGTAGCGGCGGGTGTCGCGCACCACGATGCCGGCGGCGAGCAGGCGCTGATGGATGGCACCGGCGTCGTCAAAGCGTACGGCGAGGAAGTTGGTCCACGAGGGCAAAACCTCGCGTACACCGGGCGCCATGCGCAAAGCCTCCTGCATCCGAACGCGCTGCACGCGGATGGTTTCGAGATGGGCTCGCGCCGCTGCCTGCCCTTCCGCGGACAGCGCGGCAAGCGCCGCCGCGACACAAGGACGTGGCAATGGATACGGCGCAATGATCCGGCGCAGCAGCCCGATCACCGCCTCGTTCGCCAGCACGCAGCCGACCCGTGCACCGGCCAGCGCCCAGGCCTTGGACAGCGTGCGCAAAACAGCGAGGTTGTCGTGGCGATCGATCAGGTCGGCCACGCTGGCCTCATCGTCGAACTCGACATACGCCTCGTCGACCACCAGCACCGAACGGCCCTGCAGTGCCTGCGCGAGCCGCTCAATGCTGGCCCGCGGTACGCGCTGCCCGCTCGGGTTGTTCGGCGTGCACACGAAGGTCAGCTTGACCGCGGGAGTGACCGCGGCCAGCAGCGTATCCACGTCCACGCTGAAATCGTGCGGCAGCGGCACTTCGATCACCGCGGCGTTCTGGATCTGTGCGTAGACGGCATACATGCCGAAAGTCGGCGGCTGGATCAGGATCGCGTCCTCGCCGGCGCGGCAGAATGCGCGCACCAGCAGGTCGATCGCCTCGTCGCTGCCGCGGGTGACCAGTACCTGCCCCTGTTGCACGCCATACAGCGCGGCAAGGGCTTCAACCAGTTCCGCCGGCTGCGGCTCGGGATAACGATTGCAGCCCGTGCCATCGTCGCCCGGAGGTGCCCATGGCGACTCGTTCGCGTTGAGCCAGACCTCTCCGCCGCCGGCCTCCATGCGGGCGGACGAATACGGCTGCATCGCGCGGATCTCCGGCCGCGCCAGATCGAGCACGTTCATGCTGTCGCCTCCAGCGCCGCCAGGCGCAAGGTCACCGCGCGGCGGTGCGCCTCCAGTTGCTCGGCCGCGGCCAGCGTCGCCGTGCAGGGACCGATGTTGCGCAGCCCGGCGGCGGAGACTTCCTGCACGCTGATCTGCTTCTGGAAACTGGCCACCGACACGCCGCTGTAGCTGCGCGCGTAGCCGTAAGTCGGCAGCACGTGGTTGCTGCCGCTGCAATAGTCGCCGACGGATTCGGGCGTCCACTGGCCGAGGAAAACCGAGCCGGCGCTGTCGATGCCAGCGAGCAGATCGCGGGGCGCGGCGACCTGCAGGATCAAATGCTCGGGTGCGTAGCGGTTGCTGACCTCGACCGCCTGCGCCAGCGACTCGACCGCGATCAGGCGGCTTTGCGCCAGTGCCTGGCTGGCGATCGCGCCGCGTGGCAGGGTCGCGCACTGCCGCTCGACTTCCGCAGCTGCTCTGTCCAGCAGTTCCGCCGACGGGCTCAGCAGGATCACCTGCGAATCCGGCCCGTGCTCGGCCTGCGCCAGCAGGTCGGCGGCAACGTACACCGGATTTGCCTCGCCATCGGCAATCACCAGGACCTCGGACGGACCGGCCGGCATGTCGATCGCCGCGCCGTCGGGATCGGACGAAACCTGCAACTTCGCCTCGGTGACCCACGCGTTGCCGGGACCGAACAGCTTGTCGCACCTGGGCACGCTGCCGGTACCGTAGGTCATCGCCGCGATCGCCTGCGCGCCACCCAGCTTGAAGACCTGGTGCACGCCGGCAAGCCGCGCGGCATACAGCACGGCCTCGTCGCAGCGGCCATCGGCGCGCGCCGGCGAACACAACGCCACCTCGCGACAACCGGCGATCTGCGCCGGCACACCCAGCATCAAGGCGGTCGACGGCAACGGCGCGCTGCCGGCCGGCACGTACAGGCCGACCCGGCTGATCGGGCGCAGCATCCGTTCGACGCGCACGCCGGGTGCGGTATCGACC
>DATNGL010000015.1:0-14903 GCA_035605895.1 Rhodanobacter sp.
TCGTCGACCAGGATGTCGCCCATGCCGCAGCCGGGCGCGGTCAGGGTGAGCTTGACGTAGACCTTGCGTTCGCCCGACTCGGAATGCTCCAGGCTGAGGTCGTAGACCAGGCCCAGCTCGACCACGTTGACCGGTATCTCCGGGTCGAACACGGTGCGCAACTGGTCCCACGCCAGTTTTTCCACGTCGGCATCGGTGGCGTTCGCGGGTACCTCGATCGGTGCAGGGCGCTCCTTGCCCAAGGCGTCGGCGTCGTCCCCCGCAATACGGAACAGATTGCCTTCCACGTAAACGGTGAAGCTGCCACCCAGCGCCTGGGTGATGTAGCCGATCTGGCCGGCAGGCAGGGTCACCACGTCGCCCTGCGGCACCATGATGGCGCTGCAATCACGCACCAGGGTGAAAGGTTCGCTGCTCAGACTGAAACCACTCATGCCAAGGTCAATCCCGTATCGGCGGACGCGACCACGCGGCCTGCCCAAGTCGCCTATTATGCCGCCCGCGGCGCGCGGGCACCTGCTCCAGATCAGGCCGACCGCATTGAACTCAAGTCCCGCCCGTTCCGACGGGCAGTCGGGGATGCCCTGATCCATTCAACGCAGGCGTCGTCACCGGTCATGTCTGTCCGCAGTTGGGTGGCACGCCGGCGAAGGCAGGCTGCTGGCCGCCTTGGCAAGCCGCGCTGCCGCATGCGGGCCACTGGACATCATGCCGCCTGTGCTGAATGGATCAGGGCATCTCCAAGGGCACGTTATGATGGCCGCTTTGCCGATGGACGAACCGATGCACTTCTCTCCTGCACCACGGCGCCGCCAATGAGCGTGCGCAGCGTCCTGCTGTTCCTGTTCGCCATGTTCAGCGCCCTCATGCTGGGGCTCGCCGCGGGTGCGGTGTGGATGGTGCTGGCCTTGTACATGCGCCATCCGCTGCCCTGGCTGGCCGTGCCGATCGGCGTCCTGCTGGCCTGGACGATCCGCGGCGCCGTGCATCGCGCCGGCATCGGCGCCATGCTGCTGGCCGCCGGAGCCACCGCGCTGGCCGCGATCTACGTGAACATGCTGATCGCCGGCGTGAGGATCGCCGGCAACATGGGGCTGGGCATCGTCGACGCGCTGCGCACGGCGGGCATCGGCATGCTATGGCAACTGGCCCGGATGGCACTGACGCCGGCGGACATCGTCTGGACCGTGCTGGCGATGCTGCTGGCCGCCTGGCTGGCGCGCGGCCGGCGTCGCCACCTGCCCTGAACGCGACTTCAGCCGTCGACCGCCTTCACTTCATTCACCAGCGCGCCCACTGCCGCCTGGCCGTCGCCATAAAGCATGCGGGTGTTGTCGGCGTAGAACAGCGCGTTCTCGATGCCGGCGAAACCGGTGCCCTTGCCGCGCTTGATCACGATCACCTGCTTCGCATTCACCACGTCGAGGATCGGCATGCCGTAGATCGGCGAGGCCGGGTCGGTCTTGGCCACCGGGTTGACCACGTCGTTGGCGCCGATCACCAGCGCCACGTCGGTAGTGGCGAACTCCGGATTGATGTCGTCCATGTCGGCGATCAGGTCGTACGGCACGCCGGCCTCGGCCAGCAGCACGTTCATGTGGCCGGGCATGCGTCCGGCCACCGGATGGATCGCGAACTTCACCTTCACGCCACGCTTCATCAAGAGTTGCGCGAACTCCCATACCTTGTGCTGTGCCTGCGCCACCGCCAGGCCGTAGCCGGGCACGATCACCACGCGCTCGGCGTAGGCCATCATCACCGCCGCGTCGGCGGCATCGACCGGCTTCTGCGCGCCCTCGATCGCCTGCGTCTCGCCGCCGGCCGCACCGAAGCTGCCGAACAGCACGTTGCCGATCGAGCGGTTCATCGCCTTGGCCATCAGCTGGGTCAGCAAAGTGCCGGCCGCGCCGACCACCATGCCGGCGATGATCATCGCCTCGTTGCCCAGCACGAAACCCTCGAACGACACCGCCAGACCGGTGAACGCGTTGTACAGCGAAATCACCACCGGCATGTCGGCGCCGCCGATCGGCAACGTCATCATCAAACCGAACAGCAGCGCCAGCGCGAAAAACGCCACGATCAGCCCGGCACTGGCGTGGCCGGAGGCAATCAGCACCCCGGCAATGACCGCCGCCGCCAGCAGCAACAGGTTCACCGCACGCTGGCCGGGAAACACGAAGCGCTTGTCCAGCCAGCCCTGCAGCTTGGCGAACGCGATCAGCGATCCGGAAAAGCTCACCGCGCCGATCAACGCGCCCAGCGCGCCCAGCGCCAGCTCGACCGGGGACAGCAGGGTCAAGCCCTCGGGGATGCGCGAGGCCGCATTGATCGCCCAGCTCTCCGGCCGCAGCGGCGAGGTGTCCGGCACCCCGGCCGGATGCAGCAGGGCGAAGCTGCGCACGTAACCGATCAATTCCACCGCGCCGATCGCCGCCGCCGCGCCGCCACCCATGCCGTTGTACAGCGCCACCATCTGCGGCATCGCGGTCATCGCCACCCGCTTGCCGCTCCACCAAGCCGCTGCCACGCCGATCACCACCGCGGCGACAATCAGTGGAAGGTGGTGCATGTCCGGCAGGAAGAACGTGGCCAGCACCGCCACCAGCATGCCGTAGCCGGCCCAGACGATGCCGCCCCGCGCGGTGCGCGGCGAGCTCATGCGCTTCAGGCCCAGGATGAACAGCAGTGCGGCGAGGAAATAGCACGCCTTGATGAGACTCGGCAGCCAGCTCATCACTTGGCTCCCTTGCCGGCGTCGGGCTTGCTGGACTTGAACATCTCCAGCATCCGCTCGGTCACCACATAACCGCCGGCCGCGTTGCCCGCGCCCAGCAGCACGCCGATGAAACCGATCGCGATCTGGAACGTGGTCTGGGCGTGGCCTAGCGCAATCATGGCCCCCACCAGCACAATGCCGTGCACGAAGTTGGAGCCGGACATCAGCGGCGTATGCAGGATCACCGGCACCCGCGCGATGATTTCATAGCCGGTAAAGGCAGCCAGCATGAAGATGTACAGCGCCAGGAAACCGTCGATCATGACCCTACCCCGCGAGGATGCATCCGAACCCGCATCATACGGGAACCCCGACGATCGTCGAGGCTCCCGCGCGAATTCGCGTGCCGTGCGCCGGGCGGGCTGCGTCGGGGAAACCGGTGCGCGACGTTCCGGCCGCACCTGGTCAACCCCTGCCGGCCTGTCGCGTTGAACGCCATAGATCCACCGATGGAGCCCGAGGATGAGTCAAGCGACGGTGCCGGAGCGGCGGCCGTGAGCACGCTGGCCGGCGCGCTCGACGCGGACATCCCGGCCCGGGACGGGCTCGGCGATGCCCGCGAAACTCCCGCCACGCTGGATGCGTTCCTGGCCCAGGTCGAGCGGCGTGCATTCCGCATGGCCGAACTGCAACTGCGCCAGCGCGAGGACGCCATGGATGCCGTGCAGGACGCCATGCTGCGGCTGGTGCGACACTATCGCGACAAGCCCGCCAGCGAGTGGGCGCCGCTGTTCTGGGGCATCCTGCGCCGGCGCATCGTGGACCTGCAGCGCCGGCGCAAGGTGCGCTCGATCGTGGTCGGCTGGCTCGGTGGTGGCCGCGACGATGACGGCGACGAGCTGCCCGTGTGGGAACCGGCCGATCCGGGCCAGGACCCGCTCGGGCGCCTGCACGACGTGGAGTCGTACGCGGACATGGCCGCGGCGGTTCGCAAGTTGCCGACGCGCCAGCGCGAGGCCTTCATCCTGCGCATGCTGGAGGGCCTGGACGTCGCCGAAACCGCGCGCGCCATGGGCTGCGCCGAGGGCAGCGTGAAAACCCATCTGTCGCGTGCCATGCATCAGCTGCGCGACCAACTGGAGGACTGGCGATGAAATCGTCCGACCAAAACCAAGCCGGCAATCGGCAGCAGAAACCCTTCGAACAGCGTGCCCGCGAGCTGTGGCGCGAGGCCGCCCGGCAGGTCGATCCGGCAACGGCCGGACGCCTGCGCGCAGCCCGTCGCGAGGCATTGCAGGCGGCACGGGCCCCCGCGCGGAACGCCACGCGCTGGCTGATCCCCACCGGCGCCGTCGCCGCCATCGCGCTGGCCGCGTTGATGGTGTGGCAGCCGCTGCCGCGCGCGCCCGCGTCGATGCAGGCCCACCAGACTGCCAGCACCGCCGCGGAGGCGGACAACGAGTTGCCGCCCGATGCCGAGCAAGCCGACCCGGCGTTGTATCAGAACCTCGATTTCTACGCCTGGCTGGCTGCCAACGGCAACCAGACGGCCAATCACTGAGCCATGCGCAAGCATCCGCACCTGGTCGCCGCCCTGCTGTCCGTGGCCCTGCTCGCCGGCACGATGACGACACTGCGCGCACAGACCGCGCCTGCGGCCGCACCGGCCGCGCGTGACGGCATGCCGGCAGCGCATCCGTGGGCGAGCCTCGACCCCGCCCAGCGCGACGTGCTGGCGCCGCTGCAAAAGCAGTGGGACCAGCTGCCGCCGCGCAGGCAGGCGAACATGCTGCAGAAGGCCCAGCGCTGGGTCACCCTGCCACCGGGCAGGCGCGAAAAGATCCGCGAACGCATCGCCCGCTGGCAGCAGATGACGCCGGAACAGCGCCAGGATGCGCGCGCCAACGAGCGCAAGTTCCGCGAGTTGCCGCCCGCCCAGCGCCAGCGCCTGCACAACAGCTTCGAGCGCTACCAGCAGTTGCCGCCCGCGCAGCGCGAGCGGCTGATGCAGCAGTGGCGTGAACTGCCGCCCGCGCAGCGCCGGCAGTGGATCCGGCCGCAGAACCGCGGCGGGAACGCACCCGGGCATCCACCCCCGCATCGGTGAGAGCGGAAGCAACCTCGCCGGAACTTCCGTCAACCCGACAAATGGCTGCTCAACCCTGGAAACGCACCTCTCCGGTATGCGTCAGGCAGCTCTTCGCCACCAGTTCGTCGTCGAAATCGGGTTTCAGTTCGCCGTCGTGCACCAGCAATTCGATGAAGTTGTACACGTTGCGCGCGTACATCTCCGAGGCGTGCAGCGGCGCGCCGGCCGGCAGGTTGAGCGGACCGAGAATCACCACGCCGCCGTGCTCGACCCGCTCGCCGGGCCGGGTCAGCTCGCAGTTGCCGCCGCTCTCGGCGGCCAGGTCCACGATCAGCGCGCCCGGTTTCATGCCCTCGACCATCGCCGTGGTGAGAATCTTCGGCGCCGGCCGGCCCGGCACGGCGGCGGTGCTCACCACCACGTCGAAAGATTTCAGGTGATCCGCCAGCGCCTGCTGCTGGGCGGCGCGTTCCTCTGCGGAAAGCTCGCGCGCATAGCCGCCGCTGCCTGCGGCGCTGACCCCGAGCTCGAGGAACTTCGCGCCCAGCGACTCCACCTGCTCGCGCGTCTCCGGGCGCACGTCGTAACCTTCGATCTGCGCACCGAGCCGGCGCGCGGTGGCGATCGCCTGCAGCCCGGCCACGCCGGCACCGATCACCAGCACCTTCGATGGCCGGATCGTGCCGGCCGCCGTGGTCAGCATCGGAAAGAATTTCGGCGACGCCTCGGCCGCGATCAGCATGGCGCGATAACCCGCCACCGCTGCCTGCGAACTCAGCACATCCATTGCCTGGGCGCGGGTCGTTCGCGGCAGCAACTCCAGCGAAAACGCGTCGAGCTTGCGCGCGCCCAGTGCCGCGATGCGCTCCGCCGCGCCATACGGTCGCAGTTGGCCCACCACCACGCTGCCTTCGCGCATGCCGGCGAACACGCTGGATTCCGGCGGCAACACACAGGCCAGCACATCGGCCCGGGCCAGCACATCGGCACCGGCGGCAAATTCCGCCTCGGCATACGCGCTGTCGGGAAAGCCGGCAGCGCGCCCGGCATCGTGTTCCAGCAGCACGCGCATGCCCTTGCCACGCAGCTTCTTCGCCATCTCCGGCGTAATCGCCACGCGCCGCTCCCCGGCGGCAGTCTCGCGCAAGGCGGCAATGGTCACAGGCATGGTGCGATCCCTTTGGAGTGGTCCGGACATCTTAGCGGCAGTTGGCCGTGGCGGCTTTGATCCGGCCCGGTCCGTGAGAGTAAGCTGGCCCGCCGGCCCGTCCTGGGAGTCGAGTCGGGGTCATCGCCGGAGATCACGATGCCCGCAAGCACTGCTGCACTGGACGACCTGCTGGACCTGGCGCGTCACGCGCGCGAACAGGCCTACGCACCCTATTCCCACTTTCATGTCGGCGCCGCCGTGCTCACCCGCGACGGCCGCAGGTTCGGCGGCTGCAACGTGGAGAACGCGGCGTACGGCCTGTGCAACTGTGCCGAACGTACCGCACTGTTCAGCGCGATTGCCGCGGGTTGCCGCCCCGGCGATTTCGTCGCGCTGGCGGTGGTCGCCGATACGCCGCAACCGGTCAGCCCCTGCGGTGCCTGCCGCCAGGTGATGTCCGAACTGTGCGACGACGCCATGCCGGTGCTGCTGGCCAGCCTGCATGGCGACGTGCAGACAACCAGCGTCGCCGCCCTGCTGCCGGGCTCGTTCAAGCTGCCGCTGTCGGCGTGATGTTCGCGCCGGGCCGGGCCGCCGGCTAGCATGGGCGTTCCCCCACCGAAAGCACCGATCCATGCCCGCCGATCTGTCCCTGCTCCAGCAACGCCATTCCGTCCCTTCGCGCCAGCTCGGCGAGCCAGCACCGGATGAGGCGACGCTGCAGGCGTTGCTGGAAGCGGCGATCCGCGTGCCCGACCACGGCAAGCTGGTGCCGTTCCGGCTGATCCGCCTGCAGGGCGAGGCGAAGCTGGCGTTCGGCGAGCGGCTGGCCACGATCGCCATCCGCAACAACCCGGATCTTTCCGACGCCAAGCTGGAGAAGGAGCGCCTGCGCTATACCTTCGCACCGCTGGTGATCGCGGTGGTCGCGTGCCTGCAGGTCGACAGCAAGGTACCGGAGATCGAGCAGAAACTGTGCGCCGGCAACGTCGCCTACAACATTCTGATCGGCGCCTATGCGCTGGGCTACGGTGCGCAATGGCTGACCGGCTGGGCCGCCTACGACCGCGAGGTGGCGGGCATCCTCGGCCTGGCGGAACACGAGCACGTGGTCGGCTTCGTCCACATGGGTACACCGCAGATCGAGGTACCCGACCGCGATCGTCCGGCGCTGGCCGACGTGATCAGCACATGGTCGCCGTGAGCCCGCCGGCAAACGGACTTCCAGCCGTCCATCTGGTCGACGGCAGCCTGTATGTGTTCCGCGCCTGGCATTCGATGCCGGACGAGTTCTTCGATGCCGAAGGCCACCCGGCCAACGCGGTGCACGGCTATACCCGGTTCCTGTGCGAGCTGCTCGAGCGCGCCCGGCCCGAGCACATCGCGGTGGCATTCGACGCGTCGCTGACCAGCTCGTTCCGCAACGCCATCTATCCTGCCTACAAGGCCAATCGCGAACTGCCGCCGCCCGATCTGGAACGGCAGTTCGTGCAATGCCGCGCGGTCACCGAGGCACTTGGCGTGCACCTGATGATCGATCACAGCTACGAGGCGGACGACCTGATCGGCAGCACGGTGTGGAACCTGCGCGCGGAGGGCTGGCGCAGCGTGATCGTGTCGGCGGACAAGGACTTCGGCCAGTTGCTCGGCGAGCACGACGAGCAATGGGACTACGCCCGCAACCTGCGCTGGGGCCCGTCCGGCGTCTACGAGAAGCTCGGCGTGCATCCGCACCAGGTTGCCGACTACCTCGCCCTGTGCGGCGACTCGGTCGACAACATCCCCGGCGTACCCGGCATCGGCGCGAAGACCGCCGCGGCCCTGCTCACCCACTTCGGCAGCCTGGATGCACTGCTCGAGCGCATCGACGAAGTGGCTTTCCTGCGCCTGCGCGGCGCCGCCAGTTGCGCGGCGAAGTTGCGCGAGCATGCGGGGCAGGCGCGCATGTGCCGGCGGCTGACGCGGATCGCGCTGGATGCACCCGGTGCCAGTCGCGCGGAGATGCTCGAGCGCCAGCATCGGCAGGCCGACCAACTCGATTCCCTGTGCGAGCAGCTGCGCTTCGGCGCGTTCACCCGCAGCCGCCTGCACGCCCTGTTGCGTTAGGAGCCTGTCGGGCTTTGGTGGTCGAGGCGAGAATTCGACTGTGCGAGGACAGATTCCTGACGGTTCGCCGGCCCATAGTGGTTCTATGGGCCAAGAATCGGCGGGGATATGGACCACGCAGGCGGATTCGCAGACCGGCCAACCAAAGTCCGACGGGCTCCTTGGCCCACGGTTGTCCCGCCGCGCCGCACGGGTCAACATGGGCGACCGCCCGCCGACCTGCGAACACCGATGAACGACTCCGCCAGCCGCATTCCCGCCGATGCCGGTGCGCCGGTGGAAACCCTGTGCGAAGGCCGTTGGCTCAGCCTGCGCAAGCGTGGCCGCTGGGAGTTCGCCGAGCGCAACAATCCCGGCGGCGCCGTGATCATCCTGGCGGTGACGGCGGCGGACAACGTACTGTTCGTCGAGCAATACCGCGTATCGATCCTGCAGAACACCATCGAGATGCCGGCCGGACTGGTCGGCGACCTGGCCGACCAGCCGGACGAAAGCGCGCTGCTGGCGGCGCAGCGCGAGCTGGAGGAAGAAACAGGTTATCGCTGCGAGCGGGTGGAGTTCGTTCACCGCGGACCGTCATCCTCGGGCATGAGCACCGAGATGATCACCTTCGTGCGCGCCTGGGATCTGCACAAGGTCGGCCCCGGCGGCGGCGACGAAACCGAGAATATCGTGGTGCACGAGGTACCCCGCCGCGAGGCCGGCGCGTGGCTGTTCGCCCGCGCCGCCGAAGGCTATTCGATCGATCCCAAACTGTTTGCGGGACTGTGGTTCATCGAACACGCCGGCCTTGGCCAGACACGGGCCTGACCGGCTGGATCAGTAACGGCCACCGCCGCCGGAGCGACGCCGCAGGCACCAGACCGACAGCGCCACGCCGACCAGGGCCACCACCAGCCAGCCGACCAGCGCGTAGGCATTCTCGCCACCCATCCAGATGATGCTGGCAACGCTGCCGACGCCGATGGCGCCCAGGCCCAGCGCCAGCAACGGATCGTTGCGTCGCCGCTGGGCCCAGAGCAGCACCAGCGCGCCCAGTGCCGCCAGCAGCACGGAGGCGATCCGCCACGTCATCACGAATTCCGGCGGCACCGGCAGGTCGGGAAACAAGTCCAGCAGCGGCACGTCGCCGATCTGCACCTGGTAACCCTTGCCGTCGGCGGCGCCCGTCGCCGCCCCCAGCCGGGCACCGTCCAGGCGCCCCACGATGGTCAACTGCTGCAAGGGTACGGCGTCCCAGCTCACGCGCAGGTCGCCAAGGCGCGGAGCGTCCGGACGCGCACTGGTGACCAGGTAATCCTGGTAGCGGCTGAAACTGGCGGCGAGATTTTCCGGCAACGCGGTCGCATCCGGTTTGACGATCTGCGAACCGGGCAAGGCGTGCACAAGCACCGACTCCAGCTTGAAGCCACCCATCTGTACCAGCCCGGCATCGAACTGCTTGCCGCTGATCGGGAAGCTGCCCGGGTTGGCGTGCCCGGCGGGATCCTTGAAATGGCTGGAGTCCACCGGGTGGTCGACCCAGTCCTGTTCGTAGTGCACGTTGCCGCCGAAGCTGATCTCGCGCCACTGGAACATCTCCACGTGGCGCAGCAGCACCGGCGTGTTCGCGCTCTGGTTGAACTGCTCATCATGCGGCGCCTCGACCACCTTGGGCGTGCCGACCAGCCGCGCCATGAAGCCATGCTGGCCGGCCTGCGGCTGTGCATCCGCGCCCAGCTCGATCACTTCGCCGCCATGCAGCCTGGCCGCGTTGCGATAGCTGATCAGGCTGCTGGCGTTGAGCGCTTCCAGCCCGATGCCGGCAAGCACCAGCAGGGCACCGACGATGTTCAGCGCCAGCAAACGCCAGGACATGCCCCTGCGCAGATCCATCAGGCGGTCCTCATCATCGATGACGGCAGGAAATCATGCATCGCCTGCGGCTCCTTCGGCGCCCACGCGGGCCGGCTCCTCACGGGTCGCCCGTGGTGGTGCGCGCCGCGGCGTGGCGCCACCGCCATGCCGCCGCGAATTGCCGGGGAGCGATACTCGTTGCATGCGCGGACCTTACCGGACTTCGCCCAGGCCGGACGGACGGCGCGGGTCGCTGGCGGCCTCCAGCCGGTTGCTCCTGCGATCCCAGGTGACCACGTTCATGAAGCCCCAGGGTTCGCGTTGCTTCAGCGTGTAGCCCATCTTCTCCAGCGCGGTGCTGGTGGCCGGATCGAACACGCCCGGCTCGACCATCACCACGTCGGGCAGGTACTGATGGTGGAAACGCGGGTGCGCCGCGATCTGCTGCGCATTCTCGCCGTCGATGAAATGCAGGATGCCTTCGAGCACCTGGGTGATGATGGTGGAGCCCCCGGGCGAGCCGATCACCATCGTGCGCTCGGGGCCGATCACGATGCTCGGCGACATCGACGACAGCATCCGCTTGCCGCCCGCCGGAGCATTCGCCTTGCTGCCGAGCAGGCCGTAGGCGTTCGGCTTGTTCGGTACCAGCGCGAAATCGTCCATCTCGTTGTTGAGCAGCACGCCGGTGCCCCCGGCAACGAATTTGGAACCCAGGATGGTGTTCACGGTCAGGGTCACCGCGGCCATGTTGCCGTCGGCATCGATGATCGAGAAGTGGGTGGTGTGCATGCCGGCGTCGGCCGGCTCGGCGCGCGGCAGCATCGACGACGGCGTGGCGCGATCGGGCAGGATGCCCTGGCGCAGGCCATCGGCGTAATACGGCGACAGCAGCATGTCCAGCGGCATCTTCACGAAATCCGGATCGCCCAGATAATCGTTGTGGTCGCGGAACGCGCGGCGCATCGCCTCGACGATGTAGTGCACGCGCTGCGCCTTGTCCATCCCGTCCAGATGGTAACCGGAGAGGATGTTGAGGATCTCGGCGATCGCCACCCCGCCGGACGAGGGCGGCGGCGCGGTGATGATCTTGTAGCCGCGGTAGTCGACGCTGATCGGGGTGCGCTCCTTCGCCTGGTAGCCGGCCAGGTCGGCGAGCGTCCAGTTGCCGCCGGCGGCGCGTACCGCATCGACCAGCTTGTGCGCAGTCTCGCCGCGATAGAAGCCGTCGTCGCCATGTTGGGCGATCAGCTCCAGCGTGCGCGCCTGGTCGGGATCGCGCCAGCTTGCGCCCGGCAGCGGTGGCTGCCCGTTCACCAGGTACTTCGCCGCCGATGCCGGCCAGCGCTGCAGGACTTTCTGTTCCTCGGCAATCGAGCCATGCAGGCGCGGATCCGGCTTGAAACCATCGCGGGCGATGTGGATTGCCGGCGCCAGCGATTGCTGCAACGACAGGCGCCCGTAACGCTGCGCGATCAGCACCAATCCGGCCGGTTCGCCGGGGATGCCGGCCGACAACGGCCCGTTCAGCGCGGTGTCGCGGTTCGGACTGCCGTCCGGATTGAGGTAAGCCTTCGGATCGACCGCCGCCGGTGCCGTCTCGCGCGCGTCGATGAACACATTGCGCCCATCCTTCGCCCGATGCAGCACCGCCATGAAGCCGCCGCCGATGCCGGAACTCTCCGGCTCGACCACCGACAGGGTGGAAGCCACCGCGACTGCCGCGTCGAACGCGTTGCCACCCTTGCGCAAAACTTCAAGACCGGCACGCGTGGCCAGGAAATTGGCGCTGGCGATCGCGGCGTGTCCCGGCCGCTGCTGGATCGGCGCAGCCTGCACGCCGGTGGCCACCGGCGGCTTCGCCGCACCGACAGGCGCGAATGCCCCGGCGCCGGTCAGCAGCAGGCCCAACGACAATGCGCGCCAGTCGAGTGGAAAATTCATGCAGTGGTCTCCTTGCCCATCAGGTGGCGATACTTCAACTCAAGCTGCCCGGCCGACTCGACGTGATCCGGGTCGACGATGATGCATTCCACCGGGCAAACGACCACGCACTGCGGCTCGTCGTGGTGGCCCACGCACTCCGTGCACAGCGCCGGGTCGATCACGTAGAACTCCTCGCCCAGCGAGATGGCCTGGTTCGGGCACGCCGGTTCGCAGACGTCGCAATTGACGCAGGCATCGAGGATTTTCAGGGACATGGTTCGATCTTACACGCTGGATGCGGCCCGCCGAAGATGCCTTGCACGGGCACCCCCGACGGCCATGCCGCCTGCGCATCCGATGCTGGCCGCGCCTGGCGCGGCCAGTCGCTTCACATTTCGACGAAGCGGAACGTCGCGCCGGTCGGCTTCAAGGCATCCTGGACCCGCTGCTCGTCGGCCTTGTCGCCGATGAACACCACGATCACGTCCTTGAACGAACCGGGATTGGCATTCTTGAAGGCGTCGACCACGAAGTCGCCGGTCGAGGTGGAACTGGGACCACCGAACGCCAGCAGGTTGCCCGGCAACACGCCGCGGGCGACGGTGTCCTGCACGCCCTGCAACTGCCGGGCATTCTGGGCCTTCTCGTCGTCGGTGGTGCCCGGCGTCACCATGTAGGCATAGGGCTGGGGTGCCTTCATGCCTTGCAGGTTGGCCTGCACAAGCTGGCTGAGATAAGCGCCCCAGCCCTTGCTATCGGTCAAGCTGGTGGGCTTGGGTGCCTTCTGCACCTGCTCCTGGGCCTGCTGGTCGTCGCCTTTCTTGTTGCAGGCGCTCAGGCCCAGGCAAGTGCTCAGCGCGACAACCGCAATGAGAATGTATTTACGCATGGTCATCACCTTTGGCTTCGTGTTGCTGGTTGGAATGGTTGAGCGCCTTCTGCCAGCGCTGGCGCATGGCCTGCTGCACGGCCGGATGCACGAAGCCGGAGATGTCCCCGCCCAGGCGTCCGATCTCGCGCACCAGCGACGACGAGATGAAACTGTATTCTTCGGCAGGCGTCAGGAACAAGGTCTCGGCCTGCGGAATCAGATGCCGGTTCATGCTGGCCAGCTGGAACTCGTACTCGAAATCCGACACGGCGCGCAGCCCGCGAATGATCACGCCCGCACCAACCTGCTCGACGAAGGTGGCCAGCAGGCAGTCGAAGCCGCGCACCTCAACGTTGGGCAGGTCGGCCAGCGCCAGCCGCCCCAGCGCGATACGCTCGCCGATGCTGAAATTGGGACCCTTGGTGGAACTGTCCGCCACCGCCACGATCACCCGATCGAACAACGGCGCCGCGCGTGTCACCAGGTCCGTATGGCCATTGGTGATCGGATCGAACGTGCCCGGGTAGACGGCCAGGCGCGGGTTGCCAAAGGTTTTTCTCACGGATAGGTAATGTCGGCGGCGGCGATGTGACTCTAGCTTAACGGAAGCGCGCGCCGATAGAGCGCAAAACGGACCTCGCCCGCCCGTGCCTCGCGATGCAAGTGCCAATTGGGGGGAAGATCCGGTGCGCCGTGGCCGGGCGACTCCACGTAGATCAACGCCTTCGGCAGCAGCCACCCGCCATGTTCGAGCTGTCGCGCCAGCACCGTCCACAGGTCCAGCGCGAACGGCGGGTCGAGGAATACCAGGTCGCAGGGCTGCGCCGTGCCCTGCAGGAACTGGCTGGCGTCCAGCAACGCCACCTGGCCGACATCCACCCTGAGCCGCGCCAGGTTCTCGCGCAGGGCCTGCGCCGCGCGCGCATCGCGCTCGACGAATTGCACGCAGGCCGCGCCGCGCGAGCAGGCCTCGATACCGAGCGCGCCGGTACCGGCGCACAGATCCAGGCAACGCGCACCCTCGATCGCCGGCGCCAGCCAGTTGAACAGGGTCTCGCGCACCCGCTCGGGGGTGGGCCGCAGGCCCGGCAGGTCGGGCACCTGCAGGCGCGAATTGCGCAGGTTGCCGCCGATGATGCGGATCCGGCCCGAGCCGGATTTTCGCCCGCCGCTCATGCCGGTGCGCCCTCAGCGGGCAGTACAGGTTGGAGTGTTAGCATGCCGGCCATTGTCTTTGAATCGCCTCCGTCATGCTCAAGTTCTGGAAGAAAAAAGCCGTTGAGGCGGAAGCCGCCGACAAGGACGCGAAGCCCGTCGCGACGGAAACACCTGCCGACACCGGCGTGCCGGAAGACGACCTTCCGCTCCTGCGCGAGGCGCTGGCGGAACTCCCCGCACCCGCCGACACGCGGCCGGAAACCGAACGTTTCATGGCGCCCGCGGAAGCACTCGCCGCCGCCCCGGCCAGGCGCAGCTGGCGCGAACGCCTGTCCGGCAGCGCGTTCTCGCGCAGCCTCGGCTCGCTGTTCGTGCGCCACCCCAAGCTGGACGACGATCTGCTCGACGAGCTGGAAACCGTCCTGATCACCGCCGACGTCGGCGTCGAGGCCAGCACCGAACTGGTCGAAGCCCTGCGCAAGCGCATGCACAAACGCGAGTTCGCCGATGCCCCGGCACTGCTGGCAGCCCTGCGCCAGGCGCTGCTCGACCTGCTCGAGCCGGTCGAACGATCGCTGCGGGTCGACGGCCGCAAGCCGTTCGTGACCCTGGTCGTCGGCATCAACGGTGTCGGCAAGACCACCACGATCGGCAAGCTGGCCCGCCGCTGGCGCGACGAGGGTCACGCCGTGATGCTGGCCGCCGGCGACACCTTCCGCGCTGCCGCGGTCGAGCAACTCAGGACGTGGGGTGAGCGCAACCAGGTGCCGGTGATCTCGCAGGGGCAGGACGCGGACGCCGCCAGCGTGATCTTCGACGCCCTGCAGGCAGCGCGCTCGCGCGGCACCGACGTGCTGATCGCCGACACCGCCGGCCGGCTGCATACCCAGGGCGGCCTGATGGACGAGCTGGGCAAGATCGCCCGCGTGCTGAAGAAGCTCGATCCCGACGCCCCGCACGAGGTGCTGATGGTGATCGACGGCACCACCGGCCAGAACGCGATCAGCCAGGTGCGCCAGTTCCGCCAGATCGTCGGCGTCACCGGCCT
>DATNGL010000016.1:0-4057 GCA_035605895.1 Rhodanobacter sp.
CGAAGGCAGCGTGCAGAAGGCCGGCAACCAGGTATTGATCAACGTGCAGTTGATTGATGCGAAGACCGACGCGCACCTCTGGGCGCAGAGCTACACGCGCACGCTGGACAACGTGTTCGGTGTCGAGGGCGAGGTCGCCGGACAGATCGCCATGGCACTCAAGGCGAAGCTGTCGCCCGCGGAAACCCAACGTCTGGCCACGGGACTCAGCAATGACCCAGTCGCCAACGATCTGTTCCTGCATGCCGAGTACCTTTTCTACCAGGGCAAAATGAATTTCGACGGCGCGTTGATGAAGCAGGCGGTCCCCCTGTATCGCCAAGCCATTGCGAAGGCGCCGGATTTCGCCCTGGCGCGGGCACGCCTGGCCTTTGCCGAGAGTCTTCTTGTCTTCGGCGCTGGTGCTGGCGAGGATGTCCAGCAACTCAAGACCGATGCCCGCGCTCAGGCCGAGCAGGCGCTTGCGCTGGCACCGGATCTGGTCGATGCGCAACTCGCCACGGGTTACTGCGACTATTACATCCGTGGCGACTACGCCGCTGCGCTCACGGTCTTCGACGCGGTGCTCAAGACACACCCCAACAACGTCGAGGCGCTCACCGTGACGGGCTATTTGCTGGCCCGCCTGGGCCGCGTCGACGCCGCCATCACCATGCTGCAGCAGGCGTTCGCACACGATCCGCGCAGTTCAACGACGGCCTCTGCATTGGGCCTCGAGTACTTGGGCGCAAGCCGCTACAGCGAGGCCAAGGCAGCGTACCAGCGTGCCTTGGCGCTCGATCCGAACAACTTCAATGCAAGGGCCCGATACTCCCAATCCATCCTGCTCGCCAACGGCGACGTGACCGCCGCTCTGGCTGCGGTTCCGGAGGGTGACGCGCTATGGCAGTGGCGTCTCCAATTGTTGACGTACCAGCGCAAGTACCAAGATGCGCTTGCGCTGCTCGCAGGTATTCCCGATACACCGGCCAACTTTGGAGCTGGTGGCAAAGCGATGGCTCAGGCCGACCTCCACCGGCTGGCGGGCGATGCGGCGCACGCCAAGGCGCTGTTCGAGCAGGCGCTGCCGCTCTTGCGCGCTCAGCTCACGGCGCAGACTGGCAACGACATGACTGACGCCAATGTCTGGATAAATATCGCCGACGCCGAACTGGGCCTTGGCCACACTGCCGCTGGTCTGGCCGCCATCGTCCGAGCGCAGGCGGTGGTGGCTCGTACCAACGATCACATAAACAGTGCGAGCGCGATGCCAGCTTTTGCCAGCCTGTACGCCGAGACCGACCGCCCCGACCTCGCCGTGCCGTTGCTCGAAAAGGCACTGGCCATGCCTGTCATCGGCTCCTTTTACTCGCCCGTGATGCTGTGGATTGACCCCGCCTGGGATCCGATCCGCCATGATCCGCGGTTCCAGGCGTTGCTGAATCAATACGCCAAATACAAACCGGCGCCTGCGGTGGTCTCCGGCGGAGTGAGCGATGACTGAGTGCGCGCGCAAATTTGTTTGCTCGTCATTCCCGCGCAGGCGGGAATCCAGTGTCTTTGCTGCCGCAGGACAAAGTCACTGGATTCCGGGTTCCGTTCCCAAAAGCCGGAACGGCCCCGGAATGACGATGCTGAAAGAGTCCATCCATGACTGAGTTCATCGCGCGTTTGAGGCAACGCAAGCTGGTGCAATGGGCGCTGGCTTATGTCGCGTTCGCGTTCGCATTGATCCAGGTGCTCGATGTGATCGCGCAGCGCTTCGCGTGGCCGGATCAACACGAACGCATTTTGATTCTCGCGTTGGCGGTTGGCTTTCTGGTCGTATTGGTGTTGGCCTGGTATCACGGCGAGCGTGGCGCGCAAAAGGTGAGCGGCACGGAAATCGTGATCCTCGCCCTCTTGCTCGCGATCGGCGGCGGGTTGCTGTGGCGGTTTGCGCGCGTGTCGCAAACGGCGAATACGGCGGCTCTTGCAAACACTGGCGCCGACATTACGAACGCATCCGCTGCTGCTTTCGCGAAAATCCCCGCCAAATCCATCGCGGTGCTGCCGTTCGTCAACATGAGCGGCGACCCGAAGAACGAATATTTCTCCGACGGCATGTCGGAGGAACTGCTGAACGCCCTGGCGCAGGTGCGCGACCTGAAAGTCGCCGGACGCACCTCGTCGTTCTACTACAAGGGCAAGGACGAGGATTTGCGCATCATCGGCAAGGCGCTGGGCGTCGCCAACATCCTCGAAGGTTCGGTGCGCAAGCAGGGCAACCAGGTGCGCATCACCGCGCAGTTGATCCGCGTGGCCGATGACACCCACCTGTGGTCGCACGCCTATGACGGTGATCTCTCCGACGTGTTCCAGCTGCAGGAGAACATCGCGCGCGCGATCACCGAGCAGTTGAAAGTGGTGCTGGTCGGCGAGCAAAAGACGCGGCTGGTGCCGGTGGCGACCACCAACGCGCAAGCCTACACGCTGTATCTGAAAGCCACCGACGCGATGAACCGGCGCGATTACAAGGCCATGGGTGATGCGATCGGCTGGTTGAATCAGGCGATCGCGCTCGATCCGGATTTCGCGCGCGCGCATTCGCGGCTGGCCATGATTCATGTGCTTCTCCACAGCAGCTCCGGTTATGCCGAAGCCGAGCGGCAAGCGCAGCTCGCGCTGGCGCTCGATCCCTCGCTCGCCGAACCGCAACTCGCGCTCGCGATCATGGCCCGCGATCAGCGCCATTATCTGGAGGCACGCACCGTGATGGATCGCGCGCGTGCGCTGGAGCCGGATGATGCATCGGTCAATCTTTATGATGGGCAGTTGTTGATCGTGACCGGTTACACCCGGCGCGGAATCGCGCGGCTCGACCGCGCGCTGGCAATTGATCCGCTGCTGCCGAACGCGCTGCATTGGCGCGCGACGCAGTATCTGGATGCCGGTGATCTGAACGCTGCCGAGCGCATGTGGCAACGCGCCAGCGAAATCGGGCTGTCATTCGCCAACTTGGGAGTGGCGGATATTGCGGCAGCGCGAGGCGACTATCCGAAAGCCCGCGCGTTGATTTTGCCGTACATGCTCGACAATCGTAATTCCGACTGCTTGAAATCGCCGGCTGCATCCGCACAGGTTTTTCTGGCGGGCGACTTCGGTGGCGATGCGCAAGCGCGTGCGAAAGCCTTGGCCGTGGTGGACGAATGCCTGGAGGCGAAGCCCGCGGATGTTCCCTATTGGGTGGTGGAAGGTCTGTTGGATCTCGATCAACCGCAACAAGCTTTGCGTGTAATCGCCCAAGCCCAAGACCCCACCGATGGCGGAAGCGGCACTTTCGTGCGGTTGTGGGGTCCGCATGGACGCAACGCGCGGCGCCTGCCCGAGTTCTCCGCGTTCGCGCGCAAGGTCGGCTTCGCCGCGCTGTGGGACAAATACGGTCCGCCCGACGACTGCCACAAGAATGCGGCGGGCGACTACGTGTGCACGCAATAGCGGGCGACGACGCCGGGATGCGGCTGATTGCCTGAAGGCGAGACAGCCCGGATCGGCCTCTGACGTGCTTGAGAAGCAAGCGGCCGCGCCGCGCCGCGGCTAGACTTTGCCGCCAAGGGGGTGGGCCATGGCGGAGTTCCTGCAGCGCCTGAAGACTCGCAAGCTGGTGCAATGGGCACTGGCTTACGTGGCGTTCGCGTTCGCGCTGCTGCAGGGCGTGGATGTCGTTGCGCAACAGTTCGCGTGGCCAGACGGTCTGCGCCGTGGCATCACGCTCGCGCTTGCGTTGGGATTCGTCATTGCGCTGGTGCTGGCGTGGTATCACGGCGAGCGTGGCGCGCAAAAGGTGAGCGGCACCGAGATCGTGATCCTCGCGCTGCTGCTGGCGATTGGCGGCGGGTTGCTGTGGCGGTTCGAGCGTGCGACACCATCGAGCGGTAGCCCAAATGCAGCGCAGCGGAATCCGGGAATCACGACCAGGGATGCGTCCGCGCACGCGATCGAGATTCCGGCCAAATCGGTGGCCGTCCTGCCGCTCAACAATGAAAGCGGCGAAAAAGACCAGCAGTATTTTTCGGATGGTCTGTCAGAAGACCTGATC
>DATNGL010000017.1:0-5654 GCA_035605895.1 Rhodanobacter sp.
CAGGCCGATCACCGTGATCAGGCCGATCTTGAAGTAGATGTCGTCGGGCAATCCGCGCAGCAGGGTGAACACCACCGTGCCGAGCAGGCCCAGTGGCACCACCAGCATCACGGAGACCGGGATCGACCAGCTTTCGTACAGCGCGGCCAGGGCCAGGAACACGATCACGATCGACAGCAGCATCAGCAAGGTGGCGGCATTGCCGGACAGGATTTCCTGGTAGGACTGGCCGGTCCAGTCGAAGCCGAAGCCCTTGGGCAGGTCGTTGCCGACGATCTTCTCCATCTTGTCCATCGCCTCGCCCGAGGCGTGTCCGGGTGCCGGCGAGCCCACGATCTCGACCGCCGAGTAGCCGTTGTAACGGGTCAGCGACGGCGAGGACACATTCCACTGACTGCGCACCACGGCGGACAGCGGAATCATCTCCGGCGTGCCGCCGGCGGTGGCCTGGGTGCTGGGGGTGAAAATGTGCTGCAGCGCTTCGGGGCCCATGCGGTACGGCGCGTCGGCCTGCATGATCACCCGCTTGATGCGGCCACCGTAGGTGAAGTCGTTGACGTACACCGGCGCCAGCATCAGCCCGATCGCACTGTAGATGTCACCGACCTGCAGACCCATCGACTGCGCCTGCACGCGGTCCACGTCCAGGTGCAATTGCGGCGAATCCTCCAGTGCATTGGGCCGCACGCCGGTCAGCGCCGGATCCTGGCCGGCCTTGGCCAGCAGGATGTTGCGGGCCGCGGTGAGCGCGTCGCGACCGGCGCCGCCACGATCCTGCAGGTACATGTCGAAGCCGCCGAACTGGCCCAGCCCCTGCACGGTGGGGATGTTGGCCACGAAGATCCGTGCATCGTGGATCTGCTGCATCTCGCCGTTGGCGCGCTGGATGAACTCGGCGGCAGTCACGTCGCGCTTGGCCCAGTCCTTGAGCTTGATGAAGGCCATGCCCGCATTCTCGCCGGAACCGATGAAGCTGAAGCCGGTGACCTGCAGCACGCCTTCCACCGCCGGGTCCTTCTTCAGGATCCCGCGCATCTGCGCCATCACCGCCGAGGTGCGCTGCTTGGTGGCGCCCGGCGGCAACTGGATCACCGACAGCGCGTAGCCCTGATCCTCTTCCGGCAGGAAGCTGCCGGGCAGGCGCGTGTACAGGAAGCCGCCCAGCACCGCGAGCAGCACGAAGGCCAGCATCCAGCGTGGCGCGTGACGCACGGCGCCGCCGATATGGCCGGTGTAGGTGTGCGTGGTCCAGTCGAACAGCTCGTTGAACTTGCGGAACAGGATGTTCTTCTTCTTGTCGTGCTCCGGCTGCAGGAAACTGGCGCACAGGGCCGGCGTGAACGACAGCGCCAGGAAGGCCGAGAAACCCATCGACATCGCGATGGTCAGCGCAAACTGCTTGTAGATGATGCCGGAGGCGCCCGGCTGCAGCGACGAGGGCACGAACACCGCCGCCAGCACCACGGTGATCGCCACCACCGCGCCGGTGATCTGGCCCATCGCCTTGCGCGTGGCGTCCCTCGGCGACAGACCTTCCTCGGTCATGATGCGCTCGACGTTCTCGATCACCACGATCGCGTCATCGACCACGATGCCGATCGCCAGCACCATGCCGAACAGGGTCAGCTGGTTGATGGTGAAGCCGAGCACCAGCATGCCCAGGAAGGTGCCGAGCAGGGCCACCGGGATCACCAGGGTCGGGATGATGGTGGCGCGGATGTTCTGCAGGAACAGCAGCATCACCAGGAACACCAGGATGATCGCCTCGATCAGCGTGTGCACCACCTCGTTGATCGAGATGGTCACGAAGGCGGTGCTGTCGTACGGGCTGAACCAGGTCACGCCCTGCGGGAAGCTTGGCGCCAGCTCGTCCATCTTGCTGCGCACGGCGGTGGCCACGTTGAGCGCGTTGGCGCCGGGCAGCAGTTGGATCGCGAACGCGCCGATCGGCTTGCCGTTGTACTGGGTGTCGAAGCCGTAACCGCCGGGACCGAAGCTGATGCGCGCCACGTCACCGAGAGTGACCGTGGTGCCGTCCGGGTTCGCGCGCAGGATGATGCCGGCGAACTGTCCGGGCGAGGTGAACCGGCCCTCGGTCGACACGGTGGCGCTGAAGCCCTGGCCGGGCAGCGCCGGGTCGGCGCCGAGCGAGCCCGCCGCGAACTGCACGTTCTGCGCCTGGATCGCGGCCAGCACCTGGCTGGCCGACAGGTTGTAGCCGTGCAGCTTGTCCGGATTCAGCCAGATCCGCATGGCGTATTCGGAGCCGAACTGCTGGGTGCTGCCGACGCCGGGCACGCGGGAGATCTGGTCGAGCACCTGCGAGCCGACGATGTCGTTGAGGCGGTCGCGATCGATGCTCGGGTTGTCCGAGGTGAGCGCCACCACCATCAGGAAGCCGGCGTTGGCCTTGGCCACCACCACGCCCTGCTGGGTCACCTCGGACGGCAGTCGCGGCGTGGCCAGCGCCACCTTGTTCTGCACCTGCACCTGGGCAATGTCGGGATCGGTGCCGCTCTCGAAAGTCAGCGTGATGCTGGCACGGCCGCTGGCACTGGACGACGAGCTGAAATACAGCAGGTGGTCGATGCCGGTCAGCTGCTGCTCGATCACCTGGGTGACGGTCTTCTCGGTGGTGTCGGCGCTGGCGCCGGGGTAGGTCGCGGACACCGTCACCGAGGGCGGGGCGATCGTCGGGTATGACTCCACGCCCAGGTTGAGGATGGCCAGCACGCCACCCAGGGAAATCAGGATCGCGACCACCCAGGCGAAGATCGGGCGGTCAATGAAGAAACTCGGCATCGTCGTGACTCCGTTACTTGCCGCTCGGCGTGGCTGGCGGATGGCTCGATGACGAGCTGGCAGCGGGATGCCACGGACTGGCCTTGGCCGGCGCGCCCGCCTTCACGTTCTGGATGCCCGATACCACCACCTGATCGCCGGCCGCGAGGCCGTCGTTGATGACCCAGTTGCCGCCGACCATGTTGGCGGTGGCGACGTCCTTGCGCACGACGTTGCCGTCGGCGCCGACGGTCATCACGTAGGCACCCACGGTGTCGCGCTGCACCGCCTGCTGCGGCAGCAGGAACACCTTGTGCTGCTGGCCGAGGTTGGCCTTCAGCGTCACGTACATGCCGGGCAGCAGGCTGTGCTTCGGATTGGGCACCTTGGCGCGCAGGTTGACCGAACCAGTGGCCGGGTTGACCGTGGTGTCGGAGAAATCCAGCACGCCGGGCTCGGCGTAGACACTGCCGTCGGGCATGGTGATCTGCACACTGGCCTTGTTCGGGTCGGCCAGGGTGACGTTGCCGCTGCTCTGCGCACGGCGCATCTGCTCCAGCGAATCCACGCTCATGGTGAAGTTCACGTACAACGGGTCGATCTGGTCGACGGTGGTCAGCAAGGTGGCTTCGCCATTGCCGACCAGGGCGCCTTCGGTGACCTGCTGCTGGCCGGCGCGGCCGTCGATCGGCGAGGTCACGCTGGCATAGCCCAGGTTGATGCGGGCTGTCTCGACATTGGCGCGGGCAGCCTGCGCGGCGGCGGCGCTGCTGCGTTCGGCCGCCAGCGCGTTGTCCAGGTCGGCCTTCGACACATACCCCTTGGGCGCCAGTTCACGCACGCGCTGCGCGGTGACCTTGTTGTTGGTGTAAGTCGCCTGGGCCTGCGCCAGCGATGCCTGTGCGGCATTCAGTGCGGCCTTCAGCGGAGCGGGGTCGATCTGGAACAGCAACTGCCCGCGCTTCACGTTGGTGCCTTCGTCATAGTCGCGCTTGAGCAGCACGCCGGCCACCCGCGCACGTACGTCGGCACTGCGGAACGCCGAGAGGCGCCCGACCAGATCACGCGTCAGCGGCGAACTCTGCGGTTGCGCCGTGATCACGCCGACTTCCGGTGGCGGCATCTTCGGCGGGCCGTTTTCCTTGCCCCTGCCGCAGGCGCTCAGTGCCAGCAGGCTCAGGCATAGCAACGGCGTGCTCAGTAACGAGGACTTCATGGTGACTCCAGAACTTTTTGCATGGGGGGAGTGGGGTGACGCGGCGCGCGATGCGGCCCGGGCAACAGGTACCGCATCGCATCCTGGATGTCATGTGTCGCAAGTTGGCCCGCCCTGGACCACCCACGTGGAGGATGCGGACGATCCGGCGCAAGAGGCGCGGGCAGCGCCTTGAAGGCCAAGCTATACCGACTAGTTTACATTTTATTGGCTGCGGGTATCCAGCCATTTTTGATCCGCAGCATGATTGATCGCGGACCGTTGCCGCCGTGCTCCGCCATGAACGCGCGATGGGTCGTGCATGACGCAGGGAAAGCGTCGTTCCCTCATTCAGGCCTTGTCCGGTGCGTCCGATGGATCATGTGGAACGGGCTTGAACCATTCGCGAGGGCACGGTTCGAGCGACCGCGCGCAGGTGGATTCATGTGGTGCCGCGGCGTAAACTCCCAAGGATTTTTGACTGCCTTCCCATCTTCGTCTCCACTTACCAGCAGATGCCATGAATGCGACCATTGCGGCAACCGATCATTCCCTTCCGTCCGTCGTGCTTGCCGAGCTGAAGAAGGGTGGTCTCTCGCCCCAGCGGCTGGCCCAGGCCGAAGCGTTCAGCGCCGCGTTCTTCGCCCGGGTTGGCGACAGCGACATCCATCTGCACACGCCGACGCAATGGGCGGCGGTGGTGGGCGGCCTGCTCGAATTCATGCGGCAGCGCCCGGCCGGGCGCGCCGTGGTGCGCGTGCTGAGCCCGGCCGATATCCATGCCGGGCGCAGCCTGTTGCAGATCGTCACCGACGACATGCCGTTCCTGATCGATACCGTCAGCATGGTCGTGTCGGCCACCCTGCAGATACACGTGGTGATCCACCCGGTGGTGACGGTCTCGCGTGACGCCGCCGGCGCCCTGCAGGGCATCGGCGACGCGACGGGGCAGGCCGAATCGGTGATGCATTTCGAGATCGACCGCGCCGCCGATGCGGCCGAGCAGGAGCTCCTGAAGACCCAGGTCGAGGCCGCACTGGAAGACGTGCGTGCGGCCGTCGGCGACTGGGCCGCGATGCGCGACAAGGCGCTCGCGGTCGCCGACGAATTGCCGCAACGGGCGATGCCGCTGGATACCGCCTCGGTGCAGGAAGCCTCCGCCTTCATGCGCTGGCTGGCGGACGACAACTTCACCTTCCTGGGATATCGCGAATACGAAGTCACCGATGCCGATGGCGAACGCGTGCTGCGTTCGGTGGGATCGTCCGGGCTGGGCATCCTGTGCAAGACCGACCGCTCGCTCGCACCGCGTTCGCTGCGCACGCTGGCGGCAACCGAATTGCCGCAGTCGGGCGCCACCGATGCGATCATCCTGACCAAGACCAATGCGCGTTCGCACGTGCATCGTCCGGGCTACATGGACTACGTCGGCGTCCTGCAGTTCGGTGCCGACGGCAGGGCGGTTGCCGAGCAGCGCTTCCTCGGCCTGTTTACCTCCAGTTCGTACATGACCCGTCCGCAGGACGTGCCACTGGTAAGGCACAAGGTCGAGGCGGTGATGGCGCGTTCGGGCCTCAAGCGGGATTCGTACTCGGGCAAGTCGCTGCGCCACATCCTGGAGACGCTGCCGCGCGACGAACTGCTGCAGGGCACCGAGGACGAGCTGTTCAACACCTCG
>DATNGL010000018.1:0-3877 GCA_035605895.1 Rhodanobacter sp.
GCCACGAAATGCTTGCGCTCCAGCGCCAGCAGCCATTCCTCGTCGACCGTCGAGCCACGCTCGATCACGCCGCCGCACAAGGTGTCGGCGATGCGCGTGGCGATGTCCACATCGTGTTCGGAGGCGAAGTAGCCAGCCTGCAGGTTGGCCAGCGAGGCCTTGAACGTGGCGGTGCCGACGTCGCCGGCGACCGGGATCGCACGGGCCGGCAGCGGTGGACGGTAGCCGCTCTCGGACAGCGCGTTTGCCACCTGCTTGGCGACGTAGAGCAGCTCGTAGGCGTTGAACACCACCACGTCGCTGTCGCGCAACAGACCGAGCTGCTTCGCTTCGAACGCGCTGGCGGAAACCTTGGCCATCGCCACGGTCTCGAACACCTTCTTCAGTTCCTCGAACGGATCGCCCGGGTTCGCCCTGGCGGCCCGCACGGCCAGTTCATGCAGGCCGCCACCGGCCGGCAACAGGCCGACGCCGGCCTCGACCAGGCCGATATAGCTTTCCAGTGCCGCCACGGTGCGCGCCGAATGCATCTGGAACTCGCAGCCGCCGCCGAAGGCCATGCCGCGGACGGCGGACACCACCGGCACCAGCGAGTACTTGATCGCCATGCTGGTGCGCTGGAAGTTTTCCACCATCTTCTCGAAGTCGGTGATCTTGCCTTCCTTGAGCAGGCCCAGCGCGCCCTTGAGATCCGCGCCGGCGGAGAACGGCTCGCCGGTCTGCCAGATCACCACGGCCTTGAGCTTTTCCTCGGCCAGCTTGATCGCGTGCTGCACGCCGTCGAGCACGAAGTCGTTGACCGTGTTCATCTTGGTCTTGAACGAGAGGATGCCGACGCCGTCGTCGCCCAGCGTCCACAGGCGCACGCCCTCGTTCTCCCACACGGTGGTGCCCTGGTCGAACTTCTCGCCGATCAGCGGATCGGGGAACAGCTGGCGCTTGTAGACCGGATGGCTGGAACGCGGCTTGTCGGCGTTGGCGCTGGCCGAGTACGAACCGTCCTTGCCATGGACGCCTTTACGGCCATCGGTGACCCACGCCGGCAGCGGCGCCTTGCTCATCGCCTTGCCGGCGGCGATGTCCTCGTTGATCCAGCCGGCAACCTGCTGCCAGCCGGCGGCCTGCCAGGTCTCGAACGGACCGAGCTTCCAGCCGTAGCCCCAGCGGATCGCGAAATCCACGTCGCGCGCGGTGTCGGCGATGTCGGCCAGGTGATAGGCGGTGTAGTGGAACAGGTCGCGGAAGCTGGCCCACAGGAACTGCGCCTGCGGATCGCTGGACGCGCGCAGCTTGCCGAACTTCTCGGCCGGGTCCTTGATTGCCAGGATCGCGGCAACTTCATCGGACGGCTTTTGCTCGGACGCGCGGTAATCCTTGGCGGCCGGGTCGAGCACGACGATGTCCTTGCCAGCTTTCTTGTAGAAGCCGCCGCCGGTCTTCTGGCCCAGCGCGCCTTTCTCGATCAGGCCCTGCAGCCACACCGGCGCCTTGAAGTACTGGTGCCACGGATCGTCCGGCAGCGTGTCGGCCATGGTCTTGATCACATGCGCCATGGTGTCCAGGCCGACCACGTCGGCGGTGCGGTAGGTGGCGCTCTTCGGGCGGCCGAGCGCCGGGCCGGTCAGCGCGTCGACGGTGTCGAAGCCGAGCTTGAACTGGTCGGTGTGGTACATCGCCGCCAGCATCGAGAACACGCCGATGCGGTTGCCGATGAAGTTCGGGGTGTCCTTGGCGATCACCACGCCCTTGCCGACGGTGGTGGTGAGGAAGGCTTCGAGGCCGTCGAGCACGTTCTTGTCGGTCAACTTGGTCGGGATCAGCTCGACCAGGTGCATGTAGCGCGGCGGGTTGAAGAAATGCACACCACAGAAGCGGTGGCGCATTTCTTCCGGAAGCGCCTCGGCCAGCTTGGTGATCGACAGTCCCGAAGTGTTGGAGGCGATGACCGCAGTCTTCGACAGATGACCGGCGATCTTCTTGTACAGGTCCAGCTTCCAGTCCATCCGCTCGGCGATCGCCTCGATCACCAGGTCGACGTCCTTCAGATGGCCCATGTCCTCGTCGTAGTTCGCCGGGATGATAGCGGCGGCGAGGCTCTTGTCGGCCAGCGGGGCAGGCGAGAGCTTGGCGAGGTTGGCGATCGCCTTGAGCGCGATGCTGCTCTTCGGGCCGTCCTTCGCGGGCAGGTCGAACAACACGGTCTCGACGCCGGCGTTGGTCAGGTGCGCGGCGATCTGCGCGCCCATGACACCGGCGCCCAGCACGGCGGCCTTGCGGATGCGCAGGCCGGAGGTAGGGGAGGATGCAGCGGTCATTAGGCTTCTCCAATGATGCAATGGTGACAACTCGACGAATGGTGGCAAGGCGGCCGTTACTGGCCGGTGACAAGATCTAGGGATGGCTGAGCCCGGCCGCGGCAAAGCGGATCAGGTGCTGCACGGTCTGCTCGCGATGGGCTTGCTCGCTGACGCCGCCCTTGCGCTGGATCATGCCGAAGCCGGACATCGCATGGGTCAGCGCGCCGGTGACCAGGTCGATGCGCCAGTACAGCTCCGGCTTGCCCAGGTGGGGCAGCAGGCGGGCGAATTCGGCGGTGAACTGGCGCATCACATGGCCGTAGTTCTCGGACAGGAACTGGCGCAGGGTGTCGTCGTGCTCGGCGAAGGCCCGCGCGAGCACACGCATGAACAGGGCGCCATTGCCTTCATGCGACAGCTCCAGGGCCGGGCGGATGTAGGCGGCGAGCACTTCTTCCAGTGTGGCAGGGTGGTCGCCGCCAAGCCGCGCCAGCGCAGCCAGACGATCGGCGTTCAAGGCATCCAGGCGGCGCCGGAACACTTCCTCGACCAGCTTTTCCTTGGAGCCGAAGTGATAATTGACCGCGGCCAGGTTGACGCCGGCGGCGGCGGTCAGTTGGCGCAGGGAAGCGCCATCGAAACCGCGCTGCGCGAACAGCTGTTCGGCGGCGCCGAGGATGCGGTCCCGGGTGGAGCTGGCGGTGTTCACGGGGAGGCTGGCGTCCTTCGCGGCTCGACACGATTCAAACGATCGTTTGAGCATACGTGAAGCGCTTCCCACGCGTCAAACGATCGTTTGCCGACCCCTGCGCGCTCCTTGCAGATGAGCTAGAATCTGTCAGACTTTAGTGGGCTAAATCCTCAATCCTTGTCAGGTTTAGTCCCTTTGCCGGTGCCTACCGGCCCAATCACCTTTCCTGAAATCCGTTTGCCGGAGCAGATTCCCATGGCGCTGGAGCGCACCCTTTCCATCATCAAGCCCGACGCCGTCGCCAAGAACGTCATCGGTGAAATCTACGCGCGCTTCGAAAAGACCGGCCTCAAAATCGTGGCCGCCCGCATGAAGCGGTTGTCGCGCCAGGAAGCCGAGGGCTTCTACGCGGTGCATCGCGAGCGCCCGTTCTTCAAGGCGCTGGTCGAGTTCATGATCTCGGGTCCGGTGATGATCACCGCGCTCGAGGGTGAGAACGCCGTGCTGGCCCATCGCGACCTGATGGGTGCCACCAATCCGAAGGAAGCCGCGCCGGGCACGATCCGCGCCGACTTCGCCGATTCCATCGATGCCAATGCCGTGCACGGTTCCGATGCAGTCGATACCGCCAAGGTGGAGATTGCGTATTTCTTCGCCGCGACGGACGTGCTGTCGCGCTGAGTGATTCAACGTTTGTGAGGCAAGAGTTGTGAACCAGGTTGTTGTGAATCCGCCCGCCAAAGTCAACCTGCTCGACTTCGATCGCCAGGGTCTGCGTGATTTCTTCACGCAGATCGGCGAGAAGCCGTATCGCGCCGAGCAGGTGATGAAGTGGATCTACCACGACCTGGAAGACAACTTCGAAAACATGACCGACGTGGGCAAGGCG
>DATNGL010000019.1:0-6175 GCA_035605895.1 Rhodanobacter sp.
CTGGTGGAAGTTCGGCGAGCCAAGGCGTGACAGCTGGGTATCGAGGTAGGAGAACAATCGCCCCTGCAGCAGCGGATCGTTGCTGAAGTCGATGCCCGGCACGATGTTGGCGGGACAGAACGCCACCTGCTCGGTCTCGGCGAAGAAGTTGTCCGGCCAGCGGTCCAGCACCATGCGGCCGATCACGGTCAGCGGCACCAGCTCCTCGGGAACCAGCTTGGTCGGGTCGAGGTGGTCGAACGGAAAGGCGTCGGCCTGTTCCTGGGTGAACAACTGCACGGCCAGGTTCCACTCGGGGAAACTGCCGGACTGGATCGCCTCGAACAGGTCGCGGCGATGATAGTCGGGGTCGGCACCGGCCACCTTCACCGCCTCGTCCCACACATGCGACTGCAGCCCGAGTTTGGGCCGCCAGTGGAATTTCACGAAGGTGGATTTTCCACCCGCGTCCAGCAGGCGGAAGCTGTGGATGCCGAAGCCCTCGATCATGCGCAGCGAGCGCGGGATGGCGCGGTCGCTCATCGCCCACATGATCATGTGCATCGACTCGGGCGTCAGCGAGATGAAATCCCAGAACGTGTCGTGCGCGCTGGCGGCCTGCGGAAAGCCGCGGTCGGGTTCCATCTTCACTGCATGTACCAGGTCGGGAAACTTGATGGCATCCTGGATGAAGAACACCGGGATGTTGTTGCCCACCAGATCCCAATTGCCTTCCTTCGTGTAGAACTTCACCGCGAAACCGCGCACGTCGCGCGGGGTATCGACGGAACCGGCACCGCCTGCCACGGTGGAGATGCGCGTGAACAGCGGCGTCTTCACGCCGGTTTCGCTGAGGATTTTCGCGGTGGTGTATTTCTGCAGCGACTTCGTGAGTTCGAAATAGCCGTGCACGGCCGAACCCCGCGCGTGCACGATGCGCTCGGGGATGCGCTCGTGGTCGAAATGGGTGATCTTCTCGCGAAGGATGAAATCCTCCAGCAAGGTCGGGCCGCGGGGGGCGGCACGCAGCGAGTTCTGGTTATCGGCGACCGGGATGCCCTGGTTGGTGGTCAGGAGCGGATGCCCGTTGCCGGCAGCCTGATGCAGTTCGCCGCCGTGACCATGGCGGGCGGGCGCGGCTTCCTTGTGCGCCGGAACGGGGCGGGTTTTGCGTATCTTGGCCATGCGGTGTCTTCTCCGATCAGTGTGGCTGCCACCCGGCGATCCGGAGGCTTGCCGTCGCACGGCAAACTACTTTTGCGTTGCGCGTGTGGTGACTGTGAATGTTGTGGAGGCGGGGCGCGGGCATGAGCAGCCACGTGGCAGGACGCAGAACACCTTGGCGTCACGACGCCAGCGCCATGCACCGCTCAGAGTGCGGTACGCGACACGTCGATGTCGGCCGGTCGTTGCCGCACGACGTGCCTCGGTCGGACATGAAAATGGGCGTGGGCAATGGAGCAGCAGGGCTGCTGCCTTGACGAGTGCCAGACACTCACGCCGTCCCCGGCAAATTCCATGGCGATGACCTGGGCTCCTCGCTGGATGGCGAGGATGACGGCTTCGATCGTGACCTCGTCCATATCGCGAACATCCTCGAAGTGATTCCGCGGCATCACGAGGAGATGGCCGCCATGGGGCTGCAGCGGATCCGGGAGCGTGATCGTCTGCCGCTGCCACAAGGCACCGCTTCCACTCGGCTCGTCCGCCGCGATGGCGCAAAAGACACATCCTTCGTTCATGTGTGCATGACCCTGTCTCCAATGCATGGCAGCCAACGCCGAAAGACCGCTCGTGTTGGATCTCCCTAAAACAGATGAGTAAAGAAATAGACAACAACCAGCAGGCCGACGGGTACGCCAAGAAGCCAGGCGTACAAGTATTTGCGCATGGATAATTCTCCAGTACGGAAGGCGGCCGGGATGCCGCCTTCCATCAGTCCGGTTACAGGTTCCTGCCGAATTCCCTGATCTGCCATTCAGCTTCTTCCCTGGCAATGCCATAACGCTCCTGCAGCTTGCCGGCGAGGTACTCGCTGTTGCCTTCGGCGGCCTTGAGGTCGTCGTCCGTCAGCTTTCCCCACTTTTCCTTGAGCTTGCCGCTGAGTTGCTTCCATTGGCCCTGGATCTTGTCGTCGTTCATGCCTTGCTCCTGTTCATCGGTTGGCATACGCCATGGTGATTCCGGTTGCCTGTGCGTTGGCGCTCGATGCTTGGGGTTGCATCGACTTGCACGGCAGGCCACTTTATTTCTTGTGCGGCGCGCTGCGGTCTGCGTCGCGATGATCCTGCCGATCCGGGTTGGTGGGCCTGGACTGGCCGGGCTGCTGTTTGTTGTCATCGCGCGGCGGGTTCGTCGGCTTGCGCTCATGCGACTGTTGAGAATCGGGCTTCTGTGTCGTGGTCATCGTGATCTCCGTTGAGGGGGGCGAAACCCACCGGACCGCGGTGGTGTGCTCAAGCTACGGGTCACGGAGGAAGCCGGCCAGAGCAGGCTGCACTAGCTGATCTAGTATTTCCTGACAGACTGGAGGTGCGGCTTTGCGCCATCCTTGCGGTGCAGTAAGGTGCGGAACAAGGCGACGCACCAGCGAGCGGAGAGGCCATGGACGCAACGACTGCCAAACCCCGGGCCGATCGGCGGCAGCTGCAGCAGATCATCGCCGGGCTTGCCGAGGGCATCGTGCTGGTCGATCCGGACCGTTCGATCGTCTGGGCAAACGAAACCGCGCTGGCGATACATGGCGTCGAACAGCTGGCGGACCTGGGCGCCGACGCCACGCAATACCGCAAGAAATTCGTCCTGAAATATCGGAACAACCACGGCCTGAAAGCGAAGCAGTATCCGATCGAACGCGTACTCGCCGGCCAGCTGTTCCGTGACGTGATCGTCGAGGTGACCCGGCCCGACGACGACGAATTCTGCCGCGTCCATCAGATCCGCAGCCTGATCCTGACCAACCCGGCCGGGGTCGGCGAATCCCTGGTGCTGGTCATCCAGGACGTCACCGACCGGTTCAATGCGGAGGACCGGTTTGAAAAGGCGTTCAACGCCAATCCTGCCCCGGCCCTGATTTGCCGGCTGTCGGATCTGCGATACATCAAGGTCAACCAGGGGTTCCTCGACATGACCGGTTACGACCGGGATGCCGTCATCGACCGCTCGATCTATGAAGTGGATGTGCTGGAGAAGGCCGAGGATCGCGAGCAAGCGATCGAATGCCTTCACGACGGGCGCACCATCCCGCAGCGCGAAGCCGTGCTTCGACTGGCCAATGGCGACGGCAAGTTCGTCATCGTGGCCGGCCAGCCGCTCGAGGTCGGCGAGGAGAGCTGCATGCTCTTCACCTTCATCGATCTCGAAGCGCGCAAGAAAGCCGAGATCTCGCTCGGCCAGAGCGAAGAACGCTTCTCCAAGGCATTCCGCCTGGCTCCCGTGCCGATGATGGTGTGCGCACAGCCCGGGCTGCGCATCGTCGAAGCCAACACCGCGTTTACCACCGTGACGGGATACGCCGCGGAGGACATCCGGGGAAAATCCGCCGCGGACATCGGGCTATGGAAAGACGCGGCAGCCCATCGCGAGCTCCGGGCCACGCTGGATGCGCACGACAATGTGCGGGATTTCGAGATGCCCCTGCGCACGCGCGAAGGGGCTGCCATCGACTGCCTGCTCTCGGCCGAGCCCGTGGTCATCCAGGGCGAGGCCTGCATCCTGTGCGTCATCCAGGACATCACCGAGCGCAAGCGGTCGGAAATGGACCTGGTCGCGGCCATCGAAGCCGTGATGAAAGACACGTCATGGTTCAGCCGGACGGTGATGGAAAAGCTGGCTCAGGTTCGACATCCAGGCGCGGGAAGCGGCACCAGGGGCGAACTGGGTGAGCTGACTCCGCGCGAAAAGGAGGTCCTGATCCTGATCTGCAAGGGCCATAGCGACGCGGACATTGCAGCCATCCTGAAACTCTCGCGCCATACCGTGCGCAACCATGTCGCGACGCTATACGGCAAGATCGGCGTCAACCGGCGCAGTGCGGCCGTGGTATGGGGGCGCGAACGCGGAGTGGTCAGTTATTGAAGGTCGGCGCCGGCGATGGGCGGCACGGTGGTCACGGGCGGGTAATGGGCTTGACCAGCGGGAAACCATTGGTTCCGCGAAAACTGGTTGATCAGGCTGTCATTCTCGAATGGCCGTGCGGAGGCCTCCTCAAGATCGTCTGGACGGCTGTTCCGGACTCGATGGATCGGAATCTCCCTGGCGGGGCCGGTTGTCGCGTCACTTGTGTGCCTGCGGTGCCCCGTAGACGCTGACGCCACGTTCGCGTGCCCACACGATGGCGGTGCCACGCCGGTGTACCCCGATCTTGCCGTAGATGTTCGATACATGATTGCGTACCGTATGGCGTGAAAGCATCAGGGCGTCGGAGATTTCGTCGTCGCTTCGACCCTCGCACATCAGGTGCAACACTTCCCGTTCGCGCGTGGTCAGGTCGGCCAGTTCTCCACTTGGCTCGTTCGTCCGCTTTCGGTGGCGGGTCTGCGCCAGTTTTTCGATAAGCGCCCGGCTGAACCACGACGTGTCTCTCATGACGCTGTCGAGTGCGTCGATCAACTCGTCTTCGGAATGCTTCCGCTCCGTGACGTCCTGGAAGGCACCCAGGATGCAGCGTTGACCTCGAACGATGACGAGCTCCGCCGATATCAGGCAATCGATCGGCAGGCCTTTCCGGTCGCGCATCGAAATCGGGAGGTTCTGCATGCTGCTTTCCCTCTCCAGCGCCCTCTCGATGCGTCGGCAGGATGTGTGATCAAGCATGCGGACTTCGGTCGCCCTGCAGCCGACCAACTCGTTCCTCGCATACCCCGTCGTCTGGATGAACGCATCGTTGACGTCGACGATGCGAAAACCGTCAAGTACAAAGACCACCATCGGAACAGGTGCCAATCCGAACACCTTGGAAAAGCGTTCCTCGCTCTCATGCAGCATGCGTTCCCATTCGCTCGTCGGCACGCCCTCCCCGGCAGAATCGCCGTGGCCTGGCGGCTCGCGGTTCTGTTCGCGTTGCGTGCGCCGGGTGATGTCGCGCATGGTCAGGACGATACCGATCGGATCACCGCTTGCGCGATCCTTCGCCATGCGGGCATTGATCTCCATGGATGCGAGTGTTCCGTCCTTCTTCCGCATGCGGACCACGGTCGGGAATGGATCCATTCCCTCCCGGACCAGGCGTTCGTGAGCCGCTGCAACGATGGGGAGGTCATCCGGCAGCACAAACGCATCCGGCCCCCTTCCCACCATCTCCTCCGGTTTCCATCCCAGCAATTGTTCGCAGGAGGGCGATGCGTAGCGCATCACCAGATCGAGGTCGATCCAGCAAACCAGGTCGACGTTGTTCTCGGCCAGCAAACGGAAGGTCGCCTCGCCTTGATTTCCCATGAGCTCCGACATGCTTCCACCGTTTGGGGCAATAACCCGCGCTGCGGAACCCCGGTACATATCCGATGCCGACCGGCCACAGCGCCCATCCATCAGGCACCAGACAATGGCGAGAGAACGTGAAATGTCGTCGGGGCCAACCGGCGATTTCAAGTCCGCCAATGGGCTAGCAGCTTAGGTTGGGCGAGTGGCGCGCCTCATGGTTCAGGAGCACCGCCCGAGTGGTCACAACGAGAGGGTGCAGTCGCCCCGGGCACTGAGACGAAGGCCTTGCAGGCTGAGCGATGGCGTCGGGCGATCTAATGGCGTCCTGGCAGAATCCCCTTCGTCGTGCCTGGAGATACTGCGATCGGGATCTACGCCACCCGAAGCGGCCATTCGAGTCAGCCGTGCTTTGGTGGAGAAAGGCGCTCTGACCACGATGCACATATGTCGGAATTGAACAGCGCCAACCGCCAACTGCCTGGAACTTTCCCAGAGCGATGCACTGACGAGTGTGTTCAACCGGCGCTGGCAATGATGGAATCATTGCAGCCTGCACCGGCGGCAGCCAGCGGATTGCCCTGGCGAAGGAGGCGGCGTCAGCGCTGCCCCTGCCGGGCAACCGCACAAGAATGTGCGGAGCCTGGCATCCTTCAGTCGTGGAGGATGCCGATCGTCCGCAGCCACGCCTCGGCCAGCCGGGGCCAGCCCGTGATCGGGTTCGGTGTCGGCCGCAAGCCGAATGCATGCCCCCCATGTGCATACAGATGCATCTCCG
>DATNGL010000020.1:0-4663 GCA_035605895.1 Rhodanobacter sp.
TCGTGCTCACCATGTTCTGGCATGCCGTGCTCGGCCTGCAGGTGGTGATCGAAGATTACGTGCATGTCCGCTGGAAGGAGGTCGTGCTGATGGTGGCGATCAAGTTCATCGCGGTGCTGGGCGCGCTCGCTGGCGTGCTCGCCGTGCTGCGCGTTGCGCTGACCCCATAAGACGCGAGGCCGAGTATTCATGGAAAGCTACAAGATTCAACAGCACGACTATGACGTGATCGTGGTCGGTGCCGGTGGGGCAGGGTTGCGCGCCACCTTCGGCCTGGCCGAGAAGGGGCTCAAGGCGGCCTGCATCACCAAGGTTTTCCCGACCCGCTCGCACACCGTGGCGGCGCAGGGCGGCATTTCCGCGGCGCTCGGCAACATGGGCGAGGACGACTGGCGCTTCCATTTCTACGACACCGTCAAGGGCGGCGACTGGCTCGGCGACCAGGACGCGATCGAGTACATGTGCAAGAACGCGCCGGCGGCGATCATCGAGCTGGAGCATTACGGCGTTCCGTTCTCGCGTACCGAGGAAGGCAAGATCTACCAGCGCCCGTTCGGCGGCATGACCACGCATTACGGCAAGGGCACCGCGCAGCGCACCTGCGCCGCGGCCGACCGCACCGGCCACGCGATCCTGCACACGCTGTACCAGCAGGCGCTGGCGCACGACGCCACGTTCTTCATCGAATACTTCGCGATCGACCTGATCTTCGACGACGAGGGCGTCTGTCGCGGCGTGCTGGCGCTGGACATGAACGAGGGCACGCTGCATTTCTTCCGCGGCCAGGCCGTGGTGCTGGCCACCGGCGGCTACGGCCGCGCCTATTTCAGCGCCACCTCGGCGCATACCTGCACCGGCGACGGCGGCGGCATGGTGCTGCGCGCGGGCCTGGCGCTGCAGGACATGGAGTTCGTGCAGTTCCATCCCACCGGCATCTATGGTGCCGGCTGCCTGATCACCGAAGGCGTGCGCGGTGAGGGCGGCTACCTCACCAATTCCGAAGGCGAGCGTTTCATGGAACGCTATGCGCCCAGCGCGAAAGACCTGGCCTCGCGCGACGTGGTCAGCCGCGCGATGACGATCGAGATCCGCGAAGGCCGCGGCGTCGGCGAGCACAAGGACCACCTGTTCCTGAACCTGATGCACCTCGGCCCCGAGGTGATCCACGAACGGCTGCCGGGCATCGCCGAATCGGCACGCATCTTCGCCGGCGTCGACGTGACCAAGGAGCCGATCCCGGTGTTGCCGACGGTGCACTACAACATGGGCGGCATCCCCACCAACTATCACGGCGAAGTCGTGCAGAAGCGCGGCGACGACGTCGACGCGGTGGTGCCCGGCCTGTTCGCGATCGGCGAGGCGGCCTGCGTCTCCGTGCACGGCGGCAACCGGCTTGGTTCCAACTCGCTGCTCGACCTGGTCGTGTTCGGTCGCGCGGTGGCGCATCGCTGCGCCGAACTGATCCAGCCCGGTGCGGCGCACAAGGATCTGCCGACGACGGTGCTGGACAAGTCGCTGGCCCGCTTCGATGCCCTGCGCCACGCCAGCGGCGGCACGCCGACGGCACAGATCCGCCTGGCCATGCAGCGCACGATGCAGAAGGACGCCGCCGTGTTCCGCACCGGCGAAACGCTCGCCGAAGGCAAGCAGAAGATCGCCGAGGTGTTCGGCATGTTCAAGGACGTCAAGGTCAGCGACCGTTCGATGGTGTGGAACTCCGACCTGATCGAGACGCTGGAACTGTCCAACCTGCTGGCGCAGGCGGTGGCCACCATGGACTCGGCCGAGCAGCGGCTGGAAAGCCGTGGCGCGCAGGCGCGTGAGGATTACCCCGAGCGCGACGATGTCAACTGGATGAAGCACACCCTGGTGTGGATCGACGAAGCCGGCAAGTCGCGCTTCGATTTCCGTCCGGTGCACATGAATCCGATGACCGACGAGGTCAAGGCCGTGCCGCCGGCGAAGCGCGTCTACTGATCGCTTGCCGGCGGTATCACATCATTGAATTGTACGGTCGGGCGCAAGCCCTCCTGCAGAAAGTCGAAGGATTCAGCACATGGCAGAGTTTTCGCTACCGAAGAATTCGAAGATCCAGCCGGGCAAGCATTACCCGGCCAAGGATGCGAAGAAGCCGCGTACGTTCCGCATCTATCGCTGGTCGCCGGACGACGGACAGAACCCGCGCATCGATACCTACGAAGTCGACCTGGCCGCGTGCGGTCCGATGGTCCTGGACGCACTGCTGAAGATCAAGAACGAGATTGATCCCACGCTGACCCTGCGCCGCTCCTGCCGCGAAGGCATCTGCGGTTCGTGCGCGATGAACATCGACGGCACCAACACGCTGGCCTGCACCTGTGCGATCGACAGCGTCGCCGCGGGTGATGTGAAGATCTACCCGCTGCCGCACATGCCGGTGGTGAAGGATCTGGTGCCCGACCTGACCCACTTCTACGCGCAGTTCGCATCGATCAAGCCGTGGATCCGCACGCAGAGCCCGGCTCCCGACAAGGAACGGCTGCAGTCGCCGGAAGAGCGCAAGAAGCTCGACGGCCTGTACGAATGCATCCTGTGCGCCTGCTGCTCGACCAGCTGCCCGAGCTACTGGTGGAACGGCGACAAGTATCTCGGCCCGGCGATCCTGCTGCAGGCCTACCGCTGGATCGTCGACTCGCGCGACGAGGCGACCGGTGAGCGCCTGGACGACCTGGAAGACCCGTTCAAGCTGTATCGCTGCCACACCATCATGAACTGCACGCGCACCTGCCCGAAGGGGCTGAACCCGGCCAAGGCGATCGCCGAGATCAAGAAGCTGATGGTGGAGCGGCGCAGCGCGTGACCCCTTCTCCCCTTCGGGGAGACAAATCGGCAGGATTGCCGATTTGCGCGGCGCAAGCCGCCCGAAGGGCGAGGGTCAAGGATGGCCCGAGTCCAGGTGCCCGAAGGGCGGTTGAGGGGCGGGTGCTCGCGGGGAAGTTGATCGAAGAGGCTTTTCTGATGATGGCTCTGCGCAAAAAGCAGCCTCTCACCTTCCCGAAGTGGGGATTCCCTTCGGTCACAATCCTCTCCCCGCAGGGGAGAGGAGGCGAACGCGGCGCTTCGCGCGATTTTATCTTATGAAAGCTGAGGGCCGCCTGCGCTGGCGTACCCGCCGTGGCACCCGCGAGCTCGATGCCTTGTTCGGCGGTTGGCTGGACGAGCGTTTCGACGCTGCCGACGAAGCGCAGCAACAGGCCTTCGACGAACTGCTCGACGTGCAGGATCCGGACCTGTGGGACTGGGTGATGGGCCATGCCCGCCCCGGGCGCGCGGACTGGCAGGCGATCATCGATGACATCCGCGCCCGCCATCGGCTTTGACTACGCGCCATCGCGCTGGCTGCGGCGTGTCTTGCTGCTTGTCGTCGCGCTGGCCGTGCTGGCGGTGATGCTTTGCTCGCTGCCGCTCTGGATCAGACTGGCGCTGGTGGTCGTGGTCCTGCTTGCAGCACGGCGGACGCACCGCCAGTTGGCATTGCCGGTAGTGGCGGCGGGCTGGGGCAGCGGACCGGACTGGACGCTGCACATGGCCGACAACGAAGACGTGCCGGCCGAGCTGCTTTCGTTCCGCGTGCTCGGCCCGTTCGTGCTGCTGCGCCTGCGTGCGGCCGATCGTGGCGTGCACGCGCTTCTGCTGACGCCGGACAACAGCGATGCCGACATTCGCCGTCGCCTGCGCATGCGCCTCGCCACGGTGACGCCGGGCGAGGCCTTGCCGCGGCTGTAAGCGGTCGGCAACTTCGTGGAATCGGCGGGGTCTCACCGAATACCTGATAATGGATGACCGGGCGGCCCGCCCAGCGACCACCACAAGCGAACCGCCCATGTTCCGACCGCTCGAACTTTTCATCGGCCTGCGCTACACCCGCGCCAAGCGCCGCAATCAGTTCATCTCGTTCATCTCCACCGTCTCGATCGTCTGCATCGCGATCAGCGTGGTCGCCTTGATCACCGTGATGTCGGTGATGAACGGCTTCGACTACCAGATGCGCTCGCGCATCCTCGGCGCGGTGTCGCAGGCGACGATCGTCAGCGTCGAAGGCGCCATCCAGGACCTGCCGAAGGCGCTCGGGATCGCGCAGGCGAACCCGCACGTGCTCGGCGCGGCGCCCTACGTCGAGAGCGAGGCCATGCTGCTGGCGCGACGGTCGGCCGGTGCGCGGGTGCGTGGCATCGAGCCGGCCGACGAACCGAAGGTCGTCGATATCGGCCAGCACATGGTCGAAGGCAAGCTCGACGACCTGACCGCGGGAAGCTGGAACATCATTCTCGGCCGCGACCTGGCGATGCAGCTCGGCGTCGGCGTGGGCGACCGGGTGACCATGGCCGTGCAAGAGATGCGCGCCACGCCGATGGGCGGCATTCCGCGCATGCGCAGTTTCCACGTGGTGGGCACGTTCCAGCTGGGCATGGAGCAGTTCGACTCCGGTCTGGCCCTGGTCAACATGCACGACGCCGAGAAGCTCAACGACCTGAGCGGGCCGACCGGCATCCGCTTGCGCCTGGACGACCTGTTCAGCGCGCGCCCGGTCGCGCGCGAACTGGCCGACAAGCTGGGCCAGTACTACGGCGTGCGCACCTGGATGGACGACAACGCCAACCTGTTCCATGCGCTGTCGATGGAG
>DATNGL010000021.1:0-4853 GCA_035605895.1 Rhodanobacter sp.
GTGGTGCTGCCAGTCACGCCGAGACGGTGAGCCGCTTGCGCCAGCTCATCCAGCCGACCACAAGTGACAACGTCGCCACGACGAGTGGTGGTACAGCGTGCCCGTATTCGCCGTGGATGATGACGGTCGCGAGAGCGGCAAGCATGACGGTGCAGCCGAGCGCCGCGCCCCACAGGCGACTTGGCACCCGGAAAAGCAGAATGGCGGCGGTGAGTTCCAGCGATCCGGTGACGAAATGGAACCAGTGCGGGTATCCCCACTTCAGGTATTCCTGATAGATGGATCCCGGGGCGAAGATGTTGGTGAGTGAACCCGCGACGAAGAAAGCGGCAAGCGCGAAGGGCAAGATTTGGCGCCAGGAAATTTTTGACATGGGTCTGACCTTGGATGATGAGTTTGCCGCCGATGGGATGCGAATGTCCGGAGTCGATTCCGAAACTCGTATCCCATCGCTGATCCGCGGACCTACGCCGTAGCGGCCTGCTGGGCCGCCGCGAAGACATCGCGAGCGGACGTCGCGCCCGGGACGTGCTCCGTACCCTCGACCCCGAGATCCATCCAGCCTGAGTTGACGGCGTCAAACATCGCTTCGGCCGGTCCGGTCTGGCCTTTCGGAATGCCGAGCTGCTCGAACGCCGCCGGCCACCCGGCCCGCGGGACAGCAAACGCCTTGACGTCGACCTTCAGGACTTCGCCCAGTTGTGTCGCTACGTCATCCGCGCTGACCATCGAACCGAGCTCGATGACCCGCTGCCCCGACCATGCCGGCCCGGTCAGAAGCGCTGCGACCTCGGCGCCGATGTCATCGGTCGCGACCATGGTCGATTTCCGATCTGTCGGGTTGTAGTAGACGGGGAGCGTGCCACCCTGGGCAACCTGCAAGCCATAGAGGAAGTTTTCGAAAAAACCGCCGGCGCGCACATAGGCGATCGGCAATGCCAGGTCGCGAAATCCCTGCTCCAGAAGCGACAGGGCCGTGATCATTCCCAGCCCGCTGGTCCTGTTCGCTCCCATTGACGAGAGTGCCACCACCCGCGGTGGTGTTGCCTGGGCAAGCGCACCGACATAGTTTGCAATCACGGCCTTCGCTTCTTTGTAATCAGGCGAAGGTGCCCATACCGCCGGCAACATGACAAACGCGCCTTCGACATCTCTGAGCGCCATCTCGATGGCTGCCGAATCATTCCAGTCGCCGTCTACCAGTTGCACGCCCTGGTCGGCCCATTTCGCTGCCTTTTCACGATTGCGGACGAGGGCGCGTACTTGTTTGCCTTGCGCCAACAGATGTCTTGCCGTGGCGCCGCCAACTTTTCCCGTGATTCCCATGACCAAAAACATGAGCGTTCTCCTGATCTGTGAGGTTTCTGTCTGTAAAGGCCAACCAGCAGACCTGGGGTAGGTCTACTATAGAGACCGCCTCCGCGTGCCGTAAGGAGGCAGTTTTTTGTAACCAGCAGATCTCAAGGAATTCCGCGTGAGCAAGGCATCGAGCGCCATCGAAAGATTCAGCCGATATCCATTGGGCGAGTCCCAGTCCGTGCACTGCCCGGTGCGCGACGTGCTCGACCGCATCGGCGACAAATGGAGCATGCTCATGATCATGGCTCTCGCGATGCGACCGCAGCGCTTCAGCGAGCTTCACCGCGCTGTCCATGACATTTCCAAGCGCATGCTCACCCAGACCTTGCGCGATCTGGAGCGCGACGGACTGATCACCCGCCATGTCTTTCCGACCAAGCCGCCGGCCGTTGAATATCGATTGGCCCCGCTGGGTCTATCGCTGCTGGACCCGATGGCGGGCCTCATTGATTGGGCGGACCGTTGCCATGGCGACATCCATGCCGCGCGCGCCCGCTTTGACGATCGGGGCCAGGTTCACTCGTCGCTGTGAGTCAGTGAAGCTGACCCCGCTTCCAACATCACCGCGCTGAACGCCACAACACCGCTGCGGCCCACACCAGCACCAACGCCGCGATCGACAGCGCGGCGGCAAACCCGTGCGCGAGGTGGCCGAGGCCACACCACAGGCAGCACGACGCCCGGCGCCATCAACAGGTAGCTGAAGGCCCGCAGTTTGCGAATGTTCGCCGCGTGCAGCCAGTGCGATACCGCATAGGTCGACAGCGCCGCTGCCGCGCCAAACACCGGCCACGCCCAACCGAACATCGCCGGGTTGCTGATGTACTGGTGCGCCATGGCCGGCAAGAAGGTGGCAGGGATGATGTAGCCAAAGCCAAACGCGCCGTAACAGAGAACCAGGCGCAGCTTGTCGGCATCCCATTGGGTGCGACGGACTGGCATCGCTGCAGTTTTGGTGTCGGGAATGCGCTCGCGATACGCGGGCCAGATCAGCACGAGCAACAGCAGTGAAACCGCGCCGAATGCCTGCCACGCCTGATCCGCATGGGCATCCCATTGCATCATCGCCATGCATAACGCGCCGGCACCGGCGATACCTGCACCTACGCCCGCAAATACCACGCCGCTGGCCGCTGGCCGGTGCAGCGCAGACAGCCGAGCCAACGCCCATGCAGATACGTGCACCAACACCCACGCACTGGCGATACCCGCGAGCAGACGCAGCAGCAACTGTGCGGTGAAACCATGAGTCACGCCCATGCCGAACGTGACCAGCGCAATCAACAACAGTCCGCTACGGACCGCCCACGCCATCGACACGCGCGCTGCACCGGCATGCCGACACCAAACGTCAGGCCTGCTTCCGCAGCGCCTCCACCAGCAGCGAAAACGCCGGCGAAGGTTGCCGCCGGCTCGGGTAGTAGAGGTGGTAGCCGGGGAAGGGCGGGCACCAGTCGGCGAGCAGGCGTTGCAGTCTGCCGCTGGCAATGTCGGCCTTGACGATGTCCTCGGGAACGCAGGCCAGGCCAAAGCCGTCGAGCGCTGCTGCAAGAATGTGGCGGGTGTTGTTGAAAGTCAGCCGGCCTTCCACGCGCACGTTCAGCGCGCGGCCCTTCTTCTCAAACTCCCACGCATACAGGCCACCGCGGGTGAGGAAGCGCAGGTTGATGCAGTCGTGGCCGGTAAGATCACGTGGCGTTTTCAGTCTGGGGTGCGAGGCCAGGTAGTCCGGCGAGCCGACCACGGCCATGCGCATCGGCGGACCGATCGGCAACGCGATCATGTCATTGGCTACCTGTTCGCCAAGGCGGATGCCGGCGTCGAAGCGCTCGGCGACGATGTCGGTGAGGCTGGAATCGCTGATCACCTCGATGCGGATGTCCGGATATTCCGGCAACAGCTTGCGCAGCACCGGCCACAGGATGGTGCTGGCGGCGTGTTCGCCGGTGGTGATGCGCAGGGTGCCGCCGGGCTTGTCGCGCAGTTCGCTCAGGTTGGCGAGGGCCGCGTCGATGTCTTCGAAGTTCGGCGTCAGTTCCCCGGCCAGCCGCTCGCCCGCTTCGGTGGGCGCGACGTTGCGCGTGGTGCGGGTCAGCAGGCGCAGGCCGAGCCGTGCCTCCAGCCCGCGGATGGTATGGCTGAGTGCCGACTGCGACACGCCCAGTTGCGCGGCGGCGCGGGTGAAGCTGCGCTCACGTGCCACGGCGAGGAAGGCGAGCAGGTCGTTGTAGTTTTCGCGGGCCATGGCCATGAACTCATTGATGAGCACAAATCATAAGTGCATTCGTATTGTGGGATCTAATCAAATCAAACCGCGGCGCTCAGACTAGGCGTATTCCCACTCCCCATCGGAGCAATGCGATGCAAACCCGGATGCTTGGAAACAGCGGCCTCGAAGTCTCCGCCATCGGTTTCGGCTGCATGGGCATGACCTCAGCGTACGGGCAGCCGGGCGACCGGCAGGACATGATTGCGCTCGTGCGAACCGCCGTGGAGCGCGGCGTGACGTTCTTCGACACGGCCGAAGTCTATGGCCCGTTTGCCAACGAGGAACTGGTGGGCGAAGCGCTGGCACCGGTGCGCGACCGGGTCGTGATCGCGACCAAGTTCGGCTTCGACATCGACCTGCAAACCGGCGAACGGCGTGGCGGCGTCAACAGCCGCCCCGAACACATCAAGGCCGTCGCCGAGGCGTCGTTGAAGCGGCTCGGGATCGAACGCATCGACCTGTTCTATCAGCACCGCGTTGACCCGAACGTGCCGATGGAAGATGTCGCCGGCGCGGTCAGGGACCTGATCACGGAAGGCAAGGTCAGGCACTTCGGCCTGTCCGAAGCCGGCGTCGGCAGCATCCGTCGCGCCCACGCGGTGCAGCCGGTGGCTGCTGTGCAGAGCGAGTATTCGCTGTGGTGGCGTGGAGTGGAGGACGAGATCCTGCCGACCCTGGAAGAACTGGGCATCGGCTTTGTGCCGTTCAGCCCGCTGGGCGCCGGCTTCCTCACCGGCAAGATCGATGAAAAAACGAAATTCGACAGTACGGACTTCCGCACTGCAGTTCCCCGTTTTTCGCCGGAAGCGTTGAACGCAAACATGGCGCTGGTCGATCTTGTGCGAGGCGTGGCCACGCGCAAGGGCGCCACGCCCGCGCAGATTGCGCTCGCATGGTTGCTCGCACAACAGTCCTGGATCGTGCCGATTCCCGGCACCACGAAACTGCACCGGCTCGACGAGAACCTGGGCGCGCTTGCTGTTGATCTCACCGCCGGCGATCTTCGCGAGATCGACGAAGCCGCATCAAAAATCACGCTGCAGGGAGCACGTCTGCCCGAGAGCGCACTGAAAATGACCGGACTGTAATCGCTGGGTGTAATGCCTGCATTTATTGGAGTCAATGAAATGAAAAACCGCACCTTGGGAAACAGCCAGCTCGAAGTCTCCGCGCTCGGCTTCGGCTGCATGGGGCTGAACCACGCCTATGGCGTTGCGATGGAGAA
>DATNGL010000022.1:0-2090 GCA_035605895.1 Rhodanobacter sp.
GAACAGACCCAGCAGGAGGCCGCAGCAAAGCAACAGATGGCTTGATGTCGGGCGCATGTGGGGCCATTCTGCCAAATCAAGATGAACGACATGGATTTCGTCATGAGCGAGCACCCGCAGCCCCCCCTTTCCCCGCCGGCCCGCCCGCGCGTACTGGTCGCCGACGACGACCCCGGCAGTTGCCGTTTCCTGGGCGATGGCATGCGCTCGCTCGGCGCCATGGTGGAGACCTGTGCCAGCGGCGAAACCGCGCTGGCGCGGGCCCGCGCCGAGGCCTTCGACCTGATGCTGCTCGATTGCCGCATGCCGGACGGCGGTGCCCGGCAGATCCTGGCGCGGCTGCGCGACGACGCGCAGGCCGGCTCGACGGACAGCGTGGCGGTGGCCACCAGCGCCGAACTGGGGCCCGCCGATCGGCGCAGCCTGCTCGAAGCCGGCTTCAGCGAAGTCCTGCTCAAACCGTGCACGCTGACCGACCTGCAGCGCCTGCTGGCACTGGTCCGGCCGCACGACCCGGCCTGCGTGCTGGATGATGGCGCCGCGCTGTACAGCACCGGCGACACCACCACCATGCGCGCGCTGCGCCTGCTGCTGCGCGAGGAACTGGCGCTGCTGCTGCGCGAACTCGATGGCCTCAGCCAGGATATCGTCGCCTTCGCCGACCGCCTGCACCGGTTGCGCTCGTCATGCGGATTCTGCGGCGCCACCGCGCTGGCGCACCAGACCGTGCTGATGCAGCAGCAGCTGTCGCGGGACGGCGTCACCCCCGCCGCGCTGGCGAGGTTCCGCACGGCACTGGGCGCGACCCTGCAGGCCCTGGACGGTTAGCGATGCGTTGATCAATTCTTCGCGTCGGGGCGCCGCGATACGGCCATCGCCAGCACGCGCCAGGCGCGCAGCTCGCCGCCGCCCAGATGGAAGCGGATCACTTCACGCATCAGGTCGCGCAGCGATTTCAGGCCCTGGTTGTCCGGCATCCGATCCTGCGCCAGCGCGAGCAGGTCGCAGCCGCGCAGGGCCTGCGGGTGGCCGCCGGCGCAACGCACGGCACCCTGCTCGGCCACATAGCGATACCACGCGGCCGGGTCGATCGGCTCGCCGGTGTCGGCTTCGTGCAGCAACTGCAGGCCGTAGCCCGTGGTCTCCAGCAGGTCACGCTCGAAACGGCGCAGGCTCCAGCCCGGCGATTCAGCGGCGGCGAGCCGAGCCAGCGTCGCCGCATAGGCGTCGTAGAGTGGCGGCAACGGATCCTGGCGGCCGGTCAGGCGCACCACCAGCTCGTTGAGATAAAGCCCCGCCAGGGCAACGTCGCCGGCAAGCCGCTGCGGCGTGCCGACCGCCTCGACCGCGGTCAGCGTGGCCATCTCGCCGCGCAGCAGCAGGCCCAGCGCCAGCGGCTGGAACGGCTCGAGCTGGGCTCGCCGCAGCCGCGCGCGCTCGCCGCGTACGCCGCGGGCCACCACGCCGAGCCGACCGTGCTCGCGGGTCAGGCATTCCAGCAGCAGCGACGTCTCGCGATAGGCGCGCGCATGCAGCACGTAGGCGGGTTGCTGTTCGATGCGCATGGGTCAGTGGGGAGAGGGGAACGGGGAACGGGGAACGGGGAACGGGGAAAAGCGTAAAAGACAAGGGGCAAGACGCGAGCCATGACGCGATCCTCAGTCATACCCATTGGAGCAGGAAACCCCTGGCTACGTGGAGAACCATCCGTTCCCCGTTCCCTGTTCCCCGCTCTTCAATCGGTATACCCGAACTTCTTCAACATGTTCTCGTCGTCGACCCAGCCCTCGCGCACCTTGACCCACAGCTTGAGGAACACCTTGCGTTCGAACATGCGTTCCATGCGGCGCCGGGCGCTGGAACCGATCGACTTGAGCTGCGCGCCACCCTGGCCGATCACGATCGCCTTCTGGCCGTCGCGTTCGACCCAGATGATGGCGTGGATCTCGGCAATGCCGTCCGGGCGATCGCTGAACTGCTCGATCTCCACCGTGGTGGCGTACGGCAGCTCCTGGTCGAGTCGCAGCATCAACTGCTCGCGCACCATCTCGGCGGCAAGGAATCGCTCGCTGCGATCGGTGATCTCGTCC
>DATNGL010000023.1:0-6017 GCA_035605895.1 Rhodanobacter sp.
CTTCTGGGTGAACTTGACCACGCTGGACTGGCTGATGCCCAGCGCATTGGCGAGTTGCTGCGACGAATAGTCGCGAAGCAGCTGCGCGTTCTCCAGGATGAAGTCGCCGACACGGCGTTCCACCGCCGACATCCGGTCGCGTTCCGAACGGATCTTGACCAGCGGCGACATCAGCCTTCGATCTCTTCCAGCCCGCGGATCTCGCGGATGCCCAGCCCGGGAGCATCGGTGACCGAAATTTCCGATTCGTTGAAGATGACTCCTCCGACGACAGGATTGAACTGGCACAGCGACGGGCCGTCCAGATCGACCTTGGTGATCACATCCGCCCTGGCCACCGCCAGATGCACGGCCGCCGCCACACTGATGCTGGTTTCCAGCATGCATCCGATCATGCACTCGATGCCGTGCATCGCGGCGAGGTCGGCGATGCGGATGGCATTGGAGATGCCGCCGGTCTTCATCAGCTTGATGTTGATGATGTCGGCCGCGCGCAGCCGGATCAGCTCCGCCACCTCCAGCGGGCCGAACACGCTCTCGTCGGCCATCACCGGCGTGTGCACGCGTTCGGTGACATAACGCATGCCATCGAGGTCACGCGCCTTCACCGGCTGCTCGATCAGCTCGAGCTTGATCCCGGCCTCCTCCAGCGTCTGCAGCGCATATACCGCCTGCTTGGCGGTCCAGCCCTGGTTGGCGTCAAGGCGCAACAGGGCGCGGCCTTCGACCGCGGCATAGATCGCGCGCACGCGCTCGATGTCGACGCCGATATCCTTGCCTACCTTTATTTTCAGCGATTCGAATCCGCGTTCCACCGCCGCGACCGAATCGGCCACCATCTTGTCGATGTAGTCGACGCTGATGGTGATGTCGGTGGTGATCGCCGGGTCGCCGCCGCCGAGCAGCTTGTACAGCGGCGCGTCGTAAAGCTGACCCCACAGGTCGTAGATGGCGATCTCCACCGCTGCCTTGGCGCTGGTGTTTTTCTCCATCGAAGTCTGCACCAGCCGGGTCAACCGGTTGAGATCGCCGATGTCCTGCCCGATCAGCCGCGGCGCGATGTAGTGGCGGATCGCGTCGACGATCGAGCCGTGCGTGTCGCCGGTGATCACGGCGGTGGCCGGTGCTTCGCCGTAGCCGATCCGGCCACTGTCGGTATGCACCATCACCACGATGTCCTCGACCGTGTCGACCGTACGCAGCGCCGTCTTGAACGGCGTCTTCAGTGGCACGCGCAGCATGCCGAAGCGGATGTCGGTGATTCTCATGCTCGTCAGTTTCCCGAGGGTTCGTCTGCGCGCGGATGGACATGCACGATGCCGGTCATGCGATCGACCGGCATTTTGCGGTCTCGCTGATCATCGGGCACCCCCTGGAGCGTTCGGCACGACGGCTTCCCCTTGCGCAGTATGGAATAGTGATTCTTATATCACAAGTACAAGGAATAAATTATTGACGCTACCCTGCGGGCATGTTACACAGCTGTCGCGGGATGACAACCGTGGGGAACGATGTGCAACCGAACACGACTGCATCTTTCATGATGACGACATGCTCACGATGACGGCGCGCGCGCGGCCCGGGCATGTCGCTGGCTGGCTGATGCTGCTGTCGCTGATGCTTCCCGGCGCCACCGCCATGGCGGCCACCCCCGTCGCAGCGGAGACCGGCACGCCACTCGGCAAGATCGTCGCACTCGTCGATGCCGGTCAGTTCCAGGCCGCGGAAACCGATATCGGCGCGGCACTGAACGGAGCCGCCGTGTCCACCGACAGGCGCGGGGCCCTGCAGTTTCAGCGCGAGCGCATGCGTCGCATCGATCTGGATTTCAGCCTCGACACGGACCAGCTCAAGACGCGGGTACGCGAACAGATCCCGGACATGAGCGACGCCGAATTCGCGACCTGGGATGCGCACGGACTGTTCGAGCACATGATCATCGATGGCCGCCTGCGCTACTTCAAGCGCGCGCCATCCAATCTGTTCCGCCTCAGCGCGGAAGCGGCCGCGCGACGCAAGCTGCCCACGCCATTCGACGACGCCCCGATGGAAACGCTCAACCAGCACCATCGCGACATCCGCGATGCAGCCCTGGCTACCCATCGCAGCAGCGTGCTGCCGCGGCGCGTGCGCATCACGCAATCGTTGACCGTGGATGCCGATTCGGTGCCAGCCGGCCAGACCGTGCGCGCCTGGATTCCGTATCCGCGTCCGCTGCCCGGCCAGCAGGAAGACATCCGCTATGTCGACAGCGAACCCGCGGCGCACCGGATCGCGCCCGCGTCGGCGATGCAGCGCACGGTGTACTTTGAAAAAGTCGCGCAAGCGGGGCAGCCGACCAAATTCTCAGTCACCTACGAACTCACCCTTTACGCGCAATACCACGCCATCGACGCCGACAAGGTGATGCCCGAAACCATCACCCCCGCGCTCGCGCCGTACGTGGCCGAGCGTCCGCCGCACGTGGTGTTCAGCGAACCCATGCGCGTGTTCTCCCGCCAGATCGTCGGCGACGAGAGCAATCCGTATCGGATCGCGCAGAAGCTGTTTGCCGCGGTCGACCAGATACCGTGGGCCGGCGCGCGCGAATACTCGACACTTTCCAACATCAGCGACTACACCCTGCATGCCGGCCATGGCGATTGCGGCGAGCAGACCCTGTTGCTGATCACCTTGTTGCGCATGAACGGGATACCGGCGCGCTGGCAATCCGGGGCCATCTTCGCCGATGGCGGTTACAACGACATCCACGACTGGGGCGAGCTCTACCTGGCGCCCTACGGCTGGGTACCGATGGACGTCACCTTCGGGCAGTTGCAACCCGGCGCGCAGGCGCAGAGCGGTGACGCCGCGCTTCGCTGGTTCTACCTGGGGGGCCTGGACGCGTACCGGGTAGCCTTCAACAGCGACTACGCACGGCACTTCGTCCCGGCCAAGACGCATTTTCGCTCCGACACGGTCGACAACCAGCGCGGCGAGGTCGAGTGGCGGGGTGGCAACCTCTACTACAACCAGTGGAGTTACGACTTCGCCGCAAGCGTGCTGCCGCAACCGTCCGCAGATGCAGGCCGCCACACTCGCTGATGCCGACTGGCAGCCTCGCCATGCACGACATCCACCCATCATCGCCGAACTCGACGCCCGCACGGTCCCAATGAACAACTCGACTACCTGTCGGATGACCGCGGAGAACACGGTTGATGACAACACACGGTTCGATGGCGTCGACTTGAACGCGCTGGCGCGCGAAGTCGGCACGCCGAGCCATGTCTATTCGGCAACCGCCGTGCGCCTGCGCATCAGCGAACTGCAAGCCGCCCTGCACGGACTCGATGCCGAGATCTGTTTTGCCGTCAAGGCGAACAGCAATCTGGCAGTCCTGCAATTGATGAACGAAGCCGGCGTCGGCGCGGACATCGTGTCCGCCGGCGAAATGCAGCGCAGCCTGAAGGCCGGGATTCCGGCGACCCGCATCGTGTTTTCCGGCGTGGGCAAGAGCGAAGACGAAATCGCGGCAGCCCTGCTGGCCGGCGTGTCCCGTTTCAATGTGGAATCGCACGACGAATTGCAGACGCTGCAGCAGGTCGCCTGCGCGCAACAGCGGATCGCGAACGCCGCCGTACGCATCAACCCGGATGTCGACGCGCAGACGCATGCCAAGATTTCCACCGGCAAGTCGGAGAACAAGTTCGGCGTCAGCATCGACGAGGCACGTCGCTGGTTCGCCGACAGCGCACGGCATTCGCACGTCCGCCTGGACGGCCTGCACGTGCACATCGGGTCGCAGATCCTGTCGCTGGAACCCTATCGCCTGGCACTGGACCGGGTCGCCGGGTTCTGGCGCGAACTGATGCAGGCCGGGCATCCGGTCAACAGCATCGATGTCGGGGGCGGCCTCGGCGTGCGCTATCGCGCCGGCACCGATCATCCGATGACGGCGACCGATTACGTCGGCGTGATCCGCACCGCCCTGGCCGGTTATCACGGCAAGTTGCTGCTGGAACCGGGACGCTGGCTGGTCGCCGAGGCGGGCCTGCTGCTGACTCGCGTCATTCGCGTCAAGCCCGGCGCGACCCGCAATTTCCTGGTGCTGGATGCGGCCATGAACGACCTGGCGCGGCCGAGCCTGTACGACGCCTGGCACGACATCGTGCCGGTGGGCGGCGATCCCGGGCGGCCGATGACGCCATACGACATCGTCGGTCCGGTGTGCGAAACCGGCGACACGTTCGCACGCGCACGCGTGCTGCCCGAATGCGCGGCGGGCGACCTGCTGATGATCAGGGCCACCGGGGCGTACGGCGCCTCGATGGCGTCCACCTACAACTCGCGGCCACTGGCCGCCGAAGTCCTGCTCGACCGCGGCCGCTATGCCATCGTGCGACGGCGCCAGACCTTCGAGGACATGCTCGCCGGCGAGCAGCCGGCACAGAACTGGCAGATCCCATGAAGCAGATCCCATGAACAAGATGGCGAAACTCGGCCTGCTGGCCCTGGCATGGATTGGCTGCACCACCGCCGCGCAGGCGGCCGCACCGAAAACAGGGCAGCACGCCGACTACGACCGCCTGGTCGATGCCGTGGTGGCGCGCTACCACCTGCCAGGCATCGCCGTGGGCGTGATCGAGCATGGCAAAGTCACCTACATGCGCGGCGTCGGCGAGCTGGCCGACACGGGCCGGCCGATCGATTCGGACACGCTGTTCAAGATCGCTTCCAACAGCAAGGCGATGACGGCCACTGTGCTGGCGAGGCTGGTGCAGCAGGGTAAGCTGCGCTGGGACGATCCGGTGCGCAAGTATCTGCCGGGTTTTGCCATGTACGATCCATGGGTCACGCGCAACATGCAGGTCGGCGACCTGCTGGTGCATCACAGCGGCCTGCCCGAAGGCGGTGGCGACCTGATGCTGTGGCCGCAGCCGAATCAGTTCACCCCGCAGGACATCATCGCCGGCCTGAAATACATCAAGCCGGCCTACAGCTTCCGTGCCGGCTACGCCTACGACAACCTGTTGTACGTAGTCGCCGGCGAGGTCGCTGCCGCGGCCGGGGGTGCACCCTATGCGCAATTGCTGCGACGCGAGGTGTTCGATCCGCTCGGGATGACACGCTGCCGGATCGGCAGCTGGAACCGCGATGCGGTGGGCAACGTGGCGCAGCCGCACGGCCGCCGCGACGGTCGCAACGTGGTCATCGACGCCGACGGCGCGATCATCCACCCCACCACGATGGATGCCGCCGGCGGCATCCGCTGCAGCCTGCACGACATGCTCACCTGGGCACGCAACTGGCTGGCGCCGACGCCGCAGCAATTGCAGTGGCTGGCGCCCGCGCAGCGGCAGAAGGAATGGGCGCCGTACACGCCGATGCCGATTTCCGCGCGCCGCCGCGCCTGGGACGGTACCCGTTTCTACGCCTACGGGTACGGTTGGCGCATCGCCGATGTCGACGGCGAACTGACCGTGTCGCATACCGGCACGCTGTCGGGCATGTACTCGGCCATGACCTTGCTGCCTGATCGCGACAGCGGCTTCGTCTTTCTCATCAACGCCGAGGCCGAAGACGCGCGCACGGTGCTGAACGAGGTGCTGCTGAAGCACTTCACCGCGCCGGGCAAGGCGCGCAGCGTGGCGAGCTACGCGGACGAACTGGCGCGCGACGAAAACATCCGCCACGCGTCACGTGTGCCCGACACGTCATCACGCAAGCCGGCTGCCGCAAGCGATCTTGGCTCCAACCTGGGCGTGTGGCGCGACCCATGGTTCGGCGAAGTGTCCATATGCGCGCGCGATCACACCGTGCGATTCGCTTCTGCGAGGTCGCCGATGCTCGCCGGGCAGGTGATGCGCGTGGGCGATCGCTATCTGGTGCACTGGAACCACGGCGACGCCGAGGCGTGGTTGCGCTTTCCGGCGGCGGTCGATGGCGTCCTGCACATGGCCAAGGTCGACCCGGATGCGGACTTCAGCTACGACTACGAGGATCTCGCGTTCAAACGCATCGCTGGCTGCCCCTGA
>DATNGL010000024.1:0-18190 GCA_035605895.1 Rhodanobacter sp.
GAGAAATGTGCGCCGGCCAGTGCCTCGCGCACGTCGCTGGCGCCGAGCGCGACCAGTTCGTCGCGCAGCAGGTACTCCATGCCTTTCGGGCAGGTGGCGAAGAACACGCCTGATGAAAGCGGACTCATGCGCTGACCGCCAGTTGGTCCAGCAGCAGCCGGAACTGCGCGGTGATCGGGTTCATGCTCGCAGCCAACCGGTGGTCGTCGTCCAGCACCAGCAGCGGCAGGCGGCGCCGGGCGGCGAACGCATGCATGCCCGCCAGCGGGCACACCTCGTCGCGCCAGCCGTGGACCAACATGGTCGGCACATCCGGGCGCAGGTCGAACCTGCGCGCGTAACCGGGAATCTCGCTCGGCGTGGCCAGCAGCAGCAGGCCGGCCACCGGCACGTCCAGCGAGACCAGGCCGGAGACGAAGGCGCCCATGCTGGAGCCGACCAGCACGGGCGGCGCATCCAGCGCCTCGATGGTGGCGCGCAGGCGGGCGACCCGCGGCGCCACCGAACCGGCGTGACCGCGCGCGTCGTCGCTGCCGTAGTCCGGCCGCTGCGTGCGCCAGCCCAGCGATTCGGCCAGTGCCGCCAGCGCGCTGACCTTGGTGGCATCCGGACTGGAGTCCGAGCCATGCGAAAGGATGATCTGGCCGCGCATGGCGCGTCTCCATGAAACTGCTGGAAGCTAAGGTGCGCATGGTAACAGGCGACGTTTCCGCGCGAGCTCGCCGCATGCGAAACTGCCGCGCATGAGCCTGAGCATCCGCGAGCAGCCGCTGCCTTACGTCGACATCCTGCCCGAGCGTGCGGCCGAGGCGGTCGAACTGGTGGTGGTCCACTGCACCGAGCTGCCGGACCTGGCCATGGCGCGCGAGTACGGCGAGAAAGTGCTGCACGCCAGCGGCGCCGGCAACAGCGGCCATTACTACGTCGACCGCGACGGCGCGGTGTACCGCTATGTGCCCGGCACCCGCGTGGCGAACCACGTGCGCGGGCACAACCCGAACTCGATCGGCATCGAGCTGGTCAACCTGGGCCGCTATCCGCACTGGTGGGATTCACGGCGGCAGCAGATGACCGAGCCGTACACCGATGCCCAGGTCGCCGCGCTGAGTGCCCTGCTGGTGCAGTTGCGCGTGGAATTCCCGAACCTTCGGCAGATCGCCGGCCACGAGGACCTGGACACCGCGCTGATGCCGGCCAGCGACGACCCCGCGCGGCAGATCCGCCGCAAGCTCGACCCCGGCCCGCTGTTCCCCTGGCCTGCCATCGTCGAGGCCTGCGGCCTGCAGCGGCTGCGCTAGACTGCATCGCCCATTCGAGCCGTCGCCATGCCGGAGTTCGACGCCCAGCCGTTGCTGCAATCGACCACCGTCGCGGCGCACGACGTGCGTTGCCGCGGCGAATGCCGCCATCGCAGCGCCGAGGAATGTGCGGCCGCCACCCAACTGGTGTTCCCCTACCGCGGGCTGTTCCTGCGCCACGTCGGCAGCACGCAATCGGTGGCCGACGCGAACCACGTGCTGTTCTTCAACGCCGGCGAGGGCTACCAGGTCAGTCACCCGGCAAGCGGCGGCGACGCCTGTCTGTCGTTGTCGATCTCGCAGCCGCTGCTGCGCGAGCTGGCGCCGGCCGCGCTGCTGCAACGGCGCGAGCAGCCGGTGTTTCGCCACCAGGCACTGCGCATCGACGAGCGCGCCCAGGTGCTGGTGGCGCTGCTGCGCCACAGCCTGCACGGCGGCGCGATCGAGCCGCTGGAAGCGGAGAGCCTGGCGCTGACCCTGGCCTGCCGCAGCCTCGGCCCGCGCACCACCCACGCGCCCGGCGCCAGCCGCGCGCGGCAGCGGCTGGTGGACCGGGCCAAGCTGCTGCTCGCCAGCGACCTCACCCGGCGCTGGGCACTGGCAGACATCGCGGCGGAAGTCGGCGGCTCGCCGGTCTACCTCACCCAGGCCTTCCAGCAGGTCGAGGGCATGCCGCTGTACCGCTATCACCTGCGCCTGCGCCTGGCGTGCGCGCTGGACCGGATCGCCGACTGCGAGGACGTCGCGGCGCTGGCGCTGGATCTGGGCTTCTCCAGCCACAGCCATTTCAGCGCCGTGTTCCGCCAGGCCTACGGCCGCACGCCCACGGCATTCCGCCAGGCCGCGCTGGCCCGGTCGTCGTGAACGCTAAAGATCCTGACAGCCGCCGCCGGCGTCCGGTGGTCTCCTGTGCCTGCCCGATCCCGGGCCCTGCCGGAGACACGCCATGAACGAGAACACCTGCGCCGCCTGCGACTATCCGCTCGACGGCAACGCCATCAAGGTCACCATCGGCGGCCGCACCGTCGAAGTCTGCTGCGAGGAATGCGCGCAGAAACTGCGCGACGCGGAAGCGCAACCCTGAGCGACGAAGCCTCCTCGCCCGCTGCACGATCGGCGGCGCCGGGCATCAACCGGCGCCGCTGCCTCGCTCCGTCCACGGGCCGTCTCGCCGGCCGCAACCGTTGGTTGAACACCGGCGCCATGCCGGAAGACAAGGAATGACGATGCATCCTTCCCCTCGCATCGCGGTATACGGCGCCTACGGCCATGCCGGCCGCTTCGTGATGGCCGAATTGCACCGCCGCGGCTTCGTGCCGGTCGCCTGCGGCCGCGACGCGACCCGGCTGCATGAACTGGCCGCGGCCACCGGCGTCGATGTGCGCGTCGCCGCCACCGATGATCCAGCCGCACTGGATGCCGCCTTCGCCGGCACCGCCGCCGTCCTGCATTGTGCCGGTCCGTTTCTCGACACCGCCGCGCCGGTGCTGGATGCGGCACTGCGCGCACGCATCCACTACCTCGACGTGGCCGCCGAACAGCGCGCGGTAGCCGACACCTTCGCACGCGATGCCGAAGCGAAAGCCGCCGGCGTGACCGCACTGCCGGCAATGGCGTTCTACGGCGGCCTCGCCGACCTGCTGGCCAGCGCCGCGCTCGACGGCGCCAGTGATGCGGACACGGTGGACATCGCCGTGGCGCTCGACGGCTGGCATCCCACCCGCGGCACCCGCCTCACCGGCGAGCGCAACCACTACCCGCGCATCTACATCGAGCACGGCCTCACCTGCACCGTGCCCGACCCCGCGCCCGTGCGCGAGACCGATTTCCCGGCGCCGTTCGGACGGCTGGAGACCGTGCTGCTGCCGTTGTCGGAAGCGGTCGTGGTGCCGCAGCACATCGCCTGCCGCAACCTGCATTCATGGATGAACCTGGCCCCGTTGCGCGACTTGCGCGATCCGGCCACGCCGTCGCCGGTCACCGCCGACGACAGCGGCCGCTCCGCGCAGCGCTTCATCGTCGACGTGCGCGTGCGCCGCGGCCATCGCGCCTGCCGCGCCATTGCCAGCGGACGCGACATCTATGCCGTCACCGCGCCGTTGCTGGTCGAGGCGCTGCAACGCATCCTCGAACGCCGTGCCCGCGGCAACGGGGCGCTCGCCGCGGGCCAGGCGTTCGACGCCCGCGACTTCCTGGGCGCCCTCGCAAGCGAGGCGATCGCGCTCACGTTCGAAGCCGCCGTCCCGGTCGGCGCGGGATCGACCATCGCCCGCTGAGTGCGGATCTGGGCAATCGCCACCGCTATACTGGCTAACCCCTGCAAGGACACGCCATGAGCGAAGACCACGTCGCCGAACTTGTCGAGCTGCTGCAACTGGAACGGCTGGAGGACAACCTGTTCCGCGGCCAGAGCCGCGACATCGGCACCCGCTTCGTGTTCGGCGGCCAGGTGCTGGGGCAGGCACTGGCGGCGGCGCAGGAAACCGTGGACCCTGCGCGTGAAGCGCACTCGTTGCATGCGTACTTCCTGCGCGCGGGGGATATCGAGGCGCCGATCGTCTACAGCGTGGAGCGCACCCGCGACGGCGGCTCGTTTTCCTCGCGCCGGGTGGTGGCGATCCAGCACGGGCAGCCGATACTGAACGGGTCGATCTCGTTCCAGCAGCCGGAGCACGGTGTCGAACACCAGACCTCGATCCCGGAAGTGCCCGCGCCGGACGACCTGGAGCCGATGCGCCACCTGCCGCCGGACGAGCTGGCGCGGCTGCCGGTGAAACTGCAGCGCTGGCTGGGTATCGACGGGCCGTTCGAGTTCCGCCAGGTGTGGCCGCGCGACGAAATGCACCCGGTCAAGCGGCCGCCGATCCAGCACATCTGGTTCCGTCTTGCCGCCCCGATCGGCGACTCGGCGATTCTCCATCGCGCGCTGCTTGCCTATGCGTCGGATTTCCACCTGATCGGCACGGCCACGCTGCCGCATGGCATTTCCTACATGACGCGCAACGTGCAGATGGCCAGCCTGGACCATGCGCTGTGGTTCCACCGCCCGTTCCGCGTCGACGAGTGGCTGCTGTACTCGTTCGACAGCCCCACCGCCCAGGGCGGGCGCGGACTGGCGCGCGGGCAGATCTTCAGCCGCGATGGCCGGCTGGTCGCCTCCACCGCACAGGAAGGCCTGATTCGCGTGCGCAACGGATCCAGCGCGGAGTCAGCGACGTCGGCCCCATGAGCATTGGCTACATTAAAGCCTGTTCAAGACCGTTCGCGTAAACTGCACGCATGCGCCAGATCTACACCTCGCCCCGCCAGGAAAACATCGATACCGTGGTCGCCCTGATGGCCGAACACGGCATCGAGGCCAGCGTGGCCAATCGCTCCAACTACAACCGCCGGAGCTGGCAGCGCTTCAGCTACTCGCAGCAGCGGGAAGACCGCAGCGGCTGGGCGCAGGTCTGGATCACCCACGCCGACGACTACAGCCGGGCGCGCAAGCTGCTGCTCGAACTGGGCATCGAACCGGTGATCCGCCACGGCGAGGAGCTCGCCGCCGCGCGCAACCCCACGCCGCTCGACCGCCGCACCCGGCTGGCCACCCGCATACGCAGGATTCTGCTGCTGGCGGTGCTGCTGGTGTTCATGGTGCAGATGCTGCGCTACCTGCACGTATTCTGAGCCGCCCTCGCGCACGCTGGAACGGTAGCGGCGCGCCGGCATAGAATCGGCCCATGCGCCGTTCCGAACCAGTACGCCTGTTCCAGACCCTGCCGCACGCCTGCGGCTACTATCCCGAGCGCACCGCCCAGAACCTGGTACTCGATCCGGCCGCGCCGCAACTCGACCAGTTGTACGGCCCTGCGCTGGAGCGCGGCTTCCGCCGCGCCGGCGGCCACCTGTATTTCCCGCACTGTCCGCAATGCCATGCGTGCACGCCGTGCCGCATCGACGTGAAGAACTTCCAGCCCGACCGTGCCCAGAAACGCTGCCTGAAACGCAACGCCGACCTCAAGATCAGCGAACACGTACCCGGCTACAACCGCGAACGCCATACGCTGTACGAGCGTTACTTGCAGGGCAGGCACCCCGGCGGCGGCATGGAAGACGCCGACGCCAGCGACTTCCGCCGCTTCCTCACCGCGGCATGGAGCCCCACCCTGTTCCTGGAGCTGCGGCTGGATCAGCAACTGCTCGCGGTGGCGGTGACGGACATGTGCCGGAACGGCATTTCCGCGGTCTACACGTTCTACGACCCCGCGCAGACCGCGCGCGGCCTGGGCACGTTCGCGATCCTGCAGCAGATCGAACTGGCACGCCGCCGCGACGTACCCTGGCTGTATCTCGGCTTCTGGATCGATGGCCATCCGAAGATGGACTACAAGCGGCGCTTCCGGCCGTTGCAGATCCGCACGGCGGACGGCTGGAAAGCGATGCCATAAGGCGATGCTCGCCTTCCAACCTGTGCTCGTGCCCGCTTACGCCTTGGGTCCGGCCGGGGACTGCGCCGCTGCCGGATAGGGAAACAGCTTCTCCAGCGGCATCGAGATGCCGTCGTCGCCGACCACGCGGCAATGGCTGCGGTCGAGCAGGCGCGGATCGTCGACGCCGCAGCTGTGCGCGATGATGCCGACCTCGTGCATCACGTTGGTCGCGTAGTGGTACACCTTCTCGCTCTTGTCCGTGACCACCAGGCCACGCTGCAGCTTCGGGTTCTGCGTGGTGATGCCGGTCGGGCAGGTGTTGCGGTTGCACTGCAGCGACTGGATGCAACCCAGCGACAGCATGAAACCACGCGCCGAATTGACGAAGTCCGCACCGACCGAAAGTACCCTCGCCACGTCATACGCGGTGATGCATTTGCCCGAGCAGATCACCTTGATGCGCTGGCGCACTCCGCGCCGGATCAGCGTATTGACCAATTCCGGCAGCGCCTCGTGCAGCGGCAGGCCGACGCCCTCCATCAGGGTCTGCGGCGCGGCGCCGGTACCGCCTTCGGAGCCGTCGACAATGATGAAGTCGGGTGCACTCTCGATGCCGCGTCGATCGACTTCGTCGCACAGCTGCTCGATCCAGTCCATGCCGCCGAACACCGCCTTGAAGCCGGTCGGTTTGCCGGTGAGATCGCGGATATGCGCGATCGCATCCATCAACTGCGTCACGTTGGCAATGTCCAGGTGGCGATTCGGGCTTTGCGAATCCTCGCCGACCGGAATGCCGCGGATCGCGGCGATTTCCTCGGTGACCTTGGCGCCCGGCAACAGGCCGCCCATGCCCGGCTTGGCGCCCTGGCCGAGCTTGATGCTGACCATCTTACCTGCTTGTGCGCACAGATCGCCTGCAGCTTGCCATCGTCCAGCTTGCCGTCGGGGGTGCGCACGCCGTACTTGGCGGTGCCGATCTCGAACACGATGTCGCAGCCGCCTTCCAGGTGGTAGGGCGCCAGCCCGCCCTCGCCGGTGTCCATCCAGATGCCGGCCTTGGCCGCGCCGATCGACAGCGCGCGCACGGCCGGCGCCGACAGCGCGCCGAAACTCATCGCCGAGATGTTGAAGAACGCGGCGTGGTCGTAGGGCTCGCGCGCATACGGCCCGATCCGCACCGGCTTCGGATCCACGTGATGGTCGCCGAGGGAGGGGAACGGCGCGTTGACGAAGAACGGCACGCCTTCCTTGCGCAGGTCGCGGGTGGAGCCGAACGCGTTCGTGTTCTCCGCGTTCTTCGCCGCGCGGTAGACCCAGACGCGCTGCGCCCGGTTGAACGGCAGCTCCTCGCGGTCGCTGGAATACAGGTACTGGCGGAAGAACTCGCCCAGGTGCAGGAACCAGTAGCGGAAGTGGCCGATCACCGGGAAGTTGCGCAGCACGGCGTTGGCCGTCTGGTTGCGGTCGACCACCCAGGTCACCAGCACCACCATGACCGCCACCGCCAGCAGCAGCAACGCCAGCAGCGCGCAGGTTTCCACCAGCACCACCAGCCAATGCGAAAAACCCGTCGATTCCATGCCGCCGTCTCCCACTCGTCGAATTCGATGACTCAAGCGTAGCGCATCAACCCCGGCCGATCGCCACGGTCAAAGCTCGATGCGCAGTTGCTCCTTCGCCCGCATGGCCTTGGCGATCGCGGCCTCCAGCGTGTCCGCACGCGCCAGCGTCACCGCCATGCGGCGGCGCCCGCTGACCGTCGGTTTGCCGAACAGGCGCAGTTGCGTATCCGGCTCGGCCAGCGCCTCGGCCACACCGTGATAGCGCGGTGCGCTGCCGTCGCCCGCGACCAGCACCGCGCACGACGCCGACGGACCGTACTGATGGATCACCGGAATCGGCAGGCCGAGGATCGCGCGCGCATGTAGGGCGAATTCGGAAAACTCCTGCGAGATCAGGGTGACCAGGCCGGTATCGTGCGGACGCGGACTGACCTCGGAGAAAATCACCTCGTCGCCGCGCACGAAGAACTCCACGCCGAATACGCCCCAGCCGCCGAGCGCCGCGGTGATGGCCGCCGCCTGGCGTTGCGCCTCGGCCAGCGCGGACTCGCTCATCGGCTGCGGCTGCCACGATTCGCGGTAGTCGCCGTCTTCCTGGCGATGGCCGATCGGGGCGCAGAAGCTCACGCCGCCGACATGCCGCACGGTCAGCATGGTGATCTCGTAGTCGAACGCCACCAGGCCCTCGACGATGACCCGGCCCTTGCCCGCACGCCCGCCGGACTGCGCGTAGTCCCACGCATGCCGCAACCCGCCCGCCTCGCGCACCACGCTCTGGCCCTTGCCGGACGAACTCATCACCGGCTTGATCACGAAGGGGTAGCCGATGGCGGCGACCGCCTCGTGGTACTCCGCCTCGTCGCCGCAGAAACGGTACGGCGAAGTCGGCAGGCGCAGCTCCTCGGCAGCCAGTCGACGGATGCCTTCGCGATCCATCGTCAACCATGCCGCGCGGGCGGTCGGGATCACACGCTGGCCCTTTTTCTCCAGCTCAAGCAGGGTCGGCGTGTGGATCGCCTCGATTTCCGGCACCACCAGATCGGGCTGCTCCTGCTCGATCACCGCACGCAAGGCCGCCCCATCGAGCATGTCGATGACGTGGCTGCGATGGGCTACCTGCATCGCCGGCGCGTTGGCGTACCGATCTACCGCAATCACCTCGACCGCGTAGCGCTGCAGCTCGATCGCCACCTCCTTGCCAAGCTCGCCCGCACCCAGCAGCAGTACGCGCAGCGAGTGATCGGAATACGGGGTACCGAAAGATTTCATCGGGAGACTCCTGGCGCAAACCGGCATTGTAAGGGCCGCCAGCCGCGCCGCCCCTCGGCTGGCGACGTTGCAGCGACAGCTCCTTGCAATTAGATATCATTTTGATATCTAATTTGCCGAACCTACGGGAGGATCATTCCATGAACGAACACAAGGGCTTTTCGCTGGCCGGCATTCCATTCGTCTGCGTCTGCATCGTGCTTTTCGCGATTGCCACCTTTGCGGTGCTGGTTTCCGCTCCGGCACAGGAAATCGTCGGCCTGGCCGCCGGCCTCGCGCTGGAGGTGATCACCGCCTTCATGCTCAAGGGCTTCTTCCAGGTCGCACCGAACGAAGGTCAGGTCCTGCAGTTGTTCGGCAAATATGCCGGCACCGTTCGCCTGGCTGGCTTGCGCTGGACCAATCCGTTCTATTCCAAGCGGCGCATCTCGCTGCGCGTGCGCAACTTCGAGAGCGGCAAGCTGAAGGTCAACGACAACGACGGCAACCCGATCGAGATCGCCGCCGTCGTGGTCTGGCAGGTGCTGGACACCGCCGAAGCGGTGTTCTGCGTGGACGACTACGAGAACTTCGTGCACATCCAGAGCGAGTCCGCGCTGCGCCAGATGGCGCAGAGCTATCCGTACGATGCGCACGACGACGGCAAACCGTCGCTGCGCAGCCACGGTGAAGTGATCAACAACCATCTGCGCGACGAAATCCAGGCGCGCCTGGAGAAGGCCGGCGTGCAGGTGATCGAATCACGCATCAGCCACCTCGCCTACGCCCAGGAAATCGCCCAGGCGATGCTGCAGCGGCAACAGGCCGGCGCGATCATCGCCGCGCGCACGAAGATCGTGGAAGGCGCGGTCAGCATGGTCGAGATGGCTCTGGACCAGCTCAGCCAGCGCGGCGTGGTGCAACTGGACGAGGAACGCAAGGCCGCGATGGTCAGCAACCTGCTGGTGGTGCTGTGTGGCGAACGCGGCGCCCAACCGGTACTGAATACCGGCACGTTGTACTGACGCGTCGCGATGGCCGTCGAGAAGAAAGCCTACCCGCTGCGCATCAGCGCCGCCGTGCTGGACGCGATGCAGCGCTGGTCGGACGACGAGTTGCGCAGCGTCAACGCGCAGATCGAATACGTGCTGCGCGAGGCACTACGCAAGGCCGGCCGGCTGAAAACCGGCCCGGATAAGACCACACCCGACAACGACACGCACTGACCTGCAACCCGGAGCAATCGACACATGGCAACGACGTGGGAATACAAAGTGGTGACGGTGAAGCGGCAAGGCACCTTCAAGCTCACCGATACGCCCGACGACAGCGACCTCATCGCCCTGCTCAACCGTGAAGGCAACCAGGGCTGGGAGCTGGTCAACGCGCTGGGCTACGGTCCGGTCTCTCCGGTGACGCTGTACCTCAAGCGCCCGCGCTGAACCGCCTGACCGCGATCAGCGGCTGCCTGCCGCCGCGATCTCCAGTTGCGGCAACCGGAGTTCCTCCAGCGTGCCATTCTGGCGCACCACGAACAGATGGCCGCCCCGCTGCACCAGTGCGTCGCGATCCTGCAGGCCACCCTTGACCCTGAGCCGCTGCAATGGCCGTCCATCGGCGGCATCGTAGACCGTCACTTCGTCGGCCTTGCCGTCGGCGACCACCAGCCAGTCGCGGCCATCTTCACGCCAATGCGCCAGCGCGTTGAACGCCGGCGCCATCCCGGTGTCGGCCCGCAGCGAACCGTCCGGTCCGAACGGGCACAAGATGATGGCGAGCAGCACCAGCAGGGGAAGCCAACCGTGCCTGCGGACAAGCGTCGTGATCTTCATGCCTGCATGCTGGAACCGCCGCATGACGAATGCATGACGCGGTCGCTGCGCTCAGGTGACGCGGGCTCACTCCACCCGCGAACGCAATGACAGCCCCAGCGCGATCCAGCCAGTGACGAAAGCCAGCCCGCCGACCGGGGTGATGATGCCGGTCCAGCGTGGCGCACCCAGGGCCAGCGCGTACAAGCTGCCGCTGAACAGCACGATGCCGAGCGCAAATGCCGCGACCGCCACGCGACGGCTGCGACCACGACCCAGTCCCGCTGCCAGCGCCAACGCCAGCGCGTGCCACACGTGATAGTCCACCGCGGTATGCCATAGCTCGCGCCGGGGCCCGTCGAGGACATCGCGCAGCGCATGCGCACCGAACGCGCCGAGCAGGACCGCACTGGCGCCGGCGATGCCCACAAGCAGCGCGATACGGGTACTGACAGGTTGTCGCAGCATGAGCGGATTTCCCGGTATTCGAGCCACAGACCGCAAGCGCTGGCGTATGCTTGAAGAGATTAACCTTCCGGATTCTCGCATGAAGTCGCCCTGGCGCCGCCCCCTTGCGTTGCTCCTGCTGCTTGCCATCGGCCTGTTGCTCGCCGGCTGCCATCGCGCGGCGCCGCTGCCGTTCCGGCTGACCAACCTGACCGGCCACATGCCGCAACTGGAGTTTGCGCTCACCAATGACGAGGGCAAGGCGGTTTCCGCAGCGGACTACCGCGGCAAGGTGGTTCTGCTCTATTTCGGTTATACCCACTGCCCGGACGTGTGCCCGTTGACGATGGCGCACCTGCATGTGGTAATGCAGCGCCTGGGCAAACTCGCCGATGGCGCGCGCATCCTGTTCGTCAGCGTCGATCCCGCCCGCGATACGCCGACGGTGCTGCATGCCTATGTCAACGCGTTCGATGCGCACGCGACCGGCCTGACCGGCACCCCACGCGCCATCGAGGCCCTGGTGAAGCGCTATCGCTCGGCGTTCACGCGCGAGCCCGCCGGCAAGGATGGCAGCTACGAGGTCAGCCACAGCTCGGCGATCTACGTGTTCGACCGCGACGGCAACCCGCGCGTGCTGTTCACGCCCGCCGACAAACAGGACGACCTGGTGCACGATCTGCACCTCCTGCTCGACAGCGGAGACCCGTCATGAAACACGCCCCCCTGCTCGCCCTGCTTGCCGGCCTGTCGCTCGCCGCCGGCGCGCGCGCAAGCGCCGCCGATCACGTGCATGCCACACATGCCTGGATTCGCGCGCTGCCCGGCGCGTTGCCCGCCGGCGCCTATGTCACCCTGGAAAATGAGGGCGACCAGGCGGTGGCGCTGACCGGTGCCAGCAGCAAGGCCTACGCGCAGGTGATGCTGCACCACAGCTCGACGCAGGGTGGCGTCAGTCGCATGACGATGGTGGATTCGTTGCCCGTACCTGCCCATGGCCGCGCCGTGCTGGCGCCGGCCGGCTATCACCTGATGCTGATGCAGGCCGCCGACCCGGTGAAGCCCGGTACCATCGTGCGGCTGCTGCTGAAGTTCAGCGACGGCAGCAGCCTGCCCACCGACTTCATCGTGCGTCCGGCCAATGCGCTGGACGACGGCACCGGGCACGCCGACCACCCGTCGTCCTGACGCGGCGGCGAGAGCGCCTCAGTCGGGCATGCCACCGGCGATCGCCGCCGGCGGCGGTACCGGCAACCGTCGACGCGGCAGGCGTCCGTTGCGTGACAGGCGCAACCAGAGGCGCAAGGCCATCAGGCCACCCACCGACTCGATCAGTGCTGCGGGCACCCAGGTGATCAGGCCGCCGACCATCTGTCCGGTCAGCACGTTGAAGGTGAAGGCACGACCGCAGATCTCGAAGATCGGGTAGAGATCGGTGTGCGAGAACGTGACGATGGCGCCGGCCAGGATCTGCGGCGACATGGTGATCGCCGGCGACAGCACGCGCATGCCCGCGACCATCCGCCCCGGCGGGTGCGGCCGGTGGTCGAGCACCAGCGACCAGTAGGCAAAGCCGCTGATCAGCATCGTCCAGTTCATGAAGCGGTAGACGCGCCAGTCCAGCATCGCCAGCGTCTGCAGGTCCGGGATCAGCCAGATCAGCACGAACACGATGAACAGCACGGTGGCGACCATGGGATTCATCAGCACGCCCGTCGCCGCCCGCCACGGCCATGACCGCTGCAGCGGACGCAACAGGTGCACCCGCCACCTCAGCGGCAGGCCGGCGCGCAATACGCTCACCGGATACGCGGTGACGATCAGCAACGGCGCCAGGTGGTGCAGCAGCAACTGCTGCAGGCGATGCATGAAGAACTCATGCTCGGCGTAGTAATCGAGGTAGGTGTGCAGCGACAGATAGATGATCGCCATGCCGCCCCAGAACGCCAGCTGGCGACTGAAGTCCACGCGCAGCCGCCGGCTGCCGCGCCAATACAGCACGCAGGCCAGCAGGAACGTGGCCAGGAAGACCCACGAAAACTCCCACGGCACCGCCCATTTCAACAGTGTTGCGATCACGATCAGGCTACTTCTTCTTCCATCCGCACCGGCGACGGCCGGGCAGCACCGCCCAGCATAATGCGGCGGGTCCGCGGCGTCTGCCCGGTCGGCGCGGGCCGCTTGCGGCAGATTGCCGCCGGTGTTCCGTCCTGCTCAACGCCGACGCCGGCTGTAACGCGTGCGGCGCCAGCCGTAAAGCAGGCCGATCAGCACCACCAGCGCAGGCACCAGCACGATGTTGATCACCTTCAGGCGCAACCCGAGCGCATCGATCTCGGCATTGAGCTGGTGTTGCACGTCGCGCAGTTCCTTGTTGATCGCCAGCTGGCGCTGGCGGAACTGCTCGATCTCGCTGCGTTGTTCGGCGGTGATCGTGCTGGGATGGGTACCCTTGGCGGGCTGCAATTCATCCAGCCGGCGCCGCGTGTCTGCCAGCTCCTGCTCGAGTTCCTGTTCCTTCTGCAGGAATTTCTGGTCGGCCACGTTGCGCAGCGCCTGCACCCGCGTGAACGGTCGCTGCGAGGTGGAGCGGCCGCGGATCGACAGCAGCGCCGATGAGCCGCTGAGGTTGTCGACCAGGTTGGTGACGAAATCCCCGTTGTTGGCGAAGATCCGTATCATCGCCTGGCCCAGCATGGTCTGCGGCTCGACCCACAGCCGGTCGCTGAGCAGGTCGGTGTCGGCCACCAGCACCACCTCGGCGTTCGCCGCCGAATGGCTGCGATAGCCAGGCTTGCCGGCATCCTCGGGGAACGCGCTGTCGAACGTGCCACGCAATCGCGCGGCCAGCACATAGTGCGCATTGTCCGCCTTGTAGCCCTGCAGCAGCCGGGCCGGATCATTGCTGGCATCCATCACCTGTTGCGTGGACACCAGTCGGGCATCGGCACTGCTCTGCAGCAGCGGTATCAGCCGCGCGCGCGCCGTGGGCGCGAGGTCGAAGTGGCCGATGGTGGAGACGTTAATCCGCTGCAGGCTGGCCGTCACCGCGTCATTGCGGTTGAGCTCCTGCTCGCCCAGCCCGAGCATCGCCGGATGATTGAGGCTGTTGCCGGACAATTCGATCTGCAATGCACGGCTGCGATCAAGCACCACCTGGCGCGGATCGTAGACCACTCCCCATGCCGCAAACAGGCGCGGCAGGTTCGAGGCATGCGCGGGCATCCCGGTGATGTCCGGGGTGAACGGCGAGGTGTCCAGCTCGGCATCGGGGTCAACGAAGACCACCAGGTGCCCGCCGTTCATCACGTACTGGTCGATCGCATACTGCGCCGCGGGCGGCAGGTGTTTCGGGTGGATCAGCAACAGCACCTTCAGCTTGCCGTCCACGTGGGTCAGCTGGTCCGCATCGAGCGTCTCCAGCGTGAACAGCTGGCCCAGCTGCTGCATCACCGCCCAGGGCTGCTCGCCAAGCGCCGGCGCCCCCTCCACCGGCAGCGAGCTGATCACGCCGATCGACGGCTTGTCGACCTGGTTCAATTCGTACAGCAGCTTGGCGATGTCGTATTCGAGAAACGCCTCGCGCGAGGGATCGAAGAATGGAATCGACAAGGCCTTTTCCGGCGCGCGATCCTCCTCGCCCTCGCTGTCCTCGCCATGCGGCATCGCGCTGCCGGCCAGGCCGAAGAACACCCGCTCGCCGTTGCTGCCGCCGTTGGCGGCGATCAGGCCGCTGCCTTCGGCACTCGCCTCGTCGTCCGAGTAGGGTACCGGGTCGATGACCTGCAGGCGGATGCGCCCGCGCGAACGGGCCACCATCTCCTGCAGCATCTCGCGCACGCGCTGTTCGTAGCTGCGCAGCTGCGGCAGGTCGCGAGTGGCGTGCTGGGAGAAATACAGGGTCAATCGCAGCGGCCGATGCAGTCTGTCGACGATCTGCAAGGTGCCCGGCGTGAGCGTGTAGAGCTTGTCGGCGGTCAGATCGATTCGTGTGGCGTGCAGCCAGCGACTGCTGGTCACGATCAGCGGCACGAACACCAGCACCAGCAGGATCAGTCCGGCGTACAGCGCGCCGCGCCGGGTGAGTTGCAGCGGCACGGTGAATATCGCGGGCAGGCGCAGGCGGGGCATCGGTCAGCGCGTCCGCTTCAGGTCGAGCAAAAGCACGCCCGCGATCAGCCAGCCCAGCGTGCTGAACAGGAAGTACACCAGGTCGCGCACGTCCAGCACGCCACGCGAGATCGCCTCGAAATGGCGCAGCATCGACAGGTGGGCCACCGCGTTCACCAACCGGCGCGGCAACGCTCCCTGGAAGAAGTCCAGCACCTGCGGCTGCCCGACCAGGATCAGCAGCACGCATACCAGCGCGGTGAGGATGAACGCCACCACCTGGTTGCGGGTCAGCGCCGACAGGCAGGCGCCGATCGCGATGAACGTCCCGGCCATCAGCCAGCTGCCCAGATAGCCGGCCAGGATCACGCCGTTGTCCGGCGAGCCGAGGTAGTTGACCGTGATCCAGATCGGGAACGTCAACGCCAGCGCCAGCCCGATGAACAACCATGCCGCCAGGAACTTGCCGAGCATCGCCTGCCACAGCGTCAGCGGCAGGGTCAGCAGCAGTTCCAGGGTGCCGCCCTTGGCCTCCTCGGCCCACATCCGCATGGTGATCGCCGGCACCAGAATCAGGTACAGCCACGGGTGCATCACGAAGAATGGCTGCAGGTCGGCCTGCCCGCGCTCGTAGAAATCGCCGACGTAGAACGTGAGGATGCCGGCCAGCACCAGGAAGATCACCAGGAACACGTAGGCCACCGGCGTCACGAAATAGCTGCGCAGTTCGCGTCGCAGCACGGCACTCAGGGGACTCACGCGGGTACCCCGGCGCTGTCTTCGCCACTGGTGGTGATATGGCGAAAAACCTCGTCCAGCCGTCCGCGCTCGAGCTGGATCTCGGAGACCTCCAGGCCCTGCTCGCGCAGCAAGGTCTCGACCGGCTCCAGGATGCGCGCACCCGGTTTCGGGAACACGGTGATGCGCCCATCCAGGGGATCGACCTCGATCCCCGCCACTTGCGGCAGGCGACCGAGCATCTCCTGAGACATGCCGCTGCCGGGTGCGCTGAACGAGACCGCGCCGTGATAACGCGAGCGCGCCTCCAGCTCGGCCGGCGTGGCATCGGCCAGCAGTTTGCCGCGGGCGATGATCACCACCCGGTTGCACAGCGCATGCACTTCCTCCAGCAAATGGGTGGAAATCAGGATCGTGCGCTCGCGTGCCATCACGTCGATCAGCTGGCGCACCGCATGCTTCTGGTTCGGATCGAGACCGTCGGTGGGTTCGTCCAGCATCAGCACCGGCGGATCGTGCAGGATCGCCTGCGCCAGCCCGACACGCCGGCGCAATCCCTTGGACAAGGTATCGATGCCCAGTCCAAGCACGTCCTCCAGTTGCAGTTGCTGCACCACCGCGCCGTAGCGCCGATAGCCCGCCTCGCCCTTGAGCCCGCGCATGCGCACGATGAACTGCAGGAATTCGCGCACCGTCATTTCGCCGTAACTCGGCGCGCCTTCCGGCAGGTAGCCCAGGGCACGCTTGGCCTGCAGCGGTTCGCGCATCACATCATGTCCGCACACCCGCGCGCTGCCCGAGGTCGGCACCAGGAACCCGGCGATCATGCGCATCGCGGTGGATTTCCCCGCGCCGTTGGGCCCGAGCAGGCCAAGCACCTGGCCGGGCTCGACACGGATGCTGAGCGCATCCACGGCGGTGAGGTTGCCATAGCATCGGGTGAGTTGTTCGGTTTCGATCATGTCCGCTGGCGGGTTGTCACGGCACTACCGGCAAGCACGCCGGAAACCGGTCGATGGCGCCGGATGTCCCTTGGAATGTACCGCAAGCTCCGCGAGTCCGTCGGATCCGGGCCAGCCGGCCGGCGCCGCCCAACGCAAAAGGCCCTTCCAGCACGGAAGGGCCTTCGTCATGGCGCCACCGGCATGGCTTATCCGGCGCTGCCGGCTGCCGCGGGAGCTGCGCTGCTTGCCGGGGCCGGCGCGGAGCCGGGAGCGGCCGGCGCACTGGCGGTGCCCGCCGACGCAGGCTGCAGGCCGGCTTCCTGTTCCGGAGTCTGCGCCGGGGCCTCGGACAGCGGCAGGGATACCTGGTGCTTGGCGTAGGAGACGAAACCGCCACTGGCGTCCTTTACCGCCGGTGTCACCACCATGTCGTACGGCGCGCTGACCGTGCTGTCGAACTTGTAGCCGTGCGTTTGCGCGTAGGCAGTAAGCATTTTCACCGTCTGCGGCACGCCATTGAAGGTGCCTTCCCAGTCGCCCTGCAGCGTGGCACCGCCGAATGCCAGCATCGCGCGCACGTCGCCTTCCACCACCAGCCGGCCGAAGCGGTCGCGGCTACCCGCGGCAGGCCCGGTTGCGTCCGCGGCACCGGCCGCCGTGCCGGCCTCGGCCGGCTGCGCGGCAGCGAGGGTCGGCGGCGTCGGCGGCGTCAGCTGTTCGCTCTGGCCATTGACGGTGAGCGTGCTGGAATCGATCGGCAGCGCCACCTCGAAATCGAAGTCCGGATCACCGTAGTTGGTGATGAAGAGGATCGAAGGGCCGGTGACGTTCACGCCCAGCTTCTTGGCCTCGGCCTTCAGCTCGGTATCTGCCTGGGACATGGCATCGTCCAGCGCCTCGGTACCGCCCTTGCTGCGGTCGATATGGCGCGTGACGAACAGCACGGGGGCCGGCTGCGACTGCACGATCCTGGGCATCAACCCGCTGTAATCCACGTTGGCCACGCCGGCCAGCACGTTCTGCAGGTTGTTCAGGCTGAACTCGATGAACGAATCGGGGTCGCCGTGGATGTAAAGGTTGGCGAACCGGTTGACCAGGTTCCAACCGTACTTCACGTCGTAGGACCAGGTGACCTGGGTCAGCCGGCCGTGGCCCTGACGTTCCAGATCCAGGGTGAAATGCTTGTCCAGACCGCGCCAGTTGTTGTCCAGGTTCCAGACGATGGTCGCGTCCTGCGTGTTGTTGTCGATCTTGTCGAAGTCCGGCGTGGCGCTGGCGATGGTCAGGCCGCCGTCGCCGAGCTTGGCATCGGTGCTGGTCCAGCTGATCTCCGCGCCCGGGCCGAAGGCCTTGCCGGAAAACTTGAACTGCACAGTGGGGTCCAGCGAACGGAGCACCGAGTAATCCGGCAACCGTCGAAAATTGTCAAGGACATCATAAACCTGGCGCAAATCCTTGCCCATGACCAACTGGCGTTCCACATGACCGCTGCCGGGCATGACCACCGCTGCCAGGACACCGATCACCGCAACGATGACCAGGGCAACCAGAAATTCAAAGACACGCATCATTCCAGAGTTCTCCGAAGCGTCTTTACGCCATACCTTGGGTGTGTGC
>DATNGL010000025.1:0-4058 GCA_035605895.1 Rhodanobacter sp.
AGAACTCGCGCTTGCGCGTCTCGGCCAGCACGCCGGCCTTCTCGCAGGTACGCTTGAAACGACGCAGTGCGATCTCGAACGGCTCGTTCTCGCGAACTTTTACGTTGGGCATGGAAACTCCGGGTGGTAATCTGCCTGCTCTTGCAGGACAGTGGAATATGGTGAGCCGCGAATTATACCGTGGATAACAGAGAATTTTCAAAGCCCGGCATGATGAAGCCGGTCCTGGGCATCGAAACCTCCTGCGACGAGACCGGGGTGGCCCTGCTGCGCTGGGAACCGGCGGCGCCCGGGCGTGGCCTGCTGGCGCACACCTTGTACAGCCAGATCAAGCTGCATGCCGACTACGGCGGCGTGGTGCCGGAACTGGCCAGCCGCGACCACGTGCGCAAGCTGCTGCCGCTGATCCGCGAGGCGCTGGCCCAAGCCGGGCTGACCGTGCACGACCTGGGCGGGGTGGCCTATACCGCCGGCCCCGGCCTGGTCGGTGCCCTGCTGGTCGGGGCTTCCGCCGGGCGCGCGCTGGCCTGGGCGCTGGGGGTGCCGGCGATCGGGGTGCACCACATGGAAGGCCACCTGCTGGCCCCGCTGCTGGAGGACAACCCGCCCGAGCCGCCGTTCGTGGCGCTGCTGGTGTCCGGCGGGCACTCCATGCTGGTCGAGGTGAAGGCGATCGGCCAGTACACGATCCTGGGCGATACCCTGGACGATGCCGCCGGCGAGGCGTTCGACAAGACCGCCAAGCTGATGGGTCTGCCGTATCCGGGCGGCCCGGCCTTGGCGAAGCTGGCTGAACAGGGCCGCGCGGGCGCGTTCCGGTTCTCGCGGCCCATGACCGACCGGCCCGGCCTCGATTTCAGCTTCTCCGGGCTGAAGACCCAGGTGCTGCTGGCCTGGCAGAAGTCGGACCATAGCGAGCAGACCCGTGCCGACGTCGCCCGCGCGTTCGAGGAGGCGATCGTCGATACGCTGATCATCAAGTGCCGCCGCGCGCTGGAAGCCAGCGGCGCGCGCCGGCTGGTGATCGCCGGCGGCGTGGGCGCGAACCGGCACCTGCGCAGCGAGCTGGCCAGGGCCGGGGAGAAGGACGGCTTCCAGGTGTATTTTCCGCGGCTGGATTTCTGTACCGACAACGGCGCGATGATCGCGCTGGCCGGCGCGATCCGCCTGGCCAGCGGCCAGCACCAGGACGAAACCGTGCAGGTGCGACCGCGCTGGGATCTGCAAACCTTGCCGGCGGCTTGAAGGATGCCTCGGGCGAGTCATAGAAGATTTGCGAATATTATGAATTATTCATAAGATGGCTAATCTCTCTATGTAAGAACTCGTCATGGATCCCATCAAGAATCCATACGCTCCCGGTGCAGGCTCGCCCCCGCCGGAACTCGCGGGCCGCGATGCGGTGCGGGAAGCAATGCGGATTGCCATTGGGCGGACAAGGATTGGCCGGGCAGCCAAGAGTGCCCTGCTGGTCGGCCTCAGAGGGGTTGGCAAGACCGTGTTGCTTGATCGGATACGGGAGGACGCCATCGGCACGGGTGCAATCACCGCGCGTATCGAAGCTCCCGAAAAGCGTTCGCTTCCTGCTCTCTTGGCGCCTCAACTGCGACAAGGGTTGATCGCTCTGAGCCGCGTTGCAGCCGCAAGGGATTTGAGTGCCCGAGGTCTGCGGGCGCTCGCGGGTTTTGTCCGCGGACTGCGTCTGAAGTTCAGTGACATCGAGGTTGGGCTCGACTACGAACCGGAGCCGGGGTTGGCAGACAACGGCGATCTTGAGCACGACCTGCAGGATCTCTTCGAGGCAGTCGGAGAAGCTGCTCGGGCAGCGAAAACCGTGTATGTGATTTTCATTGATGAGATGCAATACATCGAAGTGCCCGAGCTTGCGGCACTCATTACGGTCATGCACCGAATGGCACAGCGGCAGCTGCCCGTGATGCTGGTGGGCGCCGGGCTTCCACAATTGCGTGGGCGCATGGGAGACGCAAAATCATACGCCGAGCGACTTTTTGATTTCCCGGAAATCGGCGCGCTCCCCGAACTGGCGGCCATCGATGCCCTGGTCGTTCCTGCATCAAATGAAGGCGTTGACTATGAGGCATTCGCGGTTCAAGAGGTCTTGAATCTTTCGCAAGGCTATCCCTACTTTTTGCAGGAATGGGGCAAGCACGCGTGGGACGTGGCAACCGCTTCGCCGATTACAAAGGATGATATCCAGTGCGCGTCGGCTTCGGCGATCGCGGCCCTGGACGAGAGTTTCTTCCGCGTCCGCTTCGATCGACTCACGCCGTCGGAAAAAAAGTATCTCAGGGCGATGGCTGACCTGGGGCCTGGGCCACACCGCTCCGGCGATATCGCCAATCATTTGAAGAGGAAAGTCACGGCGCTGGCGCCGCTGCGCAATGGCCTGATTGCCAAAGGGATGATCTGGAGCCCCAATCACGGCGATACCGCTTTTACGGTGCCTCTGTTTGACCAATTCATGCGCCGGATCATGCCCGGCGACGATTGGCAGGAAACTTGATGCCAGGGCGGTCTTTCACCACCGGGTGCGTTCGGGCAACAAGCCTTTCAGTTCCGCTTCGCTGAGGTTGCGCCACTGGCCGACCTTCAGGTGCGCCAGCTTCACGTTGTCGATGCGCACGCGGCGCAGCTGGGTGACGCGATAACCGAACGCGGCGGCCATCAACCGGATCTGCCGGTTCAGGCCCTGGGTGAGCACGATCGAGAAACCGAATTTCGCGATGCGGCGGGTGCGGCAGGGTTTCGTCATCTGGTCGTGGATGCGCACGCCCTTGCTCATGCCGACGAGGAATTCGTCGGTGACGGCCTTGTTCACGCCGACCAGGTATTCCTTCTCGTGGTGGTTTTCCGCGCGCAGGATCTCGTTGACGATGTCGCCGTTGCTGGTCAGCAGGATCAACCCTTCGGAATCCTTGTCCAGCCGGCCGATCGGAAAAATCCGCTGCGGGTGGTCGATGAAATCCACGATGTTGCCGGCCACGCTCTGGTCGGTGGTGCAGGTGATCCCGACCGGCTTGTTCAGCGCGATGTAGATCGCCTTCTTCGCTGCCGGGGTGGCGGCGAGGATGCGCCCCCTGACGATCTCGCCATCGACGCGCACCTCATCGCCCTCCAGCGCCTTGGCACCGGTGGAAGCGATTTCACCGTTGATGCTGACGCGGCCGGCGAGCAGCAGCTCGTCCGCCTCGCGGCGCGAGCACAGGCCGGCTTCGCTGATGTACTTGTTGACGCGCATTTGGCAACCGACGGTGAACGAGGAGCTAGATAACCCGCCATTCCGGCGGAAGCCGGAATCCAGCGCCTTCGGGTATCTGGAGTCACTGGATCCCGGCTTTCGCCGGGATGACGAGCAAGAAGATCAGGAGCGCAGGCCGACGCCGCGCCTGAGCAACTGGATGGCCGCGACAGCCAGCACCGCGATGAACACCAGCATCACCACGAAGGCCCAGCCCACCGACACGTCGCTGATGCCCAGGATGCCGTAGCGGAACGCATTGACCATGTACAGGATCGGGTTGATCCGCGAGAGCGCCTGCCACGGTTCGCCCAGCATCTTGATCGAGTAGAACACGCCGCCAAGGTAGGTCAGCGGCGTGATCACGAAGGTCGGTACCAGCGCGATGTCGTCGAACTTGCTGGCGAACACCGCGTTGATGAAGCCGGCCAGGGCGAAGATCACCGCGCCCAGGGTGACTGCAGCCAGCGCCACGAACGGATGCGCCACGTGCAGCGAGGTGAAGAACAGCGCCACGATCAGCACCAGCAGGCCGACCACCAGGCCGCGACCCACCGCGCCGATGACGTAGCCGGAAAGGATCGCCCAGTTGGCCATCGGCGACACCAGCATCTCCTCCACCGAGCGCTGGAACTTGGCGCCGTAGAACGAGCTGGAAATGTTCATGTAGCTGTTGTTGATGATGGTCATCATCACCAGCCCCGGCACGATGTACTGCATGTAGCTGAAGCCGCCCTCGATGCTGCCGATGCGGCTGCCGATCAGCTTGCCGAAGATCACGAAATACAGCGTCATCGTG
>DATNGL010000026.1:0-2942 GCA_035605895.1 Rhodanobacter sp.
GGACACGCGCAGCTATATCGTCGGCGCGGCCCGCTACGAGCACGACCAGTTCGGCGCCAACCTGTGGCAGGGCACGGTGTCGCTGGGCTACGGCTATATCGCGTTGAAGGATGAGCGCAACGAGCTGTCGTTCGAAATCGGCCCCGGCTACAAGCGCTACCGCCCGGCCGACGCCCAGCTGCTGCTGAACGGTGTGCTGGTGCCGCAGCAGCAGCCGACCCAAGGCGAGGTAGTGGCCCGCGGCCTGATCAACTACAAGTTCAAGATCAGCGCCAACACCGCGTTCGAGGACACCTTCCTGACTGAAGCGGGCTCGAAGAACACCTACATGCAGAACGACGCGGGCCTGGCGGTCAGCATGACCAGCAAGCTGGCATTGAAGGTCGGCTTCCAGGTGCGCCACAACAGCAGCGTGCAGCCGGGCATCAAGAAGTCGGACACGCTGACCACGACGAATCTGGTTTACAGCTTCTGAGTCGAAGGCTAAGGAACAGGGAACGGGAAGAGCGTGTAGCTACAAAGTTCTTGTTCCCCGGTTCCCGCGCTATCCCAGGAACTCGCTGGCGCCCTGTGCCAGCAGTTCCGATGCCACCTGTTCACCCAGCGCGACGGCCTGGTCGACCGGGCCGCTCGCCTCGGCGCGCAGCAGGCGACCGCTTGCATGGTCGCCGACCAGGCCACGCAAGTGCAGGCCGTGTTCACCGAGCATGCACCAGGCGCCGACCGGCACTGTGCAACTGCCGCCCAGGGCCCGGTTCATCGCGCGTTCGGCGCTCACCGTGAGCCGCGTCTCGGCATCGTCCAGGGCGGCGAGCAGGGCCAGTACGGCCGGCTGCCCGTCGCGCGCCTCGATCGCGATCGCCGCCTGTCCGGGCGCCGGCAGCCAGTCCGGCGCGGCCAGCCGCGACGCGATGCGTGCGGCCAGTCCCAGCCGCTCCAGCCCGGCGCAGGCCAGCACGATGGCGTCGTAGTCGCCGGCGTCGAGCTTGCCCAGGCGGGTACCGATGTTGCCGCGCAGGTCGCGCAACTGGAGATCCGGGCGCAGCGCACGCAGTTGTGCCTGACGGCGCAATGACGACGTGCCCACCCGCGCGCCCGGCGGCAGCGAGGCGAGGTTCGCGTGGTGATTGCTGACGAAGGCATCGGCGGCGTCGGCACGCGGCAGGATCGCCGGCAGCGTGAAACCCGGTTCCAGCTCGGCCGGCACGTCCTTCAGCGAATGCACCGCCAGTTCGGCGCGGCCTTCCAGCATCGCCACTTCCAGCTCCTTCAGGAACAGCCCCTTGCCGCCAATCGCGGCCAGCGGCTGGTCGAGGATCTCGTCGCCACGGGTGCTCAACGGCACCAGTGCCACCTTCAACCCGGGATGTGCGGCGCGCAGCAGCGCGGCGACGTGCTCGGCCTGCCACAGCGCCAGCGCGCTCTTGCGGGTGGCGATACGCAGGGTGGAAGGGTTCATCGGAACTCCGCGGCAATCGGCAAGGTCGTATTGTCGCGTAGTTGGCCGTGCCGGTGCAGCGCGGCGTATGGACACGGTGGCTGTCGCGGCTGGCGCGCTCAGGCTACGATGTGTCGGCAAACCTCACGGAGTTCATCATGCAAAGCGGCAACCCGGCTCTCAACAAGAACACGTTCCTCGACGCCGCCAGCGGCGCGGTGGTGTCGCATGGCGACCAGGTGATGACGCTGAACGGCACGGTCAACAAGACCGGCCTGCTGCTGGCGCTGGTGGTGGTCGGCGCGGCATTCAGCTGGGGCCAGTTCCACGGCCCGGCCAGCCTGCCCGCGATGGGGCCGCTGATGATCGGCGGCGCCATCGGCGGCCTGGTGCTGGCGATGATCACGATCTTCAAGAAGACCTGGGCACCGGTTACCGCGCCGCTGTATGCGCTGGTGGAGGGCGTCTTCATCGGCGCGCTGTCGGCGATCTTCGAGATGCGCTACCCGGGCGTCGTGATGCAGGCGGTCGGCCTCACCTTCGGCGTGATGGCGGCGATGCTGCTGGCCTACCGCAGCGGCCTGATCCGCGCCACCGAGAAGTTCAAGCTCGGCGTGGTGGCCGCCACCGGCGGCGTGATGCTGCTTTACCTGGCCAACTTCGTGATGGGCTTCTTCGGCCATTCGATGGGCTTCATCAACGGCGCCAGCGGCATCGGCATCGCCTTCAGCGTGGTGGTGGTGGTGATTGCCGCGCTCAACCTGATCCTCGACTTCGACATGATCGAGCAGGGCGTCAACGCGCGCGCACCGAAGTACATGGAGTGGTACGGCGCGTTCGCGCTGGTGGTCACCCTGGTCTGGCTGTACCTGGAACTGCTGCGCCTGCTGTCGAAGCTGCAATCGCGCAACTGAGGCCAATTAGCAAGCAGCTAGAGGCGCGGGTGACCGCGCCTTTTTCTTTGCTGGAAGGGCGGAGAAGAGCGAAATGCGATTCCTGCCTGCGCAGGAGTGACGAGAAGAGGAGCCGTCGTTCCTGCGCAGGCAGGAATCGCATTTGGTCCTGCAGAAACATCAGGACGGGGTCCGGTTACGCCACCGTCAGGGATGCCTCGCCGCCCGGCCGGCCGCCGTGGTGATCGGCCGCCAGCAGCATGTAGAACGCCGGTACCACGAACAGGGTGAACACGGTGCCGATGGCCAGGCCGGTGGAAATCACCAGGCCCATGTTGAAGCGGCCCGCGGCGCCGGCGCCGGCCGCGATCACCAGCGGCATCACGCCGAGCACCATCGCCGACGTGGTCATCAGGATCGGGCGCAGGCGCACCGCCGCGGCGTGTTCGATCGCCTCGCGCTTGGTCATGCCCTGCATCTGCGAGTGGTTGGCGAACTCGACGATCAGGATGCCGTGCTTGCTGATCAGGCCCATCAGGGTGACCAGGCCCACCTCGGTATAGATGTTGAGGCTGGTGAACAGGTTGACGAAGATCAGCGCGCCGAACAGC
>DATNGL010000027.1:0-16111 GCA_035605895.1 Rhodanobacter sp.
CCAGTTAGCCATAGAAGTCGGGGATCAGCAGTCCAGGGCAATACGAAGGGCGGCGGCACAGGCCAGCGGTGCCAGCACCACGGCCAGTACCAGCACGGCGGCGAGCCAGCTGATCGGTGCGAGCCAGGGCAGGCCCTGCTGGGCGGCGGCCACGGCGCCGGCGGCAAAGATCAGCGCCGGAACGCACAAGGGCAGCAGCATCAAGGCGAGCAGCATACCAGAGCGGCGGGTGCCGGCCGTCAGCGCGACCAGTACGCCGCCGAACAGGCTTATCAGTGGTGTCACCAGAAACAGGGCCAGCAGGAGCACCGGGATGACCGCCGCCGGCAGATGCAGCATCGCCGCCAGCAGCGGCGCGATCACGATCAGCGGCAACGCCGTGGTGAGCCAGTGGGCGAGGATCTTCATGCCCAGCATCAGCGCCAGCGGCTGCGGCGCCAGCATCAGTTGTTCCAGCGAACCGTCCTCGATGTCGCTGGCGAACATCGCACCCAGCGCCAGCAGCATCGCCAGCAGGATGGTGACCAGAATCACGCCGCCGGCGATCCGTTGCAGCAAGCTGTCTTCCGGCCCCAGCGCGAACGGGAACAGCATGGTCACGATCAGCGCGTACAGCACCGGCATCGCGATGTCGCTGCGCCGGCGCCAGGCCAGCACCAGGTCGCGCCGCAACACGGCGATGCAGGCACCGGACAGGCGCGGGCGACTCATGAATGCATCCGGACATGGCGTGGCTCGCCGCCATGGAAGCTCACCGCACCGTGACTGGTCACCAGGGCGGCGCCACCGGCCGCGGTGTGGTTTTCGAGCAAGCCGTTCACCAGCGCGATGCCATGGCGGTCGAGGTTGGCATAGGGTTCGTCGAGCAGCCACAGCGTGGCGGGCAGCAGCAACAACCGGGCCAGTGCCGCGCGTTTGCGCTGGCCGGCGGAGAGGCGGCGGACGGGCTCGTCCTCGTAACCGCGCAGGCCGATCGCCGCCAGCACGCCTGCGACGGTCGAGCCTTCGCGGCAGCCATAAAGACCGGCGGCGATGCGCAGGTTTTCGCGCGGACTGAGGTCGGTCTTGAGACCGAGCTGGTGGCCAAGGAACAGGATTTCGCCGGCGCAGGCGTCGCGCTGCAACGGCGCGCCGCGCCAGTGCAGTTCGCCGGCGGCGACGTGCAGAAGCCCGGCCAGCATGCGCAGCAAGGTGGTCTTGCCGCTGCCGTTGTCGCCTTCGACGAGGGCCAGCTCGCCCACGTGCAGCTGGAAATCCAGCGGTGCGAACACCGGTTCGTCCTGGCGGTAGAAGCTCAAGGCCCGCGCTTCGAGCAGGGGCACGGCGGCAGCGGCGACGGTCATCGCCACGATTGTCCGCAATGCCGGTGGCGCTTGTCCATGCGGCGTGCTGCCGCTGCCCGGTCAGCCAGGCATCCGCAACAGCGCCGCGCCGCTGCCCTGGCCGTGCACGTAGGCGAGCTGGCCGTGTCGGGAGGCCAGTCGATCGAGCACCTCGACGTCGGCGCCGACAACGAACAGGCTCGGCTCGCTCCAGCCGCCGGTGCCCACGCCGATCGCCGGCCGCACGATGACATCGGGCACGGCATGCAGGGCCGCCAGCAGCTCTTGCTGGGCGGTCAGGTTCTGCGGGCCGGGACGCCTGGATGCCTTCGGGTTCCAGGCCGTGATGAAGGCCCACGGGCGCGCACCGACCAGCGGCACCAGCTCGACCGGCAGGGGCAAGTCGATGCGGATCGTCGCCCAGGTCACCGTGTCCAGGTTGACGTGGTAGGAAGTCTCGCGGAACGCCTCGAGCAGGGGCTCATCCATGACGCAGGGCCGGCAACGGCGGCAGGCTGGACTGGAACAGCCGAACCGCCGCATCGAGGTCGATATCGGCAACCCGCGGTGCATCACGCAACAGCTGTTCCAGCAAGGCATCCTGGGCGCGCCCGCGTTCGAGCGCGTAGGCGTAGGGCACGTGGGTGAAGGTGACCAGGCGATAGCGCGCCATGTAATGGCTCGGCAAGCGATGGGCCAGCAGCGCGCCGAGTTCGCGCTTGGCCAGGTAGTGCGGGTCGGCGACCGAGTCGCGCATCTCGATGTAGTTCTCCAGCGCCATCTTCGCGATGGCATCGGCATTGGGCTGGCGCTGGCGCTGGAATTCGGCGAAGACGGCGGCGCCGTCGCCCGGCGTGGCGGCCAGCAGATCGGCCAGCACCACGGTGTCCTCGAAGCCGCAATTCATGCCCTGGCCGTGGAACGGCACGATCGCGTGAGCGGCATCGCCGACCAGCAGCGCGCGGCCGTCCAGGTGCCAGCGTTCGAGGTACAGGGTGGACAAGGTGCCGACCGGGTTGTGGTCGTAGTCCTCGGCGAAGCGCGGCAGCAGTGACAGCAGGCCCGGGAACTGCTCGCTGAAAAACGCTGCCGCGGCGGTCGAGTCGGGCAGGGTGGCAAAACTGGGAGCGGCTCCCCGCGCCGGCAGGAACAGGGTCACCGTGAAACTTCCTTCCGTGTTCGGCAGCGCGATGCACATGTAGCCGCCGCGCGGCCAGATGTGCAGCGCATGCGGTTCCAGCGCGAACTGGTCGCGGCCGCCAGCGAGTTGCTGCAGCGCGGGCGGCAGTTCGCCGGCGGAAGGGATTTCCAGTTCCTTGTAGCCGTGCCCCAGCGCTTCGACCCGCTCGCCCAGGGGGGTGTGGGCATGCATCGCGGTGCGCAGTGCGGAACCGGCACCGTCCGCGCCGATCAACAGGCCCGTCGATACCTCGCGCTCGTTGCCGTCGGTGTCGGCGAGGCGGACGCGTTGCCGGTCGAAATCGGCGGCGACCAGCGACTGTCCGAAATGCAGCCGCACGCCGGCCGCTTCGGCCGCATCCAGCAGCAGGATGTTCAGCGCGCCGCGCGAGACCGACCAGATCACCTCGCTGTCGTCGACGCCATAGCGCTGCAGGCCGCTGTTGCCGTCGCGGTCATGCACCATGCGCCCGCGCATCATTACCGCGCGCTGCAGCACCTCGTCGGCCAGTCCGGCCATGCGCAGGGCCTGCAGGCCTCGCTCGGCCAGCGCCAGGTTGATCGAACGACCACCGAGGAAGCCGGCGCGTCGCGGGTCGGGCCGCTTCTCGTATACCTCGACCGCAAAGCCGCGTCTGGCCAGTTGCACGGCCAGCAGCGCGCCGACCAGGCCGCCGCCGATGAGGGTGATGGGTTGCTGCGCCATGCTGCGATCCGTGGAGGAAACCCGCCCACTGTTCCGCAAGCGAGGCCGGACTGCAATCCCGGTGGCCCGGGCCGCCATGTTGATCAAGCCTGCTCAGCCTTGCGTCGCTGGTCGACGAACCCCGACTCCCCGCGCCGGACCGCGCGAGTCCGGGTTCAGGTGATTTCCAGCGCCCGCTTCAATGGTCGCTTCAGCACGAACGCCAGCACGCCACCGGTCGCGGCGATGCCGGCGTGCATGGCCCAGAATCCGGCCGGCGTCATGTGCTCGTAGAAGCCGCCCAGCCAACCGATGAGCGTGTTGGCGACGAACAACGAGAGGAAGACCGCACCCATCATCGTCGCCTTGACCGATGCCGGTGCGGCACGCGAGACCAGCGCCAGCAGGGTCGGCCAGTAGTACAGGAAGCCGAGGCCGAGCAGGATGTCGTAGATGATCGGGAACAGCACATTGACGCGTGCACCGATCAGGCAGGCGACCACCAGCAGCAGGTTTGCCAGCACCGTCAACCATGCACCCGTGCCGATCTTGCCCAGATCATCCGGCTCGCTGCCGCGTGCTGCCTGGAACCGCCACAGCGCCAGCAACACCGGTACGCCGAGAATGCTGGACAGTGGATCGATCGAGTTGAACCACGCCACCGGCACATGGAAACCGAGCAGGTCGAGGTCGACGCTGCGGTTGATCCAGACCAGATTCATGTTGGTGTTCTGGTAATAGCCGATGCTCTGGAAGATGGTGATCGCCGCCACCACCGCCAGTGCGGCGACGATGCGCCACTGGCGATGATCCAGCGCTACCTTCGTACCCGCCTGCGCGCGGCGTGGCCGATCCGGCGGCAGGTAGCGCAAGCCGGCGATGTAAGTGCAAAGACCGATCAGCATCAGCGCGCCTGCCAGGCCGAAACCGGCATGCCAGCCGTAGAGCTGGGCGAGCAGACCGCACAGCAACGGCCCCACCACCGCGCCGACATTGATGCCGATCGAGAAAATCGCGAAGGCGCGGGTGCGGCCTTCGCCATCGGTCTCGGCATACAGTTCGCCGACCTGGGTCGAGATGTTGCCCTTGAGCAGGCCGCAGCCACTGACCAACAGCAGCAGGGCGAACAGGAATGAGGCATCGAAGGCCATCGCCAGATGGCCGGCGCTCATCATCACGGCGCCCACCATCACCGCGGCGCGCCGGCCGATCCAGCGGTCGGCGACCCAGCCGCCCAGCACCGGCGTGAAATACACCAGGCCGGTGTACAGCCCCATGATCTGCGAGGCCAGCGCCAGCGTGGTCATCGGTCCGAACACGGATTCCAGCGCGGCGCGGAAGCCGGTGAAACCGACGATGCCCTCGACATGCCCCGGCGTGAGCAGCGCCTGGCTCATGTACAACACCAGGATCGAGGTCATGCCGTAGTAGGAGAATCGCTCCCACGCCTCGGTGAAGCTGAGGAAGGCGAGCGCCATCGGCTGGCCGAAAAACGTGCGGGGCTGAATCTTCGTATTAGTGTGCATGCATCCCCCGGGTCGGCGGAGCCTGGTCCGAATCGATGCGCGTGGATGCCGCGGGCGATATCGCGCTACGGAGCGGGCTTCAGAAACTCATGAAATAACCGCCGTTCACCGGCAGGTTGGCGCCGGTGATGTAGCCGGCATCGTCGGCGGCGAGGAAGGTCACGGCGCGGGCAATATCGGCGGGCGAGCCGAGCCGGCCGACCGGGATGCCCGCGATGATCTGCGCGCGAATCTCCGCGGAGACGGCGGCGACCATCGGCGTGTCGCAATAGCCGGGCGAGACCGTGTTGACCGTGATGCCCTTGCGGGCGGTCTCGCGTGCCAGCGCCATGCTGAAGCCGTGCACGCCGGCCTTGGCGGCGGAATAGTTGGTCTGGCCGAACTGGCCGGTCTGGCCGTTCACCGAGCTGATGTTGACGATGCGGCCGAAGCCGCGCGCGGTCATGCCCTCGACCACATGGCGGCACAGGTTGAACACGCCGTCGAGGTTGACATGCATCAGTTCGTGCCATTGCTGCGGCGTCATCTTGCGCAGGCTGGCATCGCGGGTGATGCCGGCGGCGTTGACCAGGATGTCGATGCTGCCGTGCTGCTGCTCGATGCGCGCCGCAAGTTGCCGGCAGCCGTCGAAGTCGCTGACGTCGGCCGGCTCGAAGGCGATGGCGCCGTCGAGATCGGTCAGTTCGCGCCGAAAAGCCTCGATGCGTTCGGCCCGGGCGGCCAGGTCCACCGCAATCACCCGGCGGCCGGCAGCGGCCAGCTGGCGGCAGATTTCCGTGCCCAGTCCACCGATGCCGCCGGTGACGATGGCGACGCGCTTTGGAGGGTCTGTCTGGTTCATCGGAGTGGGTGTGCGGGCCGGATCATGCCGCAGGACAGCACATGTTGTGCTGCAGCGGTCGGAAAGGAGAATGCCGACGGAACGACGCAGGCGTCATCGGCCGGAGTGGCGTCAGCCGGATTTCTTGCTGTCGCGCTTGCCCGCGGGTGGCGGCGTCGGCATGACCTTGGCGGCGGTGTCGATCAGACCGCGCTGCATGGCCTGGAACGCGGCCATGTTGCGCTCGGTCAGGTCGTTCAGCGTGTTCCACGGGGTCTGCCCCATCAGGCTGTTGAGCTGGCTGCGGAACTGCGTCTGCTGGTCGAGGAAGACCTGCAGGCTGCGCTCCAGGTAAGGCCCCATGAAGCCCTGCAGCGAATCGCCGTAGAAGCGGATGATCTGGCTGAGCAACTGCGGCGACAGCATCGGCTGCCCCTTGTCCTCGTGCTCGGAGATGATCTGCAGGAGGACCGAACGGGTCAGGTCCTCGCCGCTCTTGGCGTCGCGGACCTCGAAATCCTCGTTGTCCAGCACCAGCTGGCGGACTTCCTCCAGCGTGATGTAACTGGAGATCTCGGTGTCGTACAGACGCCGGTTCGGGTACTTCTTGATGGTGCGTTTGGTTTGTGCCATGCGGCGAACGCTAGCAGAAGATATTGCGCCGCACCAGTCGTGGGCCGGGTGTTCATGCTGCAGTCGCCGGCTGCAGCAATTTGAGAGCAGGCTCTTAATGACCGACCGCGCCGCCGGCGCTGCCGAATGGCGGCTTGGCGAACCACAGCACCGGAATCAGCAGCACGAACAGGATCGCGCAGGCCCAGAACACGTCGTTCACCGCCAGGGTCAGCGCTTCGCGCGTCAGCAACTGGTCGATCAGGCCCAGGCTCTGCGTGTGCGACAGCCCGCCATGCGACAGCTGGCCGATGAACTCGGTAGCCGCAGGGTGGCCGGGGCTGACGTACTCGGTCAGGGTCGCGTGATGGGTCTCGCCGCGGTGCTGCCACAGCGTCACCATGATCGCGGTGGATACGCTGGAACCGATCGTGCGGCAGAAGTTGGACAGGCCCGACGCGCTGGCGATCTGGTCCACCGGCAGGCCGGACAGGTAGACCTGGTTCAACGGAATGAAGAAGCACGGGATCGCCAGGCCCATCACGAAGCGCGGGATCACCAGGGTGGAAAACGAGGCGGAGCTGTCGAAGGTGGAGAACCAGTATGCGGTACCGGCGAACACCAGGAACGCGAACGTCACCACGGCGCGCAGGTCCAGCTTGTCCATGTTCCTGCCCAGGATCGGCGCGATCAGGAACGCCAGCACGCCGACCGGCGCGGTGGCGAGGCCGGCCCAGGTCGCCGTGTAGCCCAGGGTGATCTGCAGCCACAGCGGAAACACCACGTTGATGCCGAAGAACGCGAACATGCCCAGCGACAGGCTGACCACGCCGACGGTGAAATTTCGTTGCTTGAACAGTGAGAGATCCACCACCGGATGTTTCGCGTGCAGCTCCCACACGATCAGGAAGGTGAGGCAGATCAGTGCGGTCAGGCCCAGGATCAGGATCATCGGCGAGGCGAACCAGTCGTGGTCGTTGCCGTTGTCCAGCATGAACTGCAGCGCGCCCACGCCGACCACCAGCAACAGCAGGCCGATCATGTCGATCGGTGCCTTGTAGGTTTTCGTTTCGCGCTTGCGCAGCAGGCCCCAGGTGACCACGGCCGCCGCCAGACCGACCGGCAGGTTGATGTAGAAGATCCACGGCCACGAGAAATTGTCGGTCAGCCAGCCGCCCAGGATCGGGCCGAAGATCGGTGCCACCACCACCGTCATCGCCCACAGCGCCAGCGCGATGCCCTGTTTCTCCTTCGGGTAGTTCGACAGCAGCAGGGTCAGCGACAGCGCCACCATCGGGCCGGAGCCGGCACCCTGCAGCAGGCGGCCGATCACCAGCATCGGCATGCTGGTGGCCACGCCGCACAGCATCGAGAAGATCACGAACATCATTACCGAACCGACGAAGGTCTTCACCTCGCCGAAGCGGCGCGCCAGCCAGCCGGTCAGCGGCTGCATGATCGCGCTGGCCAGCGCGTACGAGCTGATCGTCCAGGTGCCTTCGCTGGGGCTCACGCCGAGACTGCCGGCGATGTGCGGCACGGCGACGTTGACGATCGTCATGTCCAGCACCTCCATGAAGGTGCTGAACGCGACGGCGATGGTGAGCAGCGCCAGCGGGCCGCCGTGCAGCGGCTTCAGCGGGGCGGCGTCGGCGGTGGCGTCGTTCGGCGTGGCGGCCATGGTGCTGCTCAGTGGGCGGCGGCGAGATGGGGCAGGTTGGCGCGGATGATCCGGTCCGCTTCCGCGTCGGCCTTGCTGGCCATCTGGTCGTAGACGTCGGTCTGCGCCACCGGCTGTGCCGAGGTGCCGGCCAGCACGCTGCCCTGGTCATTGCTGATGTCGACGGTGACATCGGTGGACAGGCCGATGCGCAGCGGATGCTTGTCCAGCTCCTTGTTGTCCAGCGCGATGCGCACCGGTACGCGCTGCACAACCTTGATCCAGTTGCCGGTGGCGTTCTGCGCCGGCAGCAGCGAGAACACGCTGCCGGTGCCGGCACCGAGACCGATCACCTTGCCGTGATACTCGGCGTCGCTGCCGTAGATATCCGATACCACCTTTGCCGGCTGACCGATGCGGATGTGACGCAGCTGACTCTCCTTGAAGTTGGCATCGATCCACAGATCATGCAGCGGCACCACGGTCATCAACTGCTGGCCCGGCTGCACGCTGTTGCCCAGTTGCACGCTGCGCTCGGCCACGTAGCCGGACACCGGCGCGTAGATCGCGTTGCGCTGCGCGGCGACCCAGGCGGCGCGGAAATTCGCACGGGCCTGCATCACCACCGGGTTCTGCGCGACGTCGGTGCCTTCGATCGCGGCGTGCGCGGCGGCCGACTGTGCCTCGGCGGCGTTCACGGCGGCGCGTGCCTGTTCCACCCCGTCGCGCAGGTGCTGGACGATCTCGGGCGATTCGGCGTGCGCGGCGATCAGGGGCAGGCGGCGCTTGAGGTCGGCCTCGGCCTTCTTCAGGTCGAGCTTCGCCGCGACGACCTGCGCATCGGCACCGCTGGCCGAGCTGGTTTGCTGGCGTACGCCGCGAACGGCCTGCGCCAGCGCGCTGCGCGCCTGCGCCAACCGGGTGTCGGCATCGGTGCTGTCCAGCTTCACCAGCACCTGGCCGGCGTCGACATGCTGGGTATCGTCGGCGAGGATCGCCACCACCGTGCCGGGCACTTGTGCCGAGATCGCCACCTGGTTGCCGCCGACGTAGGCGTTGTCGGTCTTCACCCGGGTCGACAGCACGAAGAACCACAGCAGGAACCACAGCAGTCCGGCCAGGATGAAGATGCCGGCCACGATCAGCAGCGCACGCCGGCGTTTGCCCGGATCCTTCGCGGCCATGCCGCTGTCGTTGGCTTCGACGGAGGTCTTGTCGGATTCAGTGGCGCTCATGGGCGGAGGCTCCGGCGGTAACAGAAGGGGATGGGGAGGTCGGCTTGTCGGTGGCCCGATAGCCGCCGCCGAGTGCCTTGATCAGGGAAAGGTCGGTGCTCAATGCCTGCGCCTGCAACTGCGTCGCGGCATCGCGCTGCTGCAACAGCTGCGCCTGCGCACCGAGGCTTTCGCGGGCATCGCGCACCCCCTGGCGCGCACGCGCCTGGGCGCTTGCCAGCAATTGCCGGTCGGCATCGATCTGGGCCTGCTGCTCGCGCTGGCGTGCGGCGATCTGCTCGGCGCTCAATGCTTGAGTGGCGACCTCGCGCGCGGCGCTCAGCACGGCGCTGTCGTACTGCGCCACCGCGCCGTCGAGCTGGGCCTTGCTCACGCCATAGTTCGCTTCTAGCGTGCCGCCGCTGAAGATCGGCAGGTGCAGCGCCGGTGTCAGCGCGAACGTGCGGCTGCCGGCGGTGAGCAGCTTGCCCAGGTCGATGCTGGACAGGCCGGCCATCGCGCTGATGCTGAAGTCCGGGAAGAATTCGCCGCGTGCGGCATCGGTCTTGCGCAGCGCGGCCTCGACCTGCCAGCGGCTGGCGGCGATGTCGGGGCGGCGGGCGATGAGGTCCAGCCGGACATCCGCGGGAACGCCGCCGTTCACCGCGGGCAGGGCATGCGGCTTGAGTTCGGGCAGCTGATCCGGCGAGAGTCCAAGCAGCGAAGCGAGCGAGACGCGGCGGATCTTCGCCGAGCCATCCAGGGCCACGCGCATTTCGCCAACGGCGGCGAGCTGCGCGCGTGCCTTCTGGGCCTCGTCGGGCAGGTCGACGCCCTGCTTCACGCGCAATTCGGCGATCTGCACGAACTGCCGCTGGGTGGCAAGCAACCGGTCGGCCAGTTGCAGGCGGGCCTGGTCGGCCTGCCAGCCGAAGTAGGTGTCGGCCACGGCGTATTGCAGCGCCAGTGCGGCGGCGCTGCGCCGGGCTTCGGCGGCATGTGCCTGGTCCAGCGCGGCCTCCATCGTGGCGCGCTTCTTGCCCCACCAGTCGAAGTCGTATTGCAGCTGCGCGCCGACGTCGGCCTGGTTGTACCAGCTGAAGCCGAGGAACTGGCTGGGGATCAGGCCATGGTCGCTCAGGCGCTGCCGGGCGACCTGGGCGCTGCCGTTCACCGACAGCCCCAGTTGAGCCGCCGCCAGCTTCGCCGACTGTTCGGCGTTGCTCACGCGACTCTGCGCCAGTGCCAGATCCGGCGACTGCCGCATGGCGCGGTCCATCAGGTCGTCCAGTTGCGGATCCTGGTACTGGCGCCACCATTGGGTTTCAGGCCAGCCGTCGCGAGCAGGGGCCTGCAGGCCGGCGAGCGGCACATCGTCGCGCAGGGCCGGTTGGCCCAGTCTGGCGGGCGCGTGAGCGCAAGCGGCCAGCATCAGTGTGATCACGGCGGCAAGCGTCGCGCAATGGCGGAGCGGGACAGGCTTCATCGCGGGGTCCTTCATGGGAGGCGGTGCTCGCTCAACTGGTCGAGGTTGCCGGCGAGCTTGCGCAGCAGGCGGTCGAACTGGCGCTTGTCGGTCGCGTTGAAGCCGGCAAACATGGCGCCGAGCTGCGGGAACATCGGCGGCAGCATTTTCTGCACGAAGCGTCGGCCAGCCGGCGTGATGCGGATCAGCACGCGGCGCCGATCCTCTTCACTGGCGCCACGGGTGATCAATCCGCGCTTGACCAGGGTATTGGCGATGCGGGTCATGTTGGTGGCGCCCTGGGTGGCGAACTCGCACAGCTCGCCTGGCGTCGAACTGCCGTCGGGCCGGCTGTACAGAATCATCAGGGTCAGAAATTCACTGTGATTGAGCTTGTGCGGCTTGAGCTTGAATTCCAGCTGCTGCTCGATGATGCCGCCGAGCATCAGCATCAACCGGCACATCCGCGCTTCCGGCGCAGGCATCTGCGGAATGATCTGGCCAACCCGGCCGATCCCTTCGTCCATCATCACGATGCAGTTTGCCAGTCTGGCCATTTCACTGATTCATATTTCACCAGTGAAATAAAATAGCAGCCATGGTCCGGCGCTGGCAAGGGGCCGAAGGCACGGGCTTCAGGTCAGCCCGAACAGGTTGCACGCGTTGCGGGTGGTGGCTTCGGCGATGCGTTCTTCCGATTCGCCGCGCAGCGCGGCAACGCAGCGCAGCACCTCGGCAACCCGCGCCGGTTCGTTGCGCTGGCCGCGATGGGCGGCGTCCGGCTGGTCCGGTGCGTCGCTTTCCAGCAGCAGGAACTCGATCGGCATCTTCGCCACGATGCGGCGCAGGCGTTGCGCGCGCTCGTGGGTGACCGGGCCGCCGATGCCGATGTGGAAGCCGATGTCCCACAATTGCCTTGCCTGCTGCTCGCTGCCGGAGAAACTGTGCACGACGCCGCGCGAATCGCCGTTTCGACGCAGCGCGAGGCTGACTTCCTCCAGCGCCTGGCGCGCATGCACGATCACCGGGAGGTTTCGCCGGCGTGCGAGCTGCAACTGGCGCATGAAATAGAACCGCTGCTGGTCGGGATCCAGCTCCGGCAAATGAAAATCCAGCCCGATCTCGCCCACGGCGACCGCCGGGCCGTCATCCAGCCACTCATCCAGGCGGTCGAGATGCTGCGGTGCATGCCGGGCCAGATAGACCGGATGCAATCCGTAGGCCGGATGGATGCCGGATCGGGCCGTGCACAGTTCCCTGATGCGCGGCCAGCTGTCGGCGTCGACCGCGGGTACGACCATGTGCCGGATGCCGGCCTCGCTGGCGCGCTCGATCACCTCGGGGCGATCGGCGTCGAATGCCTCGTGGTCGAGATGGACATGGCTGTCGAATAGCGGATGCATGACGGGTTTCCGGAAATGTGTGTGCGTGGAATGGTGAAATACGCGTGAGGGCCACGTCATGAAAGCGGTCTAGCTGGGATTCAGTTACACGCCGGTTCAATGGTTGCGCAGATTATTGCGTCCGCTGCTTATTACTTACGTCCGCTGCACATTCCGGACATTACGCTGCACACATGCTTACAGAGGAGAACTTGATGATGAACAGTTTGATGGTCAACGTGCTCAAGGCGGGGATCGCAGCAGCCCTGGTTACCGGTGTTTCCGCCTGCAATCGCAGCGCGGATGCGGGTGCTTCCACCGACGCGGCCGGCACATCCGCGGACGCCCAGGCGGGTGTCAAGTATGCCCAGGTGGTCAGTGTGGATCCGGTCCGCTCGACCGTGAACAACCCGAAGCAGGTATGCCATGACGAAACCGTCACGCATTCGGCGCCCCCGAAAGACCAGCATCGCATCGCCGGCACTGCCATCGGCGCCGTGGTCGGCGGCCTGGTCGGCCATCAGGTCGGCGGCGGCAAGGGCAAGACCCTGGCCACGGTGGCCGGTGCGGTCGGTGGCGGCTATGCCGGCAACCGGATCGAGGCCAGCCGTCAGAAACCCCAGGTGACCACGTCGGTGGAGCGCCAGTGCGACACCGTCAACAACACCAGCAGCAAGATCGTCGGCTACGACGTTCGCTACGTTTACAACGGCGTTACCCGCACCGTGCGCATGGATCACGATCCCGGTGACCGCGTGCAGGTTCAGGAGGGCGTGACTGCGGTATCCGATGCCCATTGAGCCCATCCAACCCACAGGAAATCACACGATGAATGCACTGACTCGGAAGATGGCTCTCGCTACGGCGATGACGGCAGGGCTCGCCCTCGCCGGTTGCGTCACGCAGCCCTATGGCAACAACGGCTATTACCAGGGGCAGTCGCGCGCTTACTCCAACCAGCCGGCACGTTGCAGCTCCTGTGGCGTGGTGCAGGAGGTGCAGCAGGTCTATGTCCAGGACAACGGCCATGGCGGCACGCTCGGAGCCATCATCGGTGCGGTGGCCGGCGGCGTTCTCGGCAGCACGGTAGGCAAGGGCGATGGCCGCAAGGCCGCCACCGTGGCGGGTGCGGTGGCCGGTGGCGTGGTCGGCAACCAGGTCGGCAAGCGCAGTGGCGGCGGAGATGCCGCATGGCGCGTCGTGGTTCGACTCGACGATGGGCGTTATGCGACGGTGACCCAGCGGGAGGATCCCGGCCTGCGCAGGGGCGACTACGTCGAGGTGCGCAACGATCACGTGTACGCGCGCTGACATCTCGGTGACGTCATGGCCGTCTGGACGGCCAAAACAAAGAGGGGTCATCTTTCGATGACCCCTCTTTGTTTTGCGTCCGCCAGCGGACGGATTCAGTTCACGGCGTAGAACGCGTGATCGCCGATCTTCACGCTCGGGCGGTTGTGCGACCAGAACGGCGAGATCGCGGTGGTGGCGAAATGATCCGCGTGCGGTACCAGCATGCGGCGCTGTCCCGGCGGAAGCTGCCAGTTGTGGATCGAGTTGCCGGCAACATCCCAGGCCTTGACGAAGGCATCGAGATTGTTGAGCTCGAACGAGCCGGGTGTGGTGGTCGTGGCGAACTGGTGCGGTGCCGTCACCACCTTGCACACGGTGTTGCCGTAATGACCGCGATCGCGACGGCGCAAGGCCACCTCGGCCACTGCCAGCTGGCCGAGCGTCGGCTCGCTGCGTGCTTCCAGGTAGACGGTGGTGGCGAGACAGGCCTGGTCGGCCACGGGCTGCGGCATCAGTGTCGTCAGCCACAACAACAACGAAAGTTTCATTTCTGCCTCCAACGTGCTGTACGCGCAAAGCCGGGTTGCTGCTTCGTGCGCCGTTGCGGTGGACGGGCGGGCAGGCCGTTCCACCTGGATCTGCCGCCATGACCGAAACTTGTGGTCATGACGCTTTGCCACGGGATTGTGGCGATTCGAACGGCAATGCATGGCCGATCGGAATTGGAGTCATCGGGCATTGCGCGGCCATGCTGGCCGTGTTGCTTCCGACTGCTTCGCGCTCGTTGGTGGCGAGGCGATGGTCCATCCGGCCTGTGTTGCTGCCGGGTCGCGCCGATACGGATGCTTCCGGTTCGTCGCGTCAATCGGCACCCCGTCTTCCGGATGCCGCGATATTCGATCGGCGGAGCCTAGTGGCCGAACAGACCGCTGGCAAGTGCCGTGCCGCCGAAGTTTAACTTGTGCTCACGATTCCTTGACAAGTGCCATCGCGAAATTCATGCGCGCAAATACGCAACATTCATGCCGGCCATGTCGCCTTCAACGTGATCTTCACATGGTTGTCGAACGCAGGCGCAACACCCGGACTGGCGCGGGACGCGACATCGTCGCTCAGCACCAGCAAGGCTTCGAAGACCTCGTCGGCGGCGACGACATCCAGCATGCAGCCGACCTCTCGCCCATCCATGCGCAGCGTCTCGCCGGCGGATATTGGCTGCGACAACGCGACGCGGTGCAAATGATGTTTGTGTCCGCCGCGAAAGTGCAGTCGCGCGACGATCTCCTGGCCCGGATAGCAACCCTTGTCGACTGCAACGGCATGCAGGCGTTGCAGCGACAATGCCGCCGGCAGCATCGTGTCGAGTGCGGATGTCGGCAGCCATGGCCAGCCTTCGCGCAATTGCAGCAGGCGCCACGCATCGTCCGAACCTGGTGTCGTGACGACATCGAGACTGTGACTGCCGCAGCCCAGTGAAATCACGTCACCATCATCGCTGACAACATGCATGGCCTGCGCTTTGCCGGTCGTCAGGGCACGCAGGGGCAGCGCGGTGAGATCGAGCCTGGAGCGAAAGACGAATCGGCGCAGCGCATCGGCCATGGCCGCCGAGCTGCCGCCGCGCAGCAGCAGCAGGTAGCGTTCCCCGTCAAGGCGGGCAAGATGGAACAACGCGCGCACGCGACCCTTCGCATCCAGCCACGCGCTGAATTGCCACTGGCCGACGTCGAGCAGGTCGACCCGGCTGCTGAACTGCGCATGCGCGAACGCTGCGGCGTCGGGGCCTTCGAGCAGCAGGGTTTCGGCGGGCGGGAACGGGTGCATGGTCGAGAGAGTTTGGGGCAATCGTTGCCGTGCGCAAGTGGCTCGCGCTGGCGAGCGCGAAGGGTGATCGGGGCCTTCCATGGTTGTGCTGCCCTGACGCAAGTATTAACCTTCATCGGCTACCAAATACCATGTCCGATACCTTTCTCCCCGTCGAATCCACGCCTGCTTCCGTCGCATCGGAGGCGACCGCCGTTCCGGCCGCTCCTTCGCGGGACAGGATCGTCGCGGAACGACCGGCGCCGGATCCCACGCGCTATGGCGACTGGGAGAAGAACGGACGTTGCATCGACTTCTGAACCATCACGACAGCGATCCTCGTCGTGCTCCGGGGCAGTGGCCGAGGGGGACATCAGCATGAATACCAGCGATTCCACATCAGGATAGCCGCCATGGCAGATACGCAACGACCGACCTCACCGCATCTGCAGATCTACAAGAGGCAGGTGCAGATGATGACTTCCATCACGCATCGTGCCACCGGCATCGCGTTGGCGGTCGGCAGCCTGCTGGTGGTTTGCGGCCTGCTGCAGCTGGCCGCGGGTGAAGACAGCTTCAACCACTTCAAGGGCATCGTCGGCAGCCCGATTGGCATGATCCTGCTGCTCGGCTGGAGCTGGTCGCTGTTCTATCACCTGTGCAACGGCATCCGGCACCTGATCCAGGATGCCGGGTTCGGCTACGAGATTCCCCAGTTCGTGCGTTCCAGCTGGCTGTCGGTGGTCGGCAGCATCGTGCTGACCGCGCTGGTGTGGACTTATGTATTGACGGCCGGGGGTGCGGCATGAGCGCGAAGGAGGCCGTGGTGAAGGATCGGCGCAATCCGATGAAAATCGCGCGGGGCCTGGGCTCGTCCCAGTCCGGCGTGGGCCACTGGTGGGCCCAGCGGGTCACTGCCGCGGCGCTGGTGCTGCTGGGCATCTGGTTCGTGGTTACCGTGCTGTGCCTGCTGCACGCCGACTACGCCACGGCGCGCGCCACCGTGGCAAAGCCGTGGAACGCGCTGCTGCTGATCGCGTTCGTGCTCACCATGTTCTGGCATGCCGTGCTCGGCCTGCAGGTGGTGATCGAAGATTACGTGCATGTCCGCTGGAAGGAGGTCGTGCTGATGGTGGCGATCAAGTTCATC
>DATNGL010000028.1:0-17484 GCA_035605895.1 Rhodanobacter sp.
CGACACGCCGGAGAAGATCAAGCAGCTGCGTGAGCTGATCGCGGTGCTCGACAAGCCCGTCCAGCAGGTGTTGATCGAGTCGCGCATCGTGGTCGCCACCGACGACTTCACCCGCGAGCTGGGTGTGAAGTGGGGCGTGTCCGGCAGCCAGGTCAACAACAACAACATCATCACCACGGCACCGACGGGCGATGGCGCGCTGACTTACGGCACCGGCGTGCACAACAACATCGTCAACTACAACAACGCCTACAGCGACTGGGTGGCCAACGGCAGCAACGGCGCCCCGCCGCATCCGGGCGCGGTGACCCTGCCGGGCGGCTTCAACGTGAACCTGCCGGCACAGGGTGGCAGCACGCTGGGCTTCGCCATCCTGGGTGCCAACTACGCGCTCGATCTCGAGCTCTCCGCGGCGCAGACCGAGGGTCGTGGCGAGGTGATCTCCAGCCCGCGCGTGATCACCGCCAACCAGCAGGAAGCGGTGATCCGCCAGGGCCAGGAAATCGGCTACGTGACCTACCAGAACCAGGGCGCCGGCACCGGTGGCGCGCCGACCGCCTCGGTGCAGTTCAAGGATGCGGTGCTGGAGCTGAAGGTGACGCCGACGATCACCGCCGACAACCGGGTCTACCTCGCGATCAACGTCAAGAAGGATGCGCTGGCCGCGTTCGTCAACACACCGAACGGCCAGGTGCCGCAGATCGACACGCGCGAGGTGAATACCTCGGCCCTGGTGGACAACGGGCAGACCGTGGTGCTCGGTGGCATCTACGAGGTCAACAAGAACAACACGGTGTCCAAGGTGCCCGGGCTGGGCGATATCCCCGGCATTGGCGCGCTGTTCCGCGATACCAAGCGCAGCACCACCAAGGCCGAGTTGCTGATCTTCGTGACCCCGCGGATCCTCAGCGACACCTTGCAGTAAGTTGCCCCACGGCACCGGAAAAGGGCGGCTCAGGCCGCCCTTTTTCGTGCGTTCCCTTCGGTGCGACGAGCAAGATTAAACTTCCGACGCAGTTGATGGTCAGAGGGACGCCGACGCACCCCTCATCGGGCTGATGCGCAGGTGCCAAGCCGAACCGGAAGCCACTCATGGACATGCCCGAAACCCCGCCCCTCAGCCAGCTGCAACAGTCCTTCGCACGCCTGCGCGACGAGTTGAGGCTCTGCATCATCGGCCAGCCCCGCTTGATCGACTGTCTGCTGGTCGCCCTGCTGGCCGATGGTCATCTGCTGGTCGAAGGCGCGCCCGGCCTGGCCAAGACCACGGCGGTGAAAGCGCTGGCGGCACGGATCGAGGCGGATTTCCATCGCGTCCAGTTCACGCCGGACCTGCTGCCCGCCGACCTCACCGGCACCGACGTGTTCCGCCCGCAATCGGGGAGCTTCGAGTTCGAGCGCGGGCCGCTGTTCCACAACATCATCCTGGCCGACGAGATCAATCGCGCGCCGGCCAAGGTGCAGTCCGCGCTGCTGGAGGCGATGGCCGAGCAGCAGATCACGGTGGGCCGCAGCACCTGGCAGCTGCCGGATCTTTTCATGGTGATGGCGACCCAGAATCCGATCGAGCAGGAGGGCACTTTCAGCCTGCCGGAGGCCCAGCTCGATCGTTTCCTGATGCACGTGACGATCGGCTATCCCGACGCGGCCTCCGAGCTGGCGATCCTCAAGCTGGCGCGCGAACAGGCCAGCCGGCGCGCCCATCCCGCGCCACCACCGCAGGCGCTGCTCAGCCAGCCTGACGTGTTTGCCGCGCGCGATGCCGCGATGGCCGTGCACATGGCGCCGACGCTGGAGGAATACCTGGCGCAGCTGGTGCTCGCCACGCGCGATGCCGGCCGCTATGGTGCGGAGCTCAAGCGCTGGATCGCCTGGGGCGGCAGTCCGCGCGCCACCATCGCGCTGGACCGTTGCGCACGCGCGCAGGCGTGGCTTGCCGGTCGCGCCTACGTGTTGCCCGAGGACGTGCATGCGATTGCCCACGAAGTGCTGCGGCACCGCGTGCTGCTCAGCTACGAGGCGCAGGCCGAGGGCGTGCGACCGGATCAGGTGATCGCACGCCTGCTGGATCTCGTGCCGCTGCCGTGAGTGCGGTGCCGCCAACCCCTGCCGAGGGCGATGGTCGCAGCGCGGTCTCGCTGGCCGAACTGATCGCGCTGCGCAGCCGCGTCGGCCATGTGAACATGGCGCCGTTGTCGACCCGCGCAGCCCGGCATGGCCAGCAGTCCAGCCGTCTATACGGCCGTGGCATGGACTACGCCGAATCGCGGGTCTATCAGGCAGGCGATGACGTGCGCCGGCTGGACTGGCGGCTCACCGCGCGCAGCGGCCGGCTGCACACCAAATTGTTCCAGGAAGATCGCGAAGGCTGCCTGCTGATCCTGCTCGACACCCACGCCAGCATGGTTTTCGGCACGCGGCAGCGCTTCAAGTCGGTGCAGGCGGCACGCGCGGCGGCACTGGCGGCGTGGTACGCCACGCGCGCCGGTGAACGGGTCGGCGTGCTCGCGTTCGGCGGCGTCGATCGTCTGCTGCGGCCCCGGGCGGGCCCGCGCGGCGCGCTTGCCGTGTGCGGTGCGCTGGCGCAATGGGATGCCGGGCCGCGTTCGGAACGGGCGCAGGCACTTTCCGATGCCTTGACGCGTGCCGCACACGTGTCGCATGGCGCCAGTCGGGTGCTGCTGGTCAGCGACGGTTTCAGCTGCGATCCCGCGGCGCGCCAGCGGCTGCTGGATCTGACCCGGCGCACCGCGGTCAGCGTGCTGGTAGTGGCCGATCCACTGGAACTGTCGCCTGTGCCGCCGGGGCGCTATCCGCTCGAGCATGCCGGCGAGCGTCGCGAGGTGCTGCTGCAGTCGGCGCGCCAGCGCGGCGACTTCCGACGCGCACTGGGTACCGGCGCCACGCGGCTGGCCGGCCTGGCCAGCTCGCTGGGCCTGCGCACTGCCAGTATCGACACCACGGCGGATCCGTTCGACGCCGTGTCCGGCCTGATCGGGCGCCCGGGGGTTCCGCGATGAATGCCGGGGCCGGATCACACGCGGCCATGGATGGCGTCTCCGCGCCCAGCCTGCGCGACATCCATCTTCCCGCCACGCCATCGTGGTGGCCACCGGCGCCAGGCTGGTGGCTGCTCGCCGCCATCGTGTTGCTGCTGGTCGTGATGGCGGCCTGGGCCTGGCATCGCCATCGGCGCGCGCAGCGCCGGCGCAAGCAAGTCCTGGGCGAACTGGAGCAACTGGTGTGCCGGCACCGTGACGAAGTCAGCGCCGCTGCCCTGCTGCAGGACCTACATCAACTGTTGCGACGGGTGGCACGTCAACACGATGCCAATGCCATCCGGCAGCGAGGTGGAGCGTGGCGAGAGACGCTGGCACGGGTACCGGTCGACGCCGCAACCGTGGATCAACTGGTTGCGCTCGATCGGCTGATCTACCAGCCCCCGGGCGAAGGCGACCGGGAAGCCATCGTCGCTGCTGTCGGACAGTGGCTACGTCTGGCCGTAAAGCCGTCCAACTGGGAGAAGATCGCGCCGGGGCGGGAGGCCGCCGATGCCTGAGTTCGCGTGGCCCTGGATCGTCCTGCTGTTGCCGTGGCCGTGGCTGCTGCGACGATGGTGGTACCCGGCGGCGCCGGGGCAGGCCCTGCACCTGCCGCAACCCGGCGTACAGCTGAGCACCGTGGCGGACAAGCGCACGCGCGGTGCAACGCCGTGGCTGCTGGCGCTGGCCTGGCTGTGCCTGCTTGCCGCGGCGGCGCGACCGCAGTGGCTGGGACCGCCGCAGGCGCAGCAGCGCAGCGGCCGTGCCTTGATGCTGGCGGTGGACCTGTCCGGCAGCATGCGCACGCCGGACATGCAGCTGGCCGGCCAGTCGGTCAGCCGCTTCGGCGCGGTGGAGGCGATCGCCGGTGACTTCATCAGCCGGCGCAACGGCGACGAAATGGGGCTGATCCTGTTCGGCAGCCAGGCCTTCCTGGTCACCCCGCTGACCTATGACCTGTCGGCGGTACGTGCGCAATTGCAGGGTGCCGCGGTGGGGCTGGCCGGCAGTCAGACCGCGATCGGCGACGCGATCGCGGTGGCCGTAAAGCGGTTGTCGGCGCTGCCCGAGCAGGCGCGCGTGCTGGTGCTGCTCACCGACGGGGTGAACAACGCCGGCAACATCGCGCCACGCGAAGCGGCGCGGGCAGCCAAGGCGGCCGGCGTGCGCATTTACACGATCGGCATCGGCGCCACGCGAATGCAGATTCCCGGCTTCTTCGGCATGCAGCTGGTGAATCCTTCGGCGGACCTCGATGCGGACATGCTCACCGCGATCGCCAGGGAGACCGGCGGCCGATTCTTCCGCGCCACCGACAGTAGCGAACTGGCCGACGCCTATCGCACGATCGATGCGCTGGAGCCGATGCCGCAACACGGGCCGAGCCTGCGTCCGCGGCACGAATTGTTCCGTTGGCCGTTGCTTGGCTCGATCGTCCTGCTGCTGCTTGCAGTCATGCCGCGCCGGTGGCGAAACCCGTCGGAGCAGCGCGCATGACCCAGCTGCTGCACCAGTTTCATTTTCTGCGCCCGTGGTGGTTGCTGGCGCTGGCCGTGTTGCCGCTGCTGGCGCTGCCGCGCTGGCGGCGTGACGGTGGCCAGCTGGAACTGTCGCGGCTGGTCGACGCCGATCTGCTGCCGTATCTGCTGCGCGGGCAGGCGCGCCATCGGTACCTGCCGTTGTGGCTGTTCGCACTGGGCTGGTTGCTGGCCATGCTGGCCCTGGCCGGCCCGACGTGGAGCCGCGTCGAGCAACCGCTGTACGCGAGTCGTCCGGCCCAGGTGGTGGCGATCTCCCTGTCCCGGCACATGCTGGCGCGCGACGTGGCACCGAGCCGGCTCGATCGCGCGCGTTACAAGGCACGTGATCTGCTCGCCAGCAACCGCGATGGGCTCAACGCACTGGTCGGCTATGCCGGCGAGGCGTTCGTGGTGGCGCCGCTGACCTCCGATGCGAACAGCCTGGGCGACCTGCTCGATGCGATGGCCCCGGACACCATGCCGGTGGACGGCGACAACGCGGCGGCGGCGATCGCCCTGGGCGCGAAGCTGATGCATGACGCCAAGGCCGGTGGCGGCTCGCTGGTGCTGATCACCGACCAGGCCGATGCCGCGGCGGATGCCGCGGCGCGCAAGGCGCTTGCCGCCGGCGTGCATGTCTCCGTGCTCGGCGTGGGCACCGCGCAGGGCGGCCCGGTGCCGCTGTCCGATGGTGGCTTCCTGCACGATGCGAAGGGCGACATGGTGCTCGCCGGTCGCGACGACGCGGCGCTCGCTGCGCTGGCCCGTGCCGGCGGTGGCCGTTACGTGAGCATGAGCGCCGACCAGCATGACATCGATGCCTTGCATGTCGAGCTGCGCAAGGCGCCGACGACCACGGCGACCGGACAGCTCGGCGATCAATGGCAGGATCGCGGCCCCTGGCTGCTGCTGCCGTTGCTGTTGATCGCGGCCACGGCGTTCCGTCGCGGCTGGCTATTGTTGCTGTTGCTGGCCTGCCTGCCGCTGTTGCCGGCCCGTGCCGAAGCGGGCGCCTGGAAAAATCTTTGGCAGCGACCGGACCAGCAGGCTGCGCAGGCGTTGCGCGAAGGTCATCCGGAGGAGGCGCAGCGGCTCGCCCGTGATCCCGCGTGGCGTGGCGTGGCGGCGTATCGCGCCGGCGACTATGCGGCGGCGGCGGCGGAGCTGCAACACGCGCACGGCGGCGATGCGGCGTACAACCGCGGCAATGCGCTGGCCAAGGCGCAGCACTACGAGGAGGCGATCAAGGCCTATGACGAGGCACTGAAACTCGACCCGGCCAACGCCGACGCCAAGGCCAACCGCAAGACAGTCGAGGATTGGTTGCAGCAGCAGAAGAAACAGCAGCAACAATCCCGGCAGAAACCGGGTCAGGAGAAACAATCCGGCCAGGGAGAGGGCAAGCAGAAGTCGACGCAAGGCGATCAAGGCAAGGATGGCCAGCCGGACTCGGCCCCGCAAAAATCAGCGCAGGACGGCGGCAAGCCTTCGGACCGGCAGAATCAGGACCAGCCATCGCTGTCGCCGGATAAAACCGGCCACCCTCGCTCCGGCGACCAGCCCAAGCCACAAAGTACGCAGGAGCGGGCCGAACAGGAAGCCAAGGCCGAACAGGCTCAGCAGGCATTGAAGAAGCAGATGGACCAAGCGTTGGCCGCGCAGCCGGCCAAGCCGACAGAACAGGCCCCGTCGCATCAACTCGGCGCATTGGGGAAAGACGACCCGCAATCCAGGTTGCCCGCGGATCTCCGCAACGCCCTGCAACGGGTCCAGGACGATCCCGGCGCGCTGCTGCGGCGCAAGTTCGAACTGGAATACCAGGAGCGCCATGGCGGCGCTCCGGACGAGGATGGACAGCCATGAGTTTTGCACGGGTCGTCGCGGGCTGCCTGCTCGCCCTGCTGCTGATGCCTGCGCTGGCGCAGGCAAGCCAGGTCACCGCCACGCTGGATCGCAGCCAGGTGCAACTGGGCGATACCGTCACGCTGAACGTGCGCGTCGACGGCGCGGGCAGCAATGTCGACATGCCGGATCTGGGCGTTCTCGATCAAGACTTCGACGTACTCGGGACGTCGCAGAACAGCAGTCTCAGCATACTCAACGGCAAAGCCACCTCCAGCCTCACCTTCGGCGTGGCGTTGCGACCGAAGCACGTCGGCACGCTGCGGATTCCGTCGCTGAAAGTGGCGGGCGGGCAGACCGCACCGCTGCAACTCGAGGTCGGTGCGCCGAGCGCGGCCGCCGCCGCGGCGCCAAACCGGGACGTCTTCATGGAGGCCCGGGTCGAACCGCAGCAGGGTTACGTCGGCGAGCAGTTCAGCTATGTGGTGAAGCTGTTCTACGCGAACAACCTGAGCGGCGGCCCGATCAATGTGCCCAATGTCAATGGGGTCGAATTGAACCCGCTCGGCAAGGGTCTGCAGTACGACAGCGTGCGCGGTGGCCGCACCTATCATGTCTTTGAGCAACGATACGCGTTGATCCCGCAGCAGGCCGGTCGCATCGATGTTCCGGCGGCGAGTTTCCAGGGCGCGGCGATCGATCCGGGCGATCCCAACAGCTTTTTCGGTGCGACCGACAACGTGTCGATCAGTGCGCCGGCCGTCTCGATCGATGTGCAAGCCGCGCCGCCCGACTGGGGCAACCACGCCTGGTTGCCCGCGCGCGACCTGAGCCTGAGCCTGGACGGCTGGCCGGCCGCACAGCAGCAAGTACGGGTCGGGCAACCGCTCAACCTCACCATGACGCTGCGGGCGACCGGACTCTCCGACGACACCTTGCCGGCACTCAGCCTGCCATCCCTGGATGGCGCGACCGTCTACCCGGACAAGCCGGTGACACACAATCACGTCGACGGCCAGTGGATCATCGGCCAGCGCCAGCAGGCGTTTGCGATCGTGCCCGAGCGCCCGGGCACGTTGACGATACCGGCGACCACCTTGAAGTGGTGGAACGTGCTCACCGACAAGATGGAAGTGGCGCAGATTCCCGCGCGCAGCGTCACCGTGCTGCCGGCGATCGGTGGCGGCGCGGCGCAGCCTGTTGTCCCGGCGTCGACTTCGTCAGCTGCGGCCGTGGCCAATGCACCGGCGTCGGTGCCTGCGCCGACGCCCTGGCGCTGGATCGCGCTGGGCAGCATCGCGCTGTGGGTGGGCAGTCTGTCGGCCTGGTGGTTGTGGGGTCGACGTGGCCGCCGGGCGCCCAAGGTTGACCCGACGGCGGTACTTGCCAGCACGCGTCAGGCCCAGCTTGCCTTCCTCGCCGCGGCGCGTGGCAGCGACGTGGCGGCCCAGGTCCGCTGCCTGCTGGCCTGGGCGCGTGCGGAACGTCCGGGCATCCAGCATCTGGGCGAGCTGTCCGCCGCGCTTGACGATGTTCCGCAGCGCGCGGCGATCGAAGCCCTGCAACAACGCCACTACGCCGGTGTGCCGATGGGCAGCGGCGATTCCGGCGTCGATCCGGTTGAGGCGTTCCGGCGAGGCTTCGCATGGCGCAGCGCATCGGCGGATCAGGGCGACGCGGCACTGCCGCCGCTATACCCCTTCAAGTTGCACTGAACGGCTCCCCGTCGCGCGGCGGCGTGTCCAGCGCGCGCTGGAAAACACGGCGGATGGTTTCGCTGAAACAGCACAGCGTGATCCCGATCGCCTCTTCGTGGTCGAGTTCATCGCACAGCGTGGCCACCGCCACCGCGGCGGCCAGCGCGACCGGGTAGCCGTAGACCCCGCAGCTGATCGCGGGAAACGCGATCGTGCGCAAGCCGCGTTCGCGCAACAGTCGCAGCGCGTTGCGGTGGCAGCGCGCCAGCAGCAGGGGTTCACCGTGCGTGCCGCCGTGCCAGACCGGCCCCACGGTGTGGATCACGTGGCGCGCGGGCAGATCGAATCCCGGCGTGATGCGTGCCTCGCCAGTGGGGCAGCGCACGCCGGGCGCGGACTCGGGCAGTCGGCGGCAGGCTTCCAGCAGCGCCGGCCCGGCCGCGCGATGGATCGCGCCATCCACGCCACCGCCGCCGAGCAGACCCGGATTGGCCGCGTTGACGATGGCATCGACGTGCAGAATGGTGATGTCGGCGATGACGATTTTCAGAGGCATGGCTTCATGGCGGGGGGCAGCTTATGCTTCCACCAGGTTTCGAGCGGCTCGGGCGGCGACAAGATCATGGCAAAAACGGAAGACCTTTCCTTCGGGTATCTGCTCAACGACGTGACCTTGCTGTTCCGCAAGCACTTCGACCGGCGCGCGGTGAAATTCGGTCTGACCCGGGCGCAGTGGCGCGCCACCAAGATGTTGTACCACCGCGAAGGCCTGCGCCAGACCGAGCTGGCCGAACTGCTGGAGATGGAGCCGATCGCGGTGGGCCGGGTGATCGATCGGTTGCAGGCGGCCGGCTTCGTCGAGCGCCGGCCCGATCCGCGCGACCGGCGCGCCTGGCAGCTCTACGTCACCGAGCAGGCCCGGGTGATCGTCGGCGACATGGAGCTCATCGCGCGCGACCTGCGCAAGGATGCCAGCCGTGGCATCGGGTACGACGAACTGCGCCAGGCGCTGGGCGTGCTCGATCGCATCAAGGAAAACCTGCAGGCACTGGATGCCCTGGAGGATTCAAGGGAACCCGACGCCTGAGTCGTGGTCGCTGTCATGTGCCATCGGTCCTGCATGAGTCGGCGTCGTCCGGGCGCAAAATATGTCATGACATCCAATGGGCTTGCCTGCTCGGCCAATCCAGGGCGTGTCGTGTCGAGTTTCCTGACTATGTGGCCGTGCTGCATCGTGATGCAGGCGCCGGTTGAACCTGGCGCGTGGCCGGAGTGAGCATGCCGCAGCAGACCCTGAAAAGGCTTTTGATCGTGGTCCTGGTGCTGGTTGGCGCAGGCACCGCGGCACGTTACCTGTGGCGAGACCGGGCCGCGGCGTCCGCGGTGCACCCGGACATGGCGGCGCAGGCCGTGCCGGTCAAGGTGGCCTCCGCGCAACAGGGCGCCATCGACCTCTCCCTGAAGGTCATCGGCAGCGCGCAGGCGTGGTCGACGGTGACCGTGCAGGCACGGGTCGACGGCCAGCTCCAGTCGATCTCCTTCAAGCCCGGCGGTCACGTCCGCAAGGGCGAGGCGATCATCCACATTGATCCGAGCCTGCTGCAGTCGCAACTGGACGAGGCGCTTGGCAACCTGGCCAAGGACAAGGCGCAAGAGGTCAACGCGCAGGCCTTGCTGCGGCGTTACGGACCGCTGCTGGCGAAAGGCTACGTCGCCAAGTCGGCCTACGACACGGCCAAGGCGGATGCCGGCCTGTACGCCGCGGCGGTGAAGGCCGATCAGGCGGCCGTGGAATTGGCCCGCACCCAGCTCGGCTACGCCACGATCCAGGCACCGGTCGACAGCATCGCCGGTGCGCCGCTGGTGTATCCCGGGGCGCAGGTAACCGCCAACAACACCAACCTGGTGGTGCTCAACCAGGTGCAACCGATCTACATCACCTTCGCCATTCCCGAAGCCGAGCTGGCTGCCCTGAAGGCCGCCTATGCCCGCGGTGCGGTGCCGGTGAGCGCGAGGCTGCCCGGAAGCAAGGCGAACATGCAGGCCACGCTGGACTTCATCAACAATGCCGTGGACACCAGTACCGGCACGATCCAGCTCAAGGCCGAGTACGCCAACAAGGATGACGAACTGACGCCGGGCCAGTTCGTGGAAGTGACGCTGCCCACCGCAAGCCTGAAGAACGTGGTGACGGTGCCGGCCGTGGCGCTGCAGAACTCGCCCAGTGGCAGCTTCGTGTTCGTCGTCGATGACGACGGCGTGGTGCACCAGCGTCTGGTGACGGTCGGTGCCAGCACGGCGAGCCGCGTGGTGATCAGCAAGGGTCTGCAAGGTGGCGAGCGCGTCGTCACCGACGGGCAGCTGCTGCTGGTCGATGGCGCGCACGTGCGCATCGCGACCGGCGGTTGAGCAGGCCATGAACCTGCCTGCCCTGTGCATCCGCCGGCCGGTGATGACCGTGCTGCTGATGGTCGCCCTGGTGGTGTTCGGCGTGGTGGCGTATCCGAAGCTGCCGGTGAACGAGCTGCCGAACGTGGATTTCCCGACCATCTCGGTCAGCGCCAGCCTGCCTGGCGCGTCGCCGGAGACGATGGCCACGGCGGTGGCCACGCCGCTGGAGAACCAGTTCTCCACCATCGCCGGCATTTCGTCGATGACGTCGACCAGCGCCCTGGGTTCCACCTCGATCACGCTGACCTTCGAGCTGGATCGCAGCATCGATGCCGCGGCGCAGGATGTGCAGACGGCGATCTCGGCGGCGCAGCGGCAATTGCCGACCACCATGCCGACGCCGCCCACCTTCCGCAAGGTGAACCCGGCGGACAAGGCGATCCTGTACCTGACCCTGAGTTCGGACACGCTGCCGCTGTCGACCGTCGACGAGTACGGCGAAACGCGGCTGGCGCAGCGCCTGTCGATGGTCGATGGCGTCGCCCAGGTGAGCGTGTTCGGCTCGCAGAAATATGCGGTGCGGATCAGCGTGGATCCGAACAAGCTGGCCGCCAACGGCATCGGCATCGATACGTTGCAGCAGGCCATTTCCGACGCCAACGTGAATCTCGCCACCGGCTCGCTCAACGGCAACCGGCAACTGCTGCAGGTGAGTTCGGACGGTCAGTTGCAGGAAGCGGCGCCGTACAACGACATCGTGGTGGCTTATCGCAACGGGGCGCCGATCCGTCTGTCGGCACTGGGTCATGCCCGCGACGACGTGCAGAACGACCAGGTCGCCAGCTGGTTCAACGGCAAGCGCGCGATCGTGCTGGCCATCGACCGCCAGCCGGGCTCCAACACGGTAGCCACCGTGGATCGCATTCGCGCCGTGCTGCCGCAGTTCCAGTCGACGCTTCCCCCATCGATCAAGCTGGGCGTCCTGTACGACCGTTCGGCATCGATCCGCGATTCGGTCAACGACGTGCAGTACACCTTGCTGCTCGCCGCGGCGCTGGTGATCCTGGTGATCTACCTGTTCCTCGGCAATGCGTCGGCCACGTTGATCCCGGCACTGGCGCTGCCGGTCTCGGTGATCGGCACGTTCGGCGTGATGTATGCGCTGGGGTACAGTCTGGACAATCTTTCGCTGCTGGCGCTGACCCTGGTGGTCGGCTTCGTGGTGGATGACGCGATCGTGATGCTGGAGAACATCGTGCGCCATGTCGAGGACGGCATGGATCCGTACGAGGCGTCCCTGCAGGGTTCCGCGGAAATCGGCTTCACGATCTTCTCGATGACGATCTCGCTGGTGGCGGTATTCCTGCCGGTGATGTTCATGGGCGGCATCGTGGGCCGCCTGTTCCACGAATTCGCGGTGACCATCAGCACCGCGATCCTGATTTCCGGTTTCGTCTCGATCACGCTGACGCCGATGCTGTGCAGCCGTTTCGTGAAGCATGCGGATCACGAGAAGAAATCGCGCGTCGTGCTCTGGTTCGATCGCGGGTTCAACCATGTGCGCGACGGTTACAACAGTTCGCTGGCGTGGTCGGTGGGCCACCCGCGTGCCGTGCTCGGCCTGTTCGCCGCGAGCCTGCTGGCGACGGCCGTGCTGTTCGTGGTGGTGGACAAGGACTTCATTCCGGCCGGCGACACGGGTCAGCTGATCGTCAACGTGGAAGGGCCCGACGACATCTCGATCACCGGGATGAAGGCGCGTCAGCAGGAACTGGCGGCGATCGTGGCGAAGGATCCCAACGTCGACAGTTTCATGTCATCGGTGGGCAGCGGCGGTTCGCGCGCCACCACCAACAACGGCACGATGTTCCTGCGGCTCAAGCCAGCCGGGCAGCGTCCGCTCGATCCCGACGGGATCATCCAGGAACTGCGCAAGAAGTTCGCCCAGGTGCCGGGCATCCGTGCCTACATCCAGAATCCGCCGGCGATCCAGGTCGGCGGCCGGCAGTCCAAGGCCGAATACCAGTACACCTTGCAGTCGGTCGAGCTGTCGGAGTTGTACTCAACCGCCGGCCAGGTGGAACGGGCATTCAGCCAGCTGCCCGGATTCCAGGACGTCACCAGCGACCTCGATCTCAACGGTCCGGCGATTTCGGTCCAGGTGGATCGCGCCAGGCTGGCGCCGCTCGGTCTCACCATGCGCCAGGTGCAGACCGCGCTCGGCACCGCGTTCGGCGCGAACCAGATTTCCACGATCTACGGTTCGGCCACGCAATACTGGGTGATCCTGCAGGTCGCCTATCCGTTGCAGAACGACCCGGCCGTGCTGTCGCAGCTCTACGTCACCTCGAATACCGGGGCGCTGGTGCCGCTCAGTGCGGTGGCCAGTTTCCAGCGCACGGCGCGTCCGCTCACCGTGAATCACCAGGGCCAACTGCCCGCGGTGACCATATCATTCAATTTGGCGCCCGGCGTGAGCCTGAGCGAGGCGGTGAGCCGGATCGACGGCGCGATGAGGAAATTGAATCTTCCCCCATCCATCAGCGGCAGCGTGCAGGGCACCGCGCAGGCATTCCAGGATTCGATGCAGGGGATGGGCCTGTTGCTGGTGCTGGCGCTGTTCGTGATCTATCTGGTGCTGGGCATCCTGTACGAGAGTTTCATTCACCCGCTGACGATCCTGTCCGGGCTGCCTGCCGCCGGTGTCGGTGCCTTGCTGACCTTGATGATTTTCCGCGCGCCGCTGGACCTGTTCTCGTTCGTCGGCATCGTGATGCTGATCGGCATCGTCAAGAAGAACGCGATCATGCTGATCGACTTCGCGCTGGAACGGCAGCGTGTCGAGGGCATGGCGCCGACGCAGGCGATCATCGAGGCCTGCCACGTGCGCTTCCGCCCGATCATGATGACCACCATGGCCGCGTTCGCCGGCACCTTGCCGATCGCCCTGGGCGTCGGTGCCGGGGCCTCCTCGCGACGGCCGCTGGGCCTGGCCGTCGTCGGCGGCCTGCTGGTCTCGCAGGTGCTCACGCTGTACCTGACGCCGGTGATCTATCTGTACATGGATCGCCTGCAGCAGCGGTTCGGACGCAAGGGTGGCGCGAAGGTGCTCGCAGCCGACTGAACCGCGATCATCCCCGCGGTTCAGTCCGGCCGCCGTTCAATCGCCCGCGCCGTCGTCGGCGAAGGCTCCGGCGGCCGAGCCGAAGTTGCCGTCGGCCTGGGCCGCCATGTAGGAAAACGCCGCGTATACCGCCACGTTCTGCGCCAGTTCCTGCGGGTCGATCTTGTCCAGCGTGTCGTTGGACGTGTGGTGCCAGTCGAAGTAGTGGGTGCCGTCCTGGGTCAGGCTCAGCGCCGCCATGCCCTTGGCATGCATCTGCGAAAGATCGGAACCACCGCCGCCGGGGCGCTTGGTGTCGTAGGCCACGCCGATCGGCGCCAGCACCTTCGCGATCTGTTCGATCGCGCCACGCGCCGAGGGCTTCACGCTGGCGCTCATGCGCCAGATCGGGCCGGCACCGAAATCCGATTCGGTGCCGAGCTGGAACTTCGCCACCTCGCCGGCGTGCCGGTCGGCGTAGGCGCGCCCGCCCCACAGGCCCATCTCCTCGTTGGCGAAGGCGATCACCCGGATGGTGCGGTCGGGCCGCTGCGGCAGGTCATGGATCAGTTTGGCCGCGGCCATCGCGATCGCGACGCCGGCGCCATCGTCGATCGCGCCGGTGCCCGGATCCCACGAATCGAGGTGGCCGCCGATCGCCACGACCTGGTCGGGATGTTTGCGGCCGGTGATCTCGCCGATCACGTTCGCGCCGGTGTATTCGCCGACGATGCCGCAGTCGAGGTCGAGCCTGATCGTCACCGGCTTGCCGTAGGCGAGCACGCGATCAAGCTGGTCGGCGTCGGGGTTGGACAGCGCGGCCGCGGGGATGGCCTTGGCGTGCTCGCGGAAACCGGTCAGCCCGGTATGCGCGATGCGCTGGTGCGCATCGGTGCCGGCCGAGCGCAGCAGGTAGCCGATGGCGCCCTTCGCCGCGGCGATCGGCGGGCCGGCCACGCGCACGGCCGAACCCATGCCGTAGTCATGGCCGTCTTTCTGGCGGTGCATCCGGTAATCGACGTAAACGATCTTGCCCTTCACGTCGGCCGGCGCGGCGGCCTTCAGCGCATCGAGGCTGTCGAACTTCACCACCTGGGCGACCAGACCGCCCTTTGGCGTGCCCGGCGAATAACCCAGTGCGGTGAGCACCAGCGGCTGCGGAAACGGCGCCACGATGGCGCCACTCTCGCCGCGACGCTGCCATAGCGGAAAGGTCACCGGCTCGGTGTAGACCTTGTCGAAGCCAAGCGCCTTGAATTTCGCCACGGCCCATTCGCGCGCGCGCAGGTCGGCGTCGCTGCCGGCAAGGCGCGGGCCCACTTCCGTGGTGAGCGAGCTGACGATCCGGTAAGCGGTGTCGTCGTGCATCGCGCGGTCGCGCAACTGTTCGGCCGTGCTGACCGCGGCGGCGGGAATCGTGGTGGCGGCGCTGGCGATGCCGCAGGCCAGCAGCAGGCTTGCAGTCAATGCGGTGAGGGGAAGGCGTCGCATCGGGGGAACTCCGCAGGGAAAACCCGATTATGGCGTGCGCGCCGTCGCCTGCTTGGGCCAGAAGTCACGGCTGCCCGCAGGGGGAGCGATCGAAGTTGCTCCCCCTGCCTGGGCGTTACGACTTGTTCTTGAGCAAATCGCGTATTTCGGTGAGCAGGGCGACATCGGCCGGCGGCGCGGCAGGCGCCTCCTCCTGCTTCTTCTGCATCCGGTTCATCCCCTTGATCACCATGAAGATCGCGAAGGCGATGATGATGAAGGTGATGATGGTATTGATGAAGCTGCCGTAGCTGATCGCCACCTCGGCGATCTTGTGCGCCGGGTTGCTGTCGTCGGCCGGCTTGATCACCCATTTCAGCGCGGCGAAATCGATGCCGCCGGTGAGCCAGCCGATCGGCGGCATGATCACGTCGCTGACCAGCGAACTGACGATCTTGCCGAATGCCCCGCCGATGACGATGCCGACTGCCATGTCCATCACGTTGCCGCGCATCGCGAACGCCTTGAATTCCTGCAGCATGCTCATGCACTTCTCCCCGAAGTTGCGCCAAATGGCGCCTCAACTCTAGCGCACCGCCGAGGCGGTGCACAGGAGCACATGAACCGGTCAGACGATTCGCGAAACGAGGTCGGCGATACCGACCAGCTCGGCATGGCAGCGGTCGCCGCGCTGCAGCGCGGCCACCCCGGCCGGCGTGCCGGTGAAAATCAGGTCGCCGGCCTTCAGCTCGAACAGGCGCGACAGCGCCGCGATGATGTGCGGCACGCCATGCACCATCTCGCCCAGGGTTGCCTGCTGGCGCAACTCGCCGTTGACGCTCAGGCGCAAGACGGTGTCCGCGTCGATGCCTGCCGCCGCTGCCGGGCGCAGCGCCGAGACCGGTGCCGAATGATCGAACGCCTTGGCCACGTCCCATGGATGGCCCTTGGCCTTGGCCTGCGCCTGCAGGTCGCGCCGGGTCAGATCCAGTCCCACCCCGTAACCCCAGACGAGTGACAGCGCCTGCTCCGGGTCGACGTCCCGGCCACCCGAACCCAGCGCCACCACCATCTCCACTTCATGGTGCAGATCGCCCGTGGCGGACGGGTAGGGCACGTCGGCCCCGTCGCCGACCACCGCGTCGGCCGGCTTGCAGAAAAACATCGGCGCGGCCGCGTCCACGCCGGCGCCCATCTCGCGCGCGTGTTCGGCGTAATTGCGACCGATGCAGAACACGCGGCGGATCGGAAAACGCTGCTCGCTGCCGAGGATCGGCAGGCTGGGCGGGGCAGGTGGCGCGATGATATAAGTCATGCAGGCAAGCGTAGCAAACCCGGGTTTGCGCAGGGGCATGCGGCGCGACCAAGCGGGATGACACCTGTCACCGACGATGGCTGATGCCGCACCCTGCCCCCGTCGCGGACGATCAGCCAGATTGGCAGGTATCGAAATGCCGGCGGGGCCGGAGCGGGGACGACGAGTGGACAACGCTGAACTGCTGAAGGAACTGCGCATCGGGCGTCACCAGCGCGAGGATCACGGCGGGGCCGGTGGGCGCTGGCCGTGGATCGTCGGTGCGCTGGTCGTCGTGTTGCTGCTGCTCGGTGCCGCCGGCTGGTTCTGGCTGGGCCAGCGGGCGCTCCCCGTGCAGGTGGCGCAGGCGGTGTCGCTCAACGCGGACAGCGAAGCGGGCGCGGTGCTGCAGGCGACCGGCTACGTCACGGCACGGCGCCAGGCGACCGTATCGGCGCAGATCACCGGCACGCTGACCGCGGTGCTGATCGAGGAAGGCGATCACGTCACGAAGGGCCAGGTGCTGGCGCGACTGGACGACAGTGCCTACAAGGCGGGGTTGCAAACGGCCCGGGCGCAAGCCGCCGCTGCGCAGGCGCTGGTGGCGCAGTATCAGGCGCAACTGGTGCAGAACCAGCACGACTCGGCACGCCTGCAGAAACTGGCGCAGCAGGGGTTGGTGTCGAAGCAGGCGGCCGAGCAGGCACGCACCCTGGTCGACAGCACCCGGGCCCAGCTCGCCGCGCAGCGGAAGCAGTCCGCCGCCGCCGCCGCGCAGGCGGTGCAGGCCGAGGTCAATTTCGATTACACCGTGGTGCGTGCGCCGTTCAGCGGCGTGGTCACCACCAAGGATGCGCAGGTCGGCGAGATCATTTCGCCGCTGTCCGCCGGCGGCGGCTTCACCCGTACCGGCGTGGGCACGATCGTCGACATGGACTCGCTGGAAGTCGATGTCGACGTCAACGAGGCCTATATCGGCCGGGTCAAGCCGGACATGCCGGCCGAGGCGGTGCTGGACGCGTATCCCGACTGGAAGATTCCCGCCCATGTCATCGCCATCGTGCCGACCGCCGATCGCGGCAAGGCCACCATCAAGGTGCGCGTGGCGCTGGAGAAGAAGGACGCG